>JAFGSR010000144.1 GCA_016934515.1 Sedimentisphaerales bacterium
CCGGTGGCAATAAGGCGATAAACTTTAGCCGGGCAATAAACCATTTTTTCCTCTCAATCAACCAACTTTTTCCGAGTTGATCCTTTTAATTTAAACAAATCCTGCGTTTTCGTCCCGGCTCGTCGGGATTAATCCTTTCAAACCCTTTTGTACTTTTTGTCCGCCGCAGGCAAAATTATACCCCACCACCGCAGTAGGAATTAAATCTGCGCAAATCGGCGTTAATCCGTGGTTTCATAAAGACTTACATTAAAAATACCCGCAAAACCACCCCGAACCATAAACGCGACCGCTAGCATCCATAACCCATAATTTGTTTCATTCAGCAAAAATCAGTATAAATCAGTGTCTAATAAGTATTTACGTGATTTTTCTCCGAAAATAAGTGTGTCCAAAAGCGCGACAAGCCCTTTTCAAAAATCGCAAATTTCTGCAAAAAACCGCTAAGTTTGCCCCAACTTTCTGCAAAAATCACCCCAAAACCACCCAACTTTCGCTCCTGTTTTTTGACTGAATATCATCTTTTCTCATTTTCGGCCCACTTTTGTCGCGCTTTTGGCCCGTTATAATCGTTACATCTTACCTATCTTAACAGCCAAAACCACAATTTCGCGCCTCATTTTCGGCCCATTTCGGCGTTCTTTTCAGCCCAATAATGGATGCCCCGCATCGACTATCAGGACGACTGGCTGCTGGATTGGCAGTTCAAATTTTATATTTGATCCTTTTTGCTTTTGGCCCATTAACGAACCATAAGAATCCACAATAACAGTCGGCCTCGCCCTCTTTCCAACCGTGCATGGTTTCTGCTTAAAACGCTTAACTATACACCCAATATCACCACCCCTTCGTAATTCCCTGCAAAAGAGAGGATCCCTTATACTTTCTCGAATATACTACCCCTGTCACGAAAATCCCCATAATACACCAAATATTGCTACTTCGCATTAATTACATCCCCTAAAACAATTATTTCGAACAGTTCGAGTCATCGAACCTGGTGCAAAACCTTTACCTTACTCAAAATGACCGATTCGCTACCCAAAAACGCTCTAGGATGCCGAAAATCAGGTTTTCGTTGACTTTTGCATAAAAAATTAGCATTTTTAATATGTTGTAACTTTTTGTAAAAACTATAGTTATGCAATTTTCATCTAAAAAAAGTTCAGTTTGAGTACCTTAACATCCCCAAAACAATTCCCCGGTGTAGTATTTCCCCCCATTTGATTCCTCAATATTTTCTAATCGCAGCAATTAATTACTTGACTTATAAAGATTTTTACTATATACTAAAATAGTAATAAGTAATATGTTGAAATTGGCTCATACCGGCAAGCTTGAATGTGCGTAAATGCAATATATATAACTACTTACAAAATAAGGTGCTAGATGGACAGAATAAAAGCAAAATGTGTTGCCGAGGTATTAAAAGCCATGGGACACCCTGTTCGTCTGCAAATCGTCGCTCTGATCGGCCGCGAGGAAAAATGCGTCAGTGAAATCGTTGCCACCTTGAAAACCAAGCATTCCATCACCAGCCAGCAGCTTAACATGATGAAAGACAAGGGTTTACTGGATTGCCGCCGCGACGGCAACCGGGTTTTCTATCGCGTAGCCAATCCCAACGTCCTGAGCCTGCTGGATTGCATCTCCAGCAAATGCCAAAATTAAGTAACTCAAACTGACCTTTTTTTAGATGAAAATTGCATAACTATAGTTTTTACAAAAGGTTACAACATATTAAAAATGCTCATTTTTTATGCAAAAATCAACGACAAACCTGATTTTTCGGCATCCGAGAGCGTTTTATGGGTAGCGAATCGATCATTTTGAGTAAGTGACAAAACGTGTTCGATGTCAAAAGCCCTGTTAGGTTTAATAGTGATGAAACCATAAAAAATTGATGAATAACAAGTTACCAGCTTTGGCTGGACGGGATTCGCTGCGATCCACGGGGATTTTCGACGCTTCCGTTGGTCGCTGCGGTTTTCGGAAACCGCGAAATACAAATTCCTATACTTTCAAGTTATAAGGAGAATTGCAATGTCGGATAATGAAATGCAGAATAAAGTAACTTCTGGAAAAAATAAATCCTGGTTGGTGGGTCTTATTTGTGGCGTAATAGGTTTTGTTTTGTGCGGTATTATTATGTTTATGTCAATGCCTTCGATGATGATAGTTACTAAAGAATGTAAATTGGGCTTTGAGGAGACGGTAGCGGTTCTGGAGAAGCGGATACCAGAACATGGTTGGGTGGTATCCGGCGGCCAAGCTATGGATATGAATAAATCTCTTGCTCAACATGGAGTAGATTTCAAGCCTCGAGTTAAGCTGGTTAAGCTATGCAACGCTGAATACGCTAAAAGCGTTCTGGCTACCGACCGCCATGTTTCATGTTTGATGCCCTGTACCATGGCGGTTTGGGAGGGTGATGACGGCAAGGTGTATTTATCGGAAATGAATATGGGCCTGATGGCCAAGATGTTCGGCGGCAATATAGCCAAAGTAATGGGCGGCAAAGTGGTAAAGGATGAAACGGCTATGCTTGAAGGGCTTTTGAAGGAATAATATTTTGTACTTCCGATTTTAAGGCCGCCGGTTTTAACGGGTGGTTGATTACTTATCCGAAAGAATATTGAGAAGTTGACTGGAATAAGCGTGAAATATTTTATGAAAACAGACCAAAAAATAATAAAAATAGGGAAGACGATTTTAGATTATAAACAGCTTCTTTTTTGGAAGGCCAAAATCGATGCTGCAGTTACTGCTGACGTAATTCTTGATTTGTCCGGTGTGGAGATGATGACCACGGCTGCCTTTGCCCAGTTTATAATGATGAAGCGTGAGTTAATGCAAGCCGGAGGCGATTTACATATTCAGGGACTGCACGATCAACCTAAGGAGTTGTGTAAGATACTAATGCTCTGTGGTCTGACAGAAATAAAAACCCCATAGAAACTTATTATTGAACAATTATATTAAACAGGAGTTAAAGATGCCTATATATGAGTACAAGTGTGAGAAATGCGGCTACGTAGAGGAATTTTTGGAAAAATCGAGAAATGCGGTTAAGCATAACTGTCCGGAGTGTAAAAATGTGGAAATGAAAAAGAAAATTTCCACATTTGCATGTAAGGATTCCTCGTCGCAGGCAAGTGATGCCTGTCCTACCGGGACATGTCCGTTTTCCTGAACATAAGCGGTGCGACGCTACGAGTTATTTGTGGCCGATATAAACAGTTTAACGGAGGTTTAACTCATGTGGATTAAAATACTTATATTCATCGTCGTCGGTGCCGCGGCTGGTGCGTTGTTGGGATATTTCGGCCAATGTTCTTCCGGTTCCTGCCCGCTGACCGCGAATCCTTTTCGAGGAGCTATTTACGGCGCAGTGATGGGGGCACTGCTGGCATTTTCCTTTACACGCCCCAGTAACAACTAATAAAATGTGTTTGGTAAATACCAAAACAAGTCCTTATTAGTTAAGAGGTGATTATGCACTGGTTCAAAAACCAATTAGATCGTCAAGCGGATGGAAACTTCAGCACCAGTTTAGGTGGAGTCGGTACCGTTGCGGTTGGGGCGCCGGTGGAATTTAACGGTTCGGCAGAGACCACCAATCCGGAAGAGCTGCTGATCGCTTCGCTAAACAGTTGTATTGCAATGACATTCATGTATTTCGCCAGGAAACTTGAACTGACGGTGGATTCTTACAGCAGCCGGGCTGAAGGTGAGGTTGTCAAGGATGATGGTGGTTTTCGATTCAGCCAGGCCAAAGTAACTGCTGCAGTCGAAACCAGTGATCCCGACGCAAAACAAAAACTGGCTAAAATTACTGAACTGGCGGAAAAATACTGCCTGGTTACGAGGTCGATGTCCTTTCCGATACAATTTGTAGTGGAATAGTATAAAATCATGAAGTTATTGATTTGAGGTTTTTATGGAACTGAGAGAATTGATAAGCAGTTTTTCGATTCGGCATTATCGGATGGTTACGATCGTGATGGTTTTGGTGACGCTGGGGCTGGGGGCGATGATCCCGATGATCAAGACCGATACCGATCCGGAAAACATGTTGGCTGAGGATGAAGCGGTTCGGATTTTTCACGACCAGGCCAAGAAGACTTTTTCGCTTAGCGATATTGTAGTGCTGGGGATTGTCAACCGCGAGAATCCGGATGGAGTATTTAATCCGGAGACGCTGAGCAGGATTTTTGAGTTGACGGAATACGCCAAGACGTTGCGTTGGCCTGATGAACAGCAGGATGGTGGGGGGGCAGGAGAGGTTGAGGGCGGCAGGGCGGCGGGGGTGATTGAGGTGGATATATTATCGCCATCAACCGTCGACCACATTAGCCAGGGTAAGCCGGGGGAGGTTAAGTTCGAGTGGCTGATGCCTCAGCCGCCGAAGACAGCGCAGGAGGCGTTGGAAATTCGCGACCGGGCGATGTCCAATCCGATGCTCAAGGGGACGCTGGTAAGCGAAGACGGCAAGGCGCTTTGTCTTTATCTGCCGTTGACGAGTAAAGACCTGAGTTATCGGGTTTACAAGAGCTTGAACGAAAAAATTGCGTCGTTCGATGGGCCGGAACAGTATTTTATTACCGGGCTGCCGGTGGCGGAGGACACCTTTGGGGTAGAGATGTTTATCCAGATGGCGGTTTCGGCACCGTTGGCGATGATAGTTATCTTTTTGCTGATGCTGTTTTTCTTTCGCAAGCTGGTGCTGGTTATTTCGCCGATGATTATCGCGATGGTTTCGGTGATTACCACGATGGGATTGCTGATCGGGTTGGGTCACCCGGTGCACATTATGAGTTCGATGATACCGATTTTTTTGATGCCGATTGCGGTGGTGGATTCGGTGCACATTCTGTCGGAGTTTTTCGACCGTTACGATCCGAAAATCGGCAGGGAAAAGACCATCCGCCGGGTGATGCATCATTTGTTTACGCCGATGCTTTACACGTCGCTGACTTCGGCGGCGGGGTTTGCATCGTTGGCGTTGACGCCGATTCCGCCGGTGCAAGTTTTTGGGGTGTTTGTGGCGGTGGGGATTCTGATAGCCTGGTTATTCACGGTAACTTTTGTGCCGGCTTATGTGATGATGCTCAGTGAAAAATCGCTGGCGAATTTTGGGTCGGCAGCAGCGCACGGTCACGAAGGCGGGCGGATGGGGCGTTGGCTGGCGGCGGGGGGGCGGTTAACGTTTGTCGGTGCCAAGGGGATTATTTTGGCGGTGTTGGTTCTGGCGGCAGTGGCGGGCTGGGGTATGAGTCGGATTCAGATTAACGACAATCCGGTCAAGTGGTTCAGTAAGAGTCACCCGATTCGGCAGGCGGATATTGAACTGAATCAGCATTTCGGCGGGACTTACATGGCTTACCTGGTGTTGGAGGGGCAAGCTGAGCACGGGTTGAGTTCGGATTACCTGGAGGCGGTTAACGGTCGGCTGGATAAGGCGGTTGAGAAACTTAGTCAGGATTATCCTGGTGCTGCGGAGTTGGGTAAGCAGGCGAAAAAGTTGTTTAACGAAAAAGCGGCGTCTATGGGTGATAAGGAAAAGCTGATCGAGGGAAAAGCATCAGTTACGAATGATAAGGAAAAACCGAGCGAGGAAAAAGCAGCGGCGGGCAACGATAAGGAAGGGTTGCTGGGTGAGTTGATTGTTGCATTGGAAGCGCTAGCTGAGCAGGCAAAAAGTGATGACGATTACGATGCATGGACTGAACTGGCGGCGTTTTTCGGGTTGGAGAAGGAGAGGCTAAAGATTTTCAAGCAACCGGAAGCGCTGCGGTATATTGAACAGGTTCAGCGGCACCTGGAGCGGGCGACTGCCGGAGGCGGCAAGCTGGTGGGTAAGTCCAACTCGATTGCGGGCGTGGTGAAGAAAGTTCATCAGGAGTTGATCGACGGGCGGGAGGAAAATTATCGTATTCCGGAAAGTTCGGCGGCGGTGGCGGAGTGTCTGCTGCAATACCAGAGCAGCCACAAGCCTAATGACCTTTGGCATCTAGTTACCAGTGATTATCAGAAGGCGAATATCTGGGTTCAGTTGACCAGCGGCGACAACAAGGACATGAACCAGGTGGTGGCGACGATGGAGAAGTTTTTCAAGAGTAATCCGCCACCGATGCCGATGCAATATCGCTGGGCGGGGCTGACTTATATTAATGTTGTCTGGCAGGACAAGATGGTTTCGGGGATGCTGCAATCTTTTCTGGGCAGTTTTCTGGTGGTGTTCATCATGATGTCGATTCTGTTTCGCTCGCCGTTGTGGGGGCTGATATGTATGATTCCGCTGACGGTGACGATTTTGTTGATTTACGGCGTGATCGGGCTGGTGGGTAAGGATTACGACATGCCGGTGGCGGTGCTCAGTGCGTTGACGCTGGGGATGGCGGTGGATTTTGCGATTCACTTTTTGGAGCGGGCCCGGTCCACTTACAGTGAGAAAGGTTCCTGGCAACTGGCGGTGGTTGAGATGTTTGGCGAGCCGGCGCGGGCGATCAGTCGCAATGTGCTGGTGATTGCGATTGGATTTTTGCCGTTGCTGGCGGCGCCGCTGATGCCTTACAAGACGGTGGGCTTTTTGTTGTGCAGTATCATGGCGGTTTCGGGCGGGATAACTTTGCTGGTATTGCCGGCGATATTGCGGCTGGGCGAGAAGCAGTTGTTTAAGCGGATTGAGCAGCCGCGGGGGATGACCTGCAACTGCGGATTTTGCATAGTTGTTTCTTTGGCGACGGTGCTGGTGGTGGCGCTGAATATTCATCAATACGCTGTGGTGGGTTGGAGCAAATTGACCTGGATCAGTATTGCAGCTGTGCCGGTGATGGCTTTGGTTTGCAGCGTGATTTCCCGGCGACAGGCGTGCAAAACTCAGGAAATCGCTAACCGGGCAGATGAAAAATAAGTCTTGTTTGACTGGTGAGGCTTGAAATTTAAAACGGTAAACGAAAGGCGGTTGTTATTATGCTTAAGTTTTTAATGAAGATGACAGTTCTGATGATGATATTCAGTTGGTCGGTTTCGGTGGGGGCGGCGGGACCGGAGGCGATGGCAGAGGGCGTTTCGGCGGAATCGACAAGTTCAGTTGTTTCGGTGGAAGGTGCTGCTGGTTCGGCGGAAGAAAAAAATCCGGAGAAAAAACTGACGGTTGAGGCAATTGTCAACAAGGCCAATTTGATGGCTTACTACCAGGGCGACAACGGCAAGGCCCAGGTGAACATGATCATCAACGATTACGAGGAAAAGATCGAGGACGGCAAGAAAAAGATTGTTACCAAGAACACCCGCACCCGCGAGTTTAATATTCTGCGCGGCGACATAGAAGACGGCGGGGATCAGAATTATTTTGTGTATTTCATCAAGCCGGCGGACGTGCGGAAGATGGTTTTCATGGTGCATAAGCACGCCGACATCGATAAAGACGACGACCGGTGGCTTTACCTGCCCAGCCTGGACCTGGTCAAGCGAATCGCCGCGGGTGATAAGCGGACCAGTTTTGTCGGCAGTGATTTTCTTTACGAAGACGTCTCCGGCCGATCTTTGCAGGAAGACAAGCACGAGCTGATTGAAACCACCGACGAATTTTATGTAGTGAAGAACACTCCGAAAACCTCCCAGAGTGTGGAATTTAGTTATTACAATGTGCGGATCGACAAGAAAAACTTCATGCCGATGAAGATGGAGTTTTACGATTCCAAGGGTAAGCTCTATCGCATCATCGAATCGCTGCAGGTGGAGACTGTTGGGAAGTACCCAACGGTGGTAAAATCCAAAGTAACCGATTTGAACAAGCAAAGTTTTACGCTGATGGAGTTCAGCAAGATCGAATACAACATTGACCTGGCCGACATTTTCACCGAGCGTTATCTGCGTAAGCCGCCGCGCGAAGCGGTGAGATAAAAAGAAGGTACTGGTGAAAGTTAGTGTGCGTTTAACATGGTTAGCTGTTATTTGTTTAGGGGTAACGGTGAGCCTGGCGGGGCAGGGGCAGTGGCGGTCGCTGCCGCCGGAAGAACCGATACCGGCGTTGGAGGTTCGCGGGCGGGAGTGGACCCGGCAGGGGTGTATAGTTCAGCCGTGGGGGAAATCGCAGTGGGATATTATGCACGGGGAGATCGGGGATCTGCCGGAGCGCTTGAAAAGAAAGTTCGGATTTAACGCAATCATAGTGGTGCCGCCGGAGACCTTGAAATATCATACCGGGCCGCAGTATGTGTTGACGGAAGAAGAGTTTTCCCGGTCGCTGGAAGCATATCGACGGGCAGGGTATCGGATAATAATGTACACCAGCATAACCAACTGCGGGCACGGGCCGGTGTGGCAGGAGGGGTACCTGAGCAAGGAGCATCCGGAATGGAGTCAGATCGATGCGGCGGGAGATACGCGGAATATATACCATAATCCGTGGCTGTGCCCGAATACGGGGGCATTGGATTTTACGATTGAATACACTAAGGGGTTGGTAAAGCGTTATCATCCGGACGCGGTGATGCTGGACAATAACCAGTTCATGTGGGGAGAAAATGGGGCGAGTCCAACGTGTTATTGTGATAGCTGTCAACGTAATTTTAAGGAATATGTAAAGCAGAGGTTCGCCTCGGAAACGAAAAGTTTTTTCGGTATAAAGGCGGAAGAAGTACGAATACCCACGGAGGCGGGGGATTTATACAATCTCTGGATACACTGGCGCAGCCGGTCGATGGCCGAGGCAGTGGAGAGGTTTCGGCGGCGACTGGTGGAAGAGACCCAGGCGAAGCCGGTTTTGTTTGCGAACACGCAGTATATGTGGCATGACTGGTCGCTGGCGACGGATGGGCAATTTCAGCATGAAGACCTGGTGCTGAGCGAATCGCGGTTTCTGGATTCGGTATGGATGTCGGCGAAGATGGTGGTGGGTAAGGCGCTGGCGAAGGATCGGCCGCTGTGGAATTATCTGGGAACTTTTGATGAGAAGGATTTTACCCTTTTGAAGCCTCCGGGGGAAGTGGGTCGGCTGACGGGGGCGACCATGATGCATTTGTCGAATCCGTGGCTGGTGTATTATGGTTTCGATCAGCACGATGAAAAGAATGGGCCTTCGCGCAAGGTGCTGGCGGATTTGTTTTTTCTGCGGGCGGAGCATCCGGAACTTTTTAACGGTCTGGTGCACTGGGGGTCGATAAGTTCGATAATATCGGTGCGGTCCTTTAATTACCAGAAGACGACCATGATACCCAGTCATCTGGAGAAACTGCGGAAAGCGGGTATCGCCAGTGAAGGGATATGCGATCTTTATCTGGATACCAAAGAGCTGGCGCAGTACAAGGTTGTTGTAGCGGAGGAGGTTTCGAGTTTGAGCGCTGCCGGGGTAAAGGTGCTGAGCGACTGGGTCAGAGCGGGTGGGGTGCTGATATCGACGTTGGATCTGGGTGATTGTGATGAGATAGGGCGCAAGCGGCCTTTTTCGGTCAGGGAACAGTTAAAGGCGGATAAAGGCAAAGGGCAATTGGTTATAGCGAAAAACAACGATGAAATTCTCCGGGAGATAGAGGAAAAGGTGGCTGAGAAATTTGCGGTAGTAGAGAGTGAAAATACCGCGGCACGTTTCATAGAGGTCAGGCCTTACAAGTCGGCAAACGGAAAACTGATTTTACATGTAGTTAATCACGGCGAAGAGGTTAAGGGCGGATGGAAGCTGCGGTTGCCAGAAAAAATTGTCGGTTGGGAAGCGCGAGGTAGAATTTATATTCCGGGACGCCCCGCAGCGATGGAAATTAAAGTTTCAGGTAAGAATGGTGCAGGAGCAACACTGGAGATGCCGGGCATCGACGCATATGCAATAGTGGAGTTGGATTCAATATCGTAAATACAAGCGAGGTTAGAACAATTGTATAAAAAGGTGATAATGTCAGCGATTTTTCTGGTGACCGGGGGATGGGATTCAGTAACGGCGGGTGAAGATCCCAACTGGGCGGGGATTGTCCGTCAGGCGGAGTCGTTCGTATCGGATGTTGAGGTGCACGGTTTTCTGGAAGGTCGGGGTGGATTTCGGCTGCTGGAGGACAAGTACGAAAAGGATATGTCGGTGATGGAGACGCGGTTGCAGTTGGACCTGAGTGCGTTTCCAGAATGGGGCAATCTGAAATTCAAGGGTGATACTCTCGGCGATTTTGTTACCGGTGATACGCACTTTGATATTCGCGAAGCAAATTTCGCCTGCAGTCCGCTGGAGTTTGTGGACGCCAAGATCGGTCGTCAGGTATTGACCTGGGGTACGGGTGATTTGTTGTTTATAAACGATTTGTTTCCCAAGGACTGGCAATCTTTTCTGATCGGTCGCGACAGTGAATACCTTAAGGCGCCTTCGGATGCAGCCAAGTTGAGTTTTTTCAGCGACTGGGCCAATTTGGATTTCGTTTACACGCCTCGTTTCGATCATGACCGATTCATCAACGGCGAAAGGATTTCGTTTTTTAACGATGGGTTGGGGCGGATTTCGGGTGAGGATGCGGTGGTGCACACCGACAAGCCCAACCGCTGGTTTGGCGACGATGAGTTGGCGATGCGGATTTACCGGAACATTGAAAATTATGAGCTGGCACTTTACGGTTATCGGGGCTACTGGAAAAGTCCGGGTGGGATGAACCTGCGCGGCCAGGCGATTTTCCCGGACCTGAACGTTTATGGCGGCAGCATTCGCGGGGCGCTGGGCAAGGGGATTGGTAATTTTGAGGTTGGGTATTATGAAAGCGACGACGACCAGAACGGCAGCGATCCGATGGTGAAAAATTCCGAGCTGCGTTTTCTGACTGGGTACACCCAGGAACTGGCCAAGGAGTTGACCGGTTCGATTCAATATTATGTGGAGCAGATGACCGACTACGATAATTATCGTGACAGTCTGCCGGCAGGTGCCAAAAGCCGCGACCGCAGCCGACATCTGATAACGGTGCGGCTGACCCAGCTGCTGTTGAACCAGAATCTGAGGGTGGGGATTTTCGGCTATTTTTCGCCCACCGACCAGGACTCCTATCTGCGTCCGAACGTGCATTACAAAATCAGCGATGACTTGGCGGTCGAAGCTGGGGCGAACGTTTTTTTGGGCGAATACAACCACACGTTTTTTGGCCAATTTCACGACAACACCAACATTTACACCTCGGTGCGCTACAATTTCTAGTTTTTCCTGTGTTCGAATTGTGGCACCTTGCATTGGAAGCGGAAAAGCGGTATGCTGGCCCGGTTGGAAGGGATCGGTACCAGCGGCCGATCCGACAAATTAATGCTCTGGGTTGGTTTTTAATACCTGGAGGAGTGGCCGAGTGGTTTAAGGCGACGGTCTTGAAAACCGTTGAACCGTAAGGTTCCGGGGGTTCGAATCCCTCCTCCTCCGGTTTTGTAAGTCTTTACATACCAAGTCTTTATAAGTCATATATTTTTGGTTCGACGGTTTGGTTCGACGATTGTATTGACTTTTTCTTCTCTTTCTTGTTTAATTTAATCCGTTATGGTTTGTTAATATTGCTGCAAATAATCAAGGTGTAGGCGATGTCCAAAAAAACTGGTCCAAAAGGAAATTACATCAAGGATTCTTCCGGGGTAACCGTTGTTGGTCTATGTTATTACGAAGATAAGAAGACTAAAAAAGCATACCATTACACAAACTACACTGATAAAAATACAGGTAAGCGAAAACGTCAGCATTTTTCAAAAGACAGAAAAACTGCAATAAAGCAGTTTGAAATTTGGAAATCTGCACAAGAGGGTGATAAACCTATAAAAAAAAATTGATATCGCTGATATCGCATTACCTAAAGTAAGGACTACTGACAATGGGTTTGTCGAATGGAAAAATATCCCTGAAGATGAGAAAATTGTTTACGACACGTATGATATTACGACAGGAGAACGGTTAGTCGGAATTCGTGAGGACATCTATTGGAATACAGTTGAAAATGACCTCCGATGTAATCCACAAAAAGTTGCACGAATGACAGGGGTAGAAGAAATTGGCTATTTGGATGACCTTATACCTAAACCCAAACCTCTTCTATTGAAAGAAATCGGTAATATATATTTTAACCGAAAGATAAAGCCACTGAGAAAAAGTGAAAGAGATGATTCCGTAAGATGGTGGAAGCAATTCTGCAAAATCATAGATGCTAATAATGCAAGAGATATTTCACTAAATCATATATTAACATACCAAGACAAAATATATGAAATATATAATCACAAAGGTCACAGACCGACCTGGATTAAACATCGATTTGATAAAATAAAAACTATTTTTAATTACGCAACGAAATCTCGTAATGTTGAGTATATCGATGATTTGAAGAGAATATTGGATTATTGTAAAAAATTTCAATATCCGAATAAAGCAAAAATGAATCCTAATCCAATTGACAAGAAAGATTATATAAAGATATTAAATGTAGCAAACACAAAACAAAAAGCCATAATTCTACTTGCTGCCAATTCAGCCCTTTATCCACAAGACTGTTGTGATATTAAAAAATCTCACATTAATATTAAAAAGCAAACCCTTATAATGGATCGGGGAAAAACAGGAGTACCTCGGGTTGCTATCTTATGGGACAGAACAGTTAAAGCTATTAATAATCTGAACAAGGAAAATCCAAATAATTACGATTATCTATTTGTCACTTATGCCGGGAGACAATATTCTGCACATAGCATTGGTGGCATATGGAGAAGATTAAGGAAAAAGGCAGGTGTTGATCATGCTGTAAAATTTGAACATATACGAGATGCTGCACAAACCGCTGCCGCTGAGGCAGAATGCACCGTTGATGAAATTAGATTTTTAATGGGACATCGAGTCAAAGATGTTACTGACAATTACCTTAAGCGAAGACCGAAATTAACGAAGAAAGCCTGTGTCTCCATTGAAAAATACTTTTTTGATTAAAGATTGAATCTGATAGTCTCTTATAGACACAGGAATTATATAACTATACATGTATTTCCAAGGTAAAAATGACTTAATGTAAGTATTATGTTATAATGCTCAACATCTATGGATTTTCTATCTACCAAAATTAGGAGACTTTTCAGTGGTTAAAAAAGCGGCAAGGAAAAATATGTATAAAGCCTCAGTAAAGCAATGGAACCCGTTTTGTGGTTGCAACTTCAAATGTGTTTATTGTACAACCTCTTTCCAAGCACAAGTCAAAAGATACTCAAATGCAATCAACCCAAAGACTGGCAAAAGGAATTGTCCCAAATGCTCCAGTTGGACTCCTCATAATCATCCAGAGAGACTGGATGAGTATCTCCCCATAACCAAAAAGGGAGAATTTATATTTGTCTGTTCTAATGGAGATATATCTTTTTGCCCTACTCCTTATCTCAAACAAATCTTAAAACGAATAGATGAAAAACCTGATAGAACCTTTTTACTTCAATCCAAAAATCCAATAACATTTAATCGTATAAAATCCATTCCTGATAATTTGATTTTAGGAACTACCATTGAAACCAACAGAGATGCCCTTGCAAAGAAGGTAAGTAAAGCTCCTAAAGTATCAAAGAGATTTGAAGACTTTTTAAAAGTTAAGCATCATATGAAAATGATAACTATAGAACCTGTTTTAGAATTTGATATAAATACAATGTTGGAGTGGTGCATGAAGGTCAAACCTGTAATGATTTGGATGGGCTATGATAGTAAGAAAAAATTAGAAGGAGAGCCAACTTTAACTCTGCTTAGAGAACTTCGAAGACGATTGAATAGTTTAAGATTTAATGTAATATTGAAGACTGTAAGGCAAAAATAGGAATTATTACAATGCACAACAAAGGAGAAGTATTAACAGTTGATTCAGTGAAAAAGGGGAGAACAAGAAAACCTTTTAATCATCTGCAACAAAAACTACCTCTGCAAAAATTCTGAAGATAGAAACCGTGCATTTTCTTATATTCTCAAAAAGATAACTCAAAATAATATTGCCGCAACTCCCAAAAGAATAAAATATTTGTTCAAAGACTCAATAGGTTATGAGGTTGAATTTCATCCATAGGTGGGGCAGAATTGGACAGATTTTCCAATTTGGAAAAACGTCATGGTGTCGTTTTGTTGGTTCATAAAAGTCGTCAAAACAACCATCAGTGGTTGTTTTATGGTGGTGTAAATATGTTGAAATCAAGGAGTTATATTCCTGTTTTTGGGTAAAAACAGGAATATAAGTCAGGTGGCACTGGGGTGGGACTTGGAATGGGAATGACAGGGATTAGTCTGTATGGTTGTAAGAAGGAGGAGCCATTAAAAGAAGATATCATACCAGTATGCCATCAGGGAAGATTCCGCAAGCTGGTCAGGGTTGGTGAGCAGCTCCGGAACGTATTCTAAAGAAACGCTGATGGGCGTTGCAAAAACAGGCTGACCAACAGGTTCGAGCGTGAATGCTTCAAGCGCACCGGTAACACCTGGCCTCATACCTGTCGGTCCCGGCGGCGATATGACAGGCTGAACATTTACGAGTTTATCGTAGGGCAGAGCCTTCATCGGAACAAAGAACGTACAATGGGAATTCGGAAAACTATAATGGTATTCACCCCCAAACTCACTCCAGTTAGGCAAAGGCGGGATCAGTATTTGTGCGTCACAGAGATACTGATCAACGGTATCTTCCTTGTCCCCTGAGACTATGATCGACCCTGCTGCACCGCCGATAGAGTGACCCTCCCATTTCGCTTTAAAGTGAAACTTGAATTCACTGCACTGACCAAGCCCCTCGGGATCGTCGTAAAGATCTCCTATATCGGAAATTTCAGCCTTTCCCGAACTGTTTGTCTGGGCTGAACCGGTGTAAACAAGTGAGCCGTTTGCACCGGGATAATAAATTTCGAAATCTATCGTTTCGTCTCTAAGCCCCGTGGCACCGGGAAAATAAAAATTGAAACAGTCGTACTGAATTGTCAGCCATGCACGCAAAACTGGTTCATCTCCATGGATTATGAGGTATTCGTCGACATACGAACTGACGTATAGGTCAAGCTGGATTGAAGCACACAAACCTATAATTGGCTTTAGCTTTCCTGTTGTTGAGTCAGACTGATCCCAGTTGCCATTGTCGATAGGTTCTGTGCTTGTGCGGAATTCGTATGCGCAGTCGAAATCTGCCGAGGATGACGGATTTTCAAAGATCGGTACTGACCAGCGGAGAGTTATCTCCCCGGGACCCGGCCCGGACGTTGCCGAAAGGTCCGTTATTTCCGGAATGGTCTGGGCGAACGTTGTAAAAGATAACAACATAATAGTTGCCAATATAAGTGAATAGATTTTTGTCTTTTTGAACATGATTGTGCCTCCTATTTAAACTGAGATTTCGTCGAGTAAACATAATATGGTTTCTTCATTTAATCCGATATTTCCCATTTGAAATTCAAACCTATGAATTTTACAAAGAATAATCCTTCACGCCGGAAAGGGTGTGCCTTTAAAACTTTTGTTCGTGTTATCCGTATCTGGAGCGATCAGGGCTATGGTAAAGACATTCGGCTCTGCCCGGGCCAGATTTATATCCGCCATGAGCTTGAAGTGCTTGTCCCAGTTATTGGGATCATTACTCATTTCGAGAATATCATTTGGTTCTGCGATAAGATAGGGCTGAGCTTCCGTACCATGCCCGCCGCCGTATTTTGCCCAGGCAGAAGTGGAACACACACAAACCGACACCAACACGATTACAATCATTCTAAACTTGAACATGGATAATCCCCTTTCCGGTCATCGCCTTTTTGAATGGCGTTCAAGATATGTGAGACAGCGCTCATGATTATTCTTGAAAATCCGTTTTCTTACCTTTAGGCAAAAACTGCCAACGACAAGTCAACAAGAAGTGATCTAGAACTTTGATTATACTCTGAAATTCACTTAAATGCCATAGAATTCAGGGGGTTCTTGAAAATTGACGATTTGTCCTATTTCCGTGTAATACCTTATCACTTAAGGTTTTACACCAACAATAGGATTTTTCCTGCCGAAATTTTCCTTTGCGACAAAAGACGAGTTTAAAGGAATCCAGGGATAATAATGGATTGTTTATTCAGGATAGATACCACGACTCAGAAACACTACTCCCACATCCTCAGCCCCAACCTTAGCGATGTTACCGGCGTGCTTGAAGCTATTTGATTGTTCGTATTTTTCCATCGCATGGCGTTCCAGAACAGCGGTGTGCCAGCCCTTTTTTTTTGACCACTTGGAACCATAGGTGAACTCC
>JAFGSR010000145.1 GCA_016934515.1 Sedimentisphaerales bacterium
CACTGTTACCCCCCAATATCGGCATATAGCCCAGCCGCTCCGCCAATCGCACCGCCGCCCACGAACCCGGCCCCAATTCCGGCTCTACCAGATGCGGATGACCTTCAAACCGCTTCTCTATCGACTCCAACTCCGCCAAAAGTAAACTGTGCTGACGAGTCCGTCGCAACGGCAGCCGGTTACGACCGATCAACAGATAAAAAAACAATCCCACCCAAGGCTGAAAAAATATCACCGCCAACCACGCCAACGACGAAATCGGACGACGACGACGAGGCACCTGAAACAACAGTACCAACCGAATCACCCATTCACTCAAATAATAAGCAATCGACCAACTAATCACAAAAAATCCTCACCCAAAATCAACCGCTTTAGAATAGCAAGAAATATCCACCCTTTCATTATACCACACCCCCCCATCCCCCGCAACCACCTCAATTATTCAGCTCAATAAATCAGCTCTTCCTGCTCCACCTTACCGCTGAACAACCGATAAGCCCACACCTGATACATCACCGCCAACGGTACAAAAATAATCACCACTACCAGCATGATTTTCAACGTTAGATGACTCGAAGCCGCCGCCGTCATCGTTATGCTGTTCACCTCCGGCTCGATCGTCGAAGGCAGCATCACCGGATACAATCCTACAATCCCGAAAAACGTACACGCCGCAATCGTAACCGCCGAAGCCACCCACCCCTTCCAGTAAGCTTGCTTATCCAGAAAAACCTTCACCCCCACCAATCCCGCCACCGCCGTCAGCACTATCACAAACAGCACCGGCCGCTCCAGATAATTCGCGTAAAGCTTCGTCGCAAACCAACTGTAAATTAAAAACGCCGCCGCCAACAGCAATAAATACCACAAACCGCCCGCCAGCTTCGCCGGTTGCGCCCGCGCAATCTCCGCCCCCAGAAAATCACCGCTGCCCAGCAAAACCACCAGCGCAACCGAAAGCCCAATCGTCAGCGGCACAAAAAGAAAAATGAATAAAAGGCGTCGTCGAAAATTGCAAACGGGCCAGAAACAACGCACCCATAAATCGCCTCCGCTAAAACATTAAAAAGGATTAATAATTCCCGAATTATTATAGAAGCGGCTTCGGCAATAATCAAGTGCTCGACTTGAGCCGTTTAACAGCATTCAGTTTACTTCGTCTCAGCTTTTTCAGAAAGGATTTTTTTTCTCAGCTTGAACAGTTCGCCAAACGCCCGAAGAATCACCTTCAAATTGGCCCCGCTTTGCTCCCCGGCCCTTCGTGGATAGTGATGAACACCCCGCTGAATCATGCTGTACCCGGCACGCTTGGCCCGGGCCAGAATCTCCGTGTCGATCAATGCCCCCTGACTGTGCATCTCGATATTATCGAAAATTTCACGGCGATAAAGCTTGAACGCGCAATCAATGTCCCTGATCTTCAGCTTGAACAAAAAATTCACCAGCTTACACCACGCCCAGGCATTTAGCTTACGAATCCACGGATCCTGCCGGTCGATGCGAAAACAGGTCACTATGTCCGCCTGATCAGTCAACTCCACCAGCCCCGGCAACTCCCCCAGATCAAACTGCCCGTCACCATCGGTATAAAAAACCCACTCCTTACTCGCCGCCCGGAACCCACTCTGCAACGCCCCGCCGTAACCCTGATTAACCGAATGATGAATCACACGAACCAACGGATTGTCCTTAGCCAACTGATCGGCAATCTCCCCGGTCCGATCTCCGCTGCCGTCATTAACAATAATAATTTCAAAATCGTCGCTTACCCCCCCCAACACCTCCAACGCCTGAGCCACAACCCGACCCACATTGTCCTGCTCGTTATGACAGGGAAAAAATACTGTTATACTAAAAGGTTTGCTTTGCATCTTCATCAACAGCTATGCAACCTGTAAAAATTTAATCGGTTTTGGCTTTTTTCTTCGCTCTCTTCAGGGCACGCGCGGCATTTAATTTTTGAATAAGTTCAAATGACTCCTTATTAAGCTCATGATCCCGACGCAGCAAAAGGTAATACCTCCCTGGATACACAGGAGCCCACCGATCGGAATTCTTAAATAAGGCAACAATACTTTCACTTTTCTGCCAGGTAGCATCAAGCAAAACCACATTAATGTTTTCCTCGTCGATCTTATCAAACCATTTTTCCGGCAAATTGGCTTTTTCGTACTTTGCAAACACACGGCGATTTTCCTCTTCCGTTGGTTTAAGTACAGATAATATTTCTTCTTTATTTAAATTATTGTACCAGCGCGAATAATATTTACTGAACCAAATCGGATATAGACTTTGCCTGTCACGCAGAAACTTTTTAACTTTTTCTTTCGTTTTCACACTCTGCAATATAGCAATATCTTGTTTTAATCTATCGGCAACAGCCAAAGGTTGACCAAGCAATTTACCATCGCTGCTCAATTCTCTCCATAACAGGTAATGTTCGAGCGTGTACGCAGCCTGGGCCCGGCCGTCCATATAAACCTTACAGGGCGGCTCCCCCGTTTTCGCATCGGGCGTCTGGCCAAAGGCTACAAAACCACCGTGAGTCCATTCGTTAAATACTACCCCCTTAATCTTCAATATGTCGAAATACTTGATCGCATCAACAGGCTGATCGCCTACCCCCACCATCTTGCGAAACATGCTCATGTTTTTTGGTTCACTTTTTATGTAGATCTCCTCGATACTGTTATAAAATACCCCTACCATTATCGCTGTGGCCAAAATACTCGCCAATACACCAGGCAGGATAAATTTACCCGGCAGCGGCTTAAGCTCCAAAGACAGATTCCGCTTATGACTCTTTCTAATTTGTACCATATTGACAATTTCCTGAAACAGCACCGCCAAAAATGGCGCCAGCACCACCCCGCCCAGAAATATAAATCTCCGTGAAAGCAACGACATCAACAACGTAATACCCATCACCCCCAGAAACGCTAAATCAATCGTAGGCCAGGGAAAACTCTCGGTAATGGTTTTTTTCCGACTGCGCCGCCGGCTCTGGGCCAGCTTCGGTTTCGGTAAAAACGCCATCAACCAAATCAGCAAAATCACCCCACCCAGACTGACATAGACAATGTAAGGCGTGGCATTCCCAAAACCCTGCCAGTTCCAGATGGGCAACCATTCCGAAACTCCCCGCCATTGCTTCCCTTCTTTCCCGGTCGCCACCACCAGCGGATGCAGCAGATTTTCCAGACCGAACGGACTGAAAATCGCCGGAACCACTACAACCGTAACCAACCCCGCCACCAACCCCTTGATCCGGGTAACACCGGGACGAAAAAATCGACCGGGCCAAAATTCAGCCGATTCAAAAAATTGCTGAACCAGGTTCGCACTCAGCATAATAACAAAAATCATAATTGCATAAATAAATCCCCCATGAACGTTCGACCAGACAATCATCACCGGAATCATCCACAGAACCGCCCACGGACAACCCTTCTTCCAGTACGCCAGTATCAAAATCATTATCGCCGCAAACAGACTCGAACTCACATTGGGCCGCAAATCGATAAACGACCGGCTCAACAGCATACCAAACGCCACCGTACCCGCCGCAATCAGCGGATGTGCGCCCAACACCCGCGCCGCCCAGTAAATAAACAGCCCCGTCAGCACCGCCTGAACAAATTTATAAATAACAATCAGGAACTCACCTTTTTGAGGCCCAAACTCATCTCCCCCATACGCCGTCTTCATCTTATAAAACAGAACATGTGTCAGCCAGTTCTGGTTCACCCAACCGAAGTTATTCTTGTCATCCGGATAGTAAGGTCGGCTCGTTGCACTGAATGGATCACACCAGGTAATATGCACGCCAAATTCGTCCAGCAGCTTCATCTGCCACGTCCTGCCCGGATCCTCCATCGCCCAAGGCCCCAACTGATACCGCCCACAAGCCATCGCCACCCACGTATCGTTACCCCCGATGGTCAATGTAGCACTCTGCATCGACGCCGCCACCACCAGCAAAACACACCCGAACCACACCCAACGCCTTAACCCCTTTTTCCCCGTTTTCACTTCGTCCCCACCCTCACCTGACAGAGAAATGTCCTCCGCACTCGCGGAATGACTTAACGAATTGTTATTATTTTTGTCATTTTTAGCCATTTAATATTAATCGACAAATTAGGCAGTAACGTTTAATTCCTTTTAGAATAAGTTTTTACAGCGGTCAACCTGCCGCCAATCAGGGCAGAAACTTATCCGGCTTTTTCAGCTTCTCCGGCAGGTACGTCTTCACCACAAAATCCAACCCATGCTTGGCAAACGCCTGTTGCTCCACACGAACACCAGACTTCAGCATCATATTAATCGCATCTTGCCAGGGCTTGTGGTGCTTAACAAACGGATCATTCCGCAACGCATCCTTGGCTCGCTTGATGTCCACCTCCTTCAGCGGATGAGTTGGCAGATTGTAGTCCTTCACATCCTGAGGAGTAACACCCAGAAAGTGCGCCTGCGGAACGCAGAAATATTCGTTCAGATGAGCCGCATTACCCGAACCGACTTTCAGTGTTCGGTAAATATTGAAATACCCATAAGGATCGCCATCGACAAATGCATAAACCGGAATCTTCAAACTGTCACTCAGCCGTCGAATAAAACGACGACACGCTCGCGTCGGCACCCCCCCCATGCTCACCATGATACACTTGGTCATATCCCAGTAACCATATTGCACCAGCCGCTGAAATGCTCCCGCCGTCTCAATCGCCAGTATAAACTTGGCCTTGCTGCGAAATTGCAGGTGTTCCACATGAATAGGTATCGAATACGCCCCCGACCCGAATTTCGTGCAGTCGATCTCCAGTTTCTTACCCTTCAGGTCCCGATCAATAACTATCAACCGACCTGCTATATCGCCGCCCTTTTCCTCCGGCACAAAACGCAACTGTTCACGATTCAGCCGAAACATCGCTTCCATGTCTTCGATAACCGTATCCGACTCCGGCTGCTCCTTGAAAGCCGCATCTCCCCAGTTCTTACTGATGTAATAGGCTTCCCGCTTGGTTGCCATGTTATCTTCCGTAACCAGCTCCTTGCTCAGCGACATCATCTTCAGCGTCTGCGCGAACGTCTTAACCGTGTTGACCGTAAGCGTCCGCTCCTTCACCGCATCCTTTAGTACAAAATGCCCCGGCTTCGTCGTGTACGCCACGTTCGACAAACTCCGCACCGGTATCCTCATCTTGGGCTTGCGGTTTTTTAAAATCGTATCGTGTACATTCTGCGCACTATCGTTGATCACTTCCAGCACATCAATTTTCTTACGCTTGGCCATCCTTGCCCTGTCCTCCAGTTACATCTTCAATTTATCCCTGAAAAGCCCATTCTAGCCGATTCCCCCCCTTTTGCAAGAATATCCCGAATACCGTTTTTTTGAGCTTCAGATGGAATTTCAACTAAACATCACTTCGTTTGTAAAAAATCCAATAACAACTGGTTGAAATAATCCGGATTATCGTTCATAGCATTGTGCCCCGCCTTAGGAATAACCTCGTAACGACAATCCGGCTCATAATCCGCCCACCGTGGCGCCAGCACCTTAATCAGCCCCAGCCCCACCAGAATATCGTATCGACCATGGGTCAGCAAAAAAGGCTGCCGGATACGGTAATTCTCCTCATAATGATCGCAACTGGTTATCGCCTCCCATATCTTAAGAAAGTCCGCTTTCGGAACCTGCCTGCCCAATCTCGCCGCCTGCTTCCTGGTCGTTTTTTTAATCCCCGCACAAAAACCGCCAAACCAGTGCAGAAATTTCTCCGGAAAAAGCCGAAACATTGAAAGCGATACCACCCCGACCAGTTTCGCTACCCGAGGTTGCCTCCAGGTATTACAAAGACTTCCGATAACCACCAACCGACCAACTCGCCCCGGCCCCAAAAACGCAACTTCCTGGGAGATAATCCCACCCATGGACAGACCGACCAAAGTTGCTGTTGAGCAATTAATTTCGTCCAGAATCGCTAACAAATCCTCCGCCGCCCCCCGAATGGAAAAACCATCACCCATTGGCCCCGATTTACCATGACCCCGAACGTCCCAACTGAGAATCTGATAATCCTTTTTAAGAAAATCAACCTGCTCACCGAACTGGCTGTGGTCCATTAACATCCCGTGAGTAAAAACCAACCACTCCTTACCGGGATTTTCGCTCAACCAGTAATGGATCGAACAACCATCCTTCTCCAACACTCGCTCAATCACATCCTCATCCAATCTTTCAGTTTAGTTTACTGGGCCGAACAGCCCCTGCCCGGCTATCTAACACCACACCCTTCACAGTATATATCTTTTGTTTCTCTGTGGCTATTCTTATCCTTCAGGCTTCAGGCTCTGTGGCTGTCTTAAAATCCGCGTTCAACTTGTCGCGGCGGAGCTAAAGCGAAGCCGGATCCGTGGTTTAATTTCCTGTTGGTTGCC
>JAFGSR010000146.1 GCA_016934515.1 Sedimentisphaerales bacterium
CGTTGGGGGTGGGTAATGAGCAGTTGGGGCGGCGGATGCGGAAAGTGCTGTATCTGGCGGCGGCGGGGCCTGATGCGGGGTTGCGGAGTAATGCGTTAGAGTCGCTGGCGCTTTTGGATGAGTTGGAAGTGCCGGAAGTGATTCGGAAAGGGCTGCACGATAAGGAAGTGGTGGTGCGGTTTGCGGCGGCGGTGGCGGCAGGGGATCGTAAGGAATATTCGGCGCGGCATTTGCTGGAGAAGCTGTTGTGGGATAAAAGTGATGCGGTGAAGCTGGCGGCGGGATATGCGCTGGAGCGGCTGGGCGATAAGCGGTTTGGTAAGTGGTTCGATGCGGCGTTGATGGGAAGTGATCCGCAGTTGGCGGCGCAGGCTTGTATGTTGTTGGGGAAGCTGGGGGTGAGTGAGCAGCGTCAGGACAGTGCGGGGAAGTTGTGGCAGGTGTTGCGGCAGGGGGGTCAGGAGGTGGCGGTGAAGCTGCAGGCGGCGGAGGCGCTGGCGCGGCTGGGCGATAAGAAGATTTTGCCGAAGCTGTTGGCGTACGCGGGGAGCAGTTATGCGGATGATCGGCTGATGACGATAGCGGGACTGGAGGCGATGGGGGGCGTGGATGTGGCGGCGATGTTGACGGTGCTGGTGGAGGATTCGCAGATCGAGGTGCAGTTGGCGGCGGTGCGGGCGTTGGGGCCGCGGCAGAGCGGTGATATGGAACGGCAGATGGCACGGCAGGCGATGCGTTATGTGGACAGTGACGGAGATGCGTTGGCGACGGAGCGGGTGCGGGGTTTGGCGGCGCTGGCGTTGGGGAGGGTAGGCGAGGATGAGGACGGGCGGCTGTTGTATGAGGCGATGGGTGCGGAGTCGGAGTATGTGCGGCTGGCGGCGGCGCGGGGGGCGATAGATTACCTACGGCAGAGGCGAGCGCTTTAAAAATCAAAAATTAAAAATCAAAATTGAGGTATCCGCCTTCGCATAAAGCTAGGGCGGGACAAGTCTGCCTTCGGCAGATGGCTGATTTATTAAACGCGCAATTCGAATTACAAATGGCGATTCGGAGCAACGAATTATAATTTCAGGTTGAGGGCGGCTGATGGGTTGGTTGTTATTTTATTTATTTTTGGCGTTGGGCGTATCGTTTTTGTGTTCGCTGCTGGAGGCGGTGATGCTGAGTGTGACGCATGGTTACATTGAGTCATTACGGCGGAAGAAGAAGCACAGCGGCGAGATATTAAATGGTATGAAGGAACAGATCAACCGGCCGCTGGCGGCGATTTTGACGCTGAACACGGTGGCCAATACGATGGGGGCGGCGGGAGTGGGTGCCCAGGTATTGCATTTGTATGTGCAGTGGCGGCCGGGTGAGAAGGGCGGCTGGGTGGTGGCGACGTCGGCGGCGGTGTTGACGTTTTTGATACTGGTGTTGTCGGAGATTATTCCGAAGACGCTGGGGGCGGTGTACTGGAAGAAGCTGGCACCGACGTTGAGTTATGTTATACGGTTTTTGGTGTATAACCCGGTGATGTATCCGTTGGTGTTGGCGTTGGAGTGGTTGTCGAAGTCGATATCGGGCAAACGTAATCAGTGGAAGGTTTCGCGCGAGGAGATGATGGCGGTGGCGGAGATTGGTCAGTCGGAGGGTTCGCTGTTGACGCAGGAGACGCGGGTGATCCATAATTTGCTGCGGCTGAATAATGTGCTGGTGCGGGACGTGCTGACGCCGCGGAGTGTATTGCAGGCGCTTGATAGGGAAATGACGGTGCGGGAGGCGGTGGAAAAGAACAGTCCGATTCGGTTCAGTCGGATGCCGATATTTGGTAAGGATCTGGATGATATCAGCGGGGTGGTGCACCGGTATAAGTTGCTGCAGGCGTATTCGGAGGGCAAGGGTGGGTTGAAGCTGAAGGAACTGGGTACGGAGTTGCACGCGGTACCGGAAGCTAAGAGTGTGGCGAGCGTGCTGGACGATTTTATCCATCGTCGGGAGCATATTTTTCTGGTGGTGGATGAATATGGTGGTACGGCGGGGATAATCACGCTGGAAGATGCGATAGAGACGCTGCTGGGGGTTGAGATAATGGATGAGTTTGACACGGTGGAGGATATGCGGAAGCTGGCGCATCAGATTGGTGAGTCTCGGCGGCGGTCGTTTCGGGATCAGCATCAGTAAAGCGAAAAATCACGTAAATATTTGTTAATAAAGGTTTTGTGTCGGATGAAGAGGTTTTTGTGTGAGGTATGGGTGTCAAAATCGTGGATAAGGTGGAAATTTGCTTGACTTGCGGGTTGATGTGCTTAGAATTTGTGTTTTGAGCAAGGATACTGCCAAAAAGCCCGGCAGGGGCTGTCGGGATAGTAAGCAAATGAACGACATGGCGTTTTCATTTGTAATCGGGACAAGGCGACCTGCCGATACAAAATCATCAATATTAAAGGAGCGAAGCATTGAGCGTTCTAACAAAAATCTTAACGCTGCTGGTGTCATTGTTGGCGATATTTTTGTGTGGGATCGTGGTGGTGTTTGTGACCAGTTCGAACAACTGGAAGCAGGCGTCTCAGACGAGTGAGACGTTGGCCAAGGCGGCTCAGGTGCAGGCGGCGGCGGCGGAAAATGCCAAGCTGCGTCAGAGTGAGCGGGACAAATCACTGATTGAGAGCCAGAACGAGATGATTCGGGTGTTGCTGGAAGAGAATTCGGTGTTGGCACAGCAGTTGCGGACCGAAGCTGAGCAGAAGACGGCAGCGACTAAGAATGCGGCAACGGCGATGACGGTGAGTGCTTCGTTGAGTGCGACGATCGATAATTTGCGTACGACGCGGGAATTTGTACAGCAGAAGCTGGAGAGTTCCCAGGGATCGCAGTTGCGGGCGGAGGCACAGGTGGTGGAGCTGAACCAGGAGTTGGATCGGACCCGGGCGACGTTGGATCAGTTGAAAGAGATCGGTCGCCGCAGCCAGGAGCAGATTCGTAACCTTGAGGAAGATAATGCCAATTTGCGTCAGCGACTGGAAGATGTGAAGCTGGCGTCGAGTGAAGTGCGGATCGAGGGCGATCAGGTTAAGCAGGCGGTGCGGGTGAGCAGCCGAGTGCCGATTCGCGGTGAGATTAAGGATATTCGTGACGACCGGGCGTCGATATCGATTGGATCCTCTTCGGGAGTGCGTGAGAATATGGAATTCAACGTGATCCGGGGCAGGGAATTTCTGGGCAATCTGCTGGTGACACACGTGCAGGCTTCTGAGGCGGCGGGTACGTTGATTCGTCAAAAGGGCGCGATTGTCAAGGGCGATAAGGTAAGCACCGGTTTTAATTGAGTCTTTTTAAGGGTCAGTTGAAGCCATCTGCTGTTTTGGGGGACAGCAGGATTGTTTGATTAATCAGGATAAGTTTATTGAGGAAACGAAGATATGAGTCCAAGGCCTGAAAAAACGAAGAAGGCGATACAGTTAGCCGGCCCCGATATTTATACCGCGTTGCTGGGATTGGCGTCGTTTGCATTGATGGGGGCAATCGCGGTGGTTTGTATTTACGGCCATAAATTTTTCGGTGAGATATTCAAGATTACCGGTCCGTAGATCGAGCAGAAAAGGGGGGCCGGGGCGGTATTTCGGGCGGGTGTTTTTGGGGGAAGTGATGATTTCCGGCTTTTTAATTTCCAAACACTGAATTTATAAACAAATCCGCAATTTTCAAAGATTAAATCACCAAGACGTTGCGGGGGAAATCTGGTGGCAAAGCCGGCAGAATGAAGATTGTAGCCGCCCATGGTTGTGAGCGGCTACGGTTTTTGTTAAGGAAGGTTATCTGGCGTAGATCCAGGCTCGGCTGCCGAGTTCATCGTCGCAAGCGCGGTTTTGATGGTTGATGCACCATTGAGGGGCTTCAGCATCTGTATTTTCGGGAGTTTCAAAGACCAGTGAAATCGGAGCAGCCAGGAAGCCCTCGAACGACCATGGTTCTTCCTGTGATTGCTGGTCGGTGATGGAATTTTGTTGGAACTGGTTAGATTGGCAGCCGGATGCTACCAGAAAAGCCAGGACCACCGCTACGGTTAAAATTGTTTTTATCTGGCTCATTTTAATTCTCCTTATTAATTTCGGGTTAAAGAATTTGGCGAGAGGGATGCTTAAAGCTCAAGCATGCCACTCAAGCAATCTGCAATTATTGTTTCTGCCTAATATTATTTTAGGACAGCAACAGATGGAATGTGGGTTATGTGAAGAGTTTTTTTAAAAAAAATCGGGGAAATTTTGGCAGGACGATGAGTTGGCGGCGATAAGCTGTTTTGGGATAGGAGGTTACGTGGCCTGAAGTGAGGTGGCGCCAGGGGGATTTTTCGGTGGAAGGTTAGCTGGGTTGGTCGATGATTGCTGATTTGGTGAAAACTTGGCGGTGAATGGGGCATTGCTTGTCAAGGTGGGGCAGTTATGCTATCAATAGGGAATGGAAAGCCCAACTGAGCAGAAAACCGAATGGACGATTAAGAGTTTGCTGGAGTGGACCGCGGAGTATTTTGGCAGGTCGGGGGTGGAGCAGCCTCGTTTGTGTGCGGAGATTCTGCTGGCGTACGTGCTGGATTGTCAGCGGATTGAATTGTATGTGAAGTTCGATCACTGTCCGGGGGCGGAGCAGTTGTCGGAATTTCGCCGGCTGGTCAAGCGTTGTGCCGAGCACGAGCCGGTGGGGTATCTGGTGGGCAAGGCTCATTTTTTCAGTCTGGAATTTGAAGTGAGTCCGGCGGTGCTGATTCCGCGGCCGGAGACGGAGACGCTGGTAGCGCAGGCGATTGATTTTTGTCGTCATCAGACCATGCGGCCCAGGGTTGAGGTGCTGGATTTGTGCTGCGGGTCCGGGTGTGTGGCGGCGGCGATTGCGGCGAATGTGGTGGAGGTGGAAGTTGTGGCGGTGGACAATTCGCCGCAGGCATTGCAGATTGCCGAAAAGAATGTGCAAAAGCACGAGCTGACGGGGCGGGTTACGCTTTTGGAAAGTGATTTGTTTGAAAAGGTGGCCCAGTCCGGCAAGGGGATTTTCGATCTGATTGTTTCGAATCCGCCTTACATATCTACGGAGGAATACGAAAAGTTGTCGCCGATGGTTCGGGATTACGAGCCGAGCGGGGCATTGCTGGCGGGAGCGGATGGTCTGGAGGTTATCAGGCGGATAATTGAGCAGGCGGAGCCTTGGCTGGCGGATGATGGGGCGCTGATGATCGAAATCGCCTACAATCAATCGGAGCAGGTTATTGCCCTTTTCGAAAAAGCCGGTTATCTTGGGGAAGTCAGGGCGATCAAAGACGGGCTGAATCATGATCGGGTGGTTCAGGCTATTAAAGCTTGAGTTTTTTTAAGTGTAAAATTTCGTTTAACCATGAAGGACACGCTAGCGTTTTAATGACGAATTAAGAAGCCCGAATGACGAAACAATGACGAATAACGAATGACGATTCGGAGCAACGAATCAGATATGAAAATCCGAAACGGAGTGCAACCAAGAGTCCGGTACGGAAAGTTGACTAAAACAGTTACCCGAAATTAAATTTGCATATTTTTCTTAGGAATTATCAATGGACTCATTAGTTATCCAGGGAGGGACTCGACTTCGCGGTGAGGTAAATATCAACGGAGCCAAGAACGCGGCGTTGCCGATTATGGCGGCTTGTTTGCTCACGACGGAGGAATGTGTTATTCGGTCGGTGCCGGACCTGGTGGATGTGCGACATCTGATAAGTTTGCTGGAAAGTCTGGGGGCGAAGGTTCGTCGGGACGAAAATGGTGCTTTGCGGATCAAGGTTGAGGATGAGTCGAACAGTCTGGCGGATTATGAAAGCGTGCGTAAGATGCGGGCGAGCATTTGCGTGCTGGGGCCGTTGTTAGCCAAGCGAGGTAGTGCCGAGGTGAGTATGCCGGGTGGTTGTGCGATTGGAGACCGGCCGATCAATCTGCATTTGCGTGGGATGGAGGCGTTGGGCGGGAGTCTAAGTCTGGCTAGCGGCAATATTGTGGCGGATGCGCGGCAGTTGCAGGGGACGGATATTTTTCTGGGTGGGGCTTATGGCAGCTCGGTGTTGGCCACGGCGAACATTATGTCGGCGGCGTCTCTGGCGCGGGGGCGGACGGTGATTGAATCGGCGGCCTGTGAGCCGGAAATTGTGGATTTGGGTAATTTTCTTAACAGCATGGGGGCCAAGGTAAGCGGTCACGGTTCGCACCGGATTACTATCGAAGGGGTGGAGCAGTTGCACGGGACCGATTACACGGTTATCCCGGATCGAATCGAGGCGGGCACGTTCATGGTGGCGGCGGCGATTACCAATGGCGAACTGGTGCTGAAGAATTGCAGGACCGAACATTTGATGGCGATGATTGATCGGATGCAGCTTATCGGGGTGGAGATTGAAACGGTTGGCGATGATATTCGTGTCAGTTCGGCGCGGCGGTTGAATCCGGTGGATGTAACGACGCAACCTTATCCGGGATTTCCGACGGATTTGCAGGCGCAGTTGATGGCGCTGCTGTGTCTGGCGGACGGGAACAGCATTATTACCGAGAAAATCTTTCCGGATCGGTTTATGCATACGGCGGAGCTGGGCAGGATGGGGGCGGTTTTGCGTAAGGAGGGGCCGACGGTGATTGTGCAGGGGGTTCGGGAGCTGATTGGGGCGCCGGTGATGGCGTCGGATTTGAGGGCTTCAGCGGCGCTGGTGCTGGCGGGGATGGTGGCCCGGGGCGAAACGACGGTGCTGCGGGTTTACCACATCGACCGGGGTTACGAGCGTATCGAGGAGAAGTTGAATGCGGTCGGCGCCCAAATTAGACGAGTCAAGGAATGAGCAATTTGATGGTTTTGGAGTCCAAATCGAAAAGGATAAAGCAATGAATAAGCTTTCAGAAAACTCAGCCCGGCAATCGGCTGACGCGGAATGGGATTTGACCGCTACCAACCTGGGGCGATTGGGTCGGCGGAAATATGAGGTGGCAGTGCTGGTGACTTGCGCGGTGGAGCCTCACAATCGGCATTTGCCTTTGGGACAGGATTTTTTTCATGCCGGTTACGTGGCCCGGCGTAGTTGTGCATCGGCCTGGCAGCAAAGCCAGAACATTGTCTGTCTGCCGGCGATTCCGTTTGGGGTGGACTGCAACCTGATGGACTATCCGATGACGGTGCACCTTTCGCAGGCAACGCTGGATAAGGTTCTGGCCGAGGTGATTGGTTCGTTGCGGAAGCACGGCATTCGTAAGATTGTGATTGTCAACGGTCACGGCGGCAATGATTTTGGGCCTTTTATTCGTCAGATTCAGTGTGATCTGGATGTGCATGTTTTTTTGTGTGACTGGTGGAAGGTGGGGGCGGATTGTTATGACGAAATTTTTTCCAAGCCGGACGATCATGGCGGGCAGTTTGAGACGTCGGTCGGGCTGGAGCTGTTTCCGCAGTTGGTGGAGCTTGAGGCCGCCGGGGATGGCAAAACACGGCCGTTTCGTTTTGAGGCTTTGGAAAAAGGGTGGCTGCGCACGAGCAGGAAATTTGCCCGGCTGAACGATCACTGCGGGTCGGGTGATCCGACCGGGGCGTCAGCGGAAAAAGGCCGGCAGTACCTTGATCTGGTGTGCGAGCGGATTAGTAATTTTCTGGTGGAGTTGGCACAAGCTGAAATTGACGAAAAATTTCCCCATGTGCCTTAGGGCTGGGATGGAACCACAATAAGGAGTTGGTCAGATGAGATGTGTCAGGTTTGTCGGTAAAGACGGTCAGGTTCGTAGCGGGATTGTACAGCAGGACGACACGGTTGAAGTTGTGCGGGGTGAGTTCTGGGGCGATTATGAAGCTACCGGTGAAATTTGTCAGTTGGATCAGATTGGTGCTTATCTGCCGCCGGTGGATCCGCCGAACATTTTTGCGATCGGGCTGAATTATCGCGAGCACGCCCGTGAAACCGGAGCCCAACTGCCCAACGCTCCGCTGATTTTTATCAAGGCGACCACCAGTCTTAACGCTCATCAGGGGGAGATTGAGCTGCCCAAACCGGCACCGGAGGAGGTGGATTTTGAAGCTGAGCTGGTGGTGGTGATCGGCAAAAAAGCCAAGTGCGTTTCGGTGGATGAAGCGGCGGATTACATATTCGGCTACACCTGCGGCAACGATGTTACGGCTCGCGACTGTCAAAAGAAAATTGACAAACAGTGGGCGCGAGCCAAATCGTTTGATACTTTTGCGCCGGTGGGTCCGATGATTGAAACGGAGCTGAATCCGACGAATCTGAGGATTCGTTCGTTTTTGAACGGCGATTGTATGCAGGATTCCAGCACGTCGGATTTGATTTTTGGGGTGTTTGAGTTGGTTAGTTACCTTTCTGATAATTTCACTTTGCGGCCGGGTACGTTGATCTTTACCGGAACACCGCCCGGAGTCGGTGTGGCCCGTGATCCGCAGGTTTTTTTGCGGTCCGGCGATACGATTGCTGTTGAAGTGGAAGGTCTGGGCACCCTGGAAAACCGGGTGGTGCTGGAATAAGTGGAATAAATAAGCTTACGTAGGAGTTTTCAATGCGTATCGGTTACGTTGGTATCGGAATCATGGGTCGGCCCATGGCGGCGAACCTAATCAAGGCGGGGCACGAGCTTTTTGTTTACAATCGCACGGCCCGGAAGTGTCAGCCGCTGGTTGAGGCCGGTGCCCGGTTGATGGATGACCCTGCTGCGGTGGCGGCTGAGGTTGAGGTGGTGTTTATCAATGTGCCGGACACTCCGGATGTGGAGAAGGTTATCTTTTCGAAGCGGGGGATTTTTGGTGCGGCGCGGGCGGATTTAACGGTTATCGATAACAGTACGATTTCTCCGGCGGCGACCAGGGAATTTGCCGAGCGGCTCAAAAGTGAAAAGCAAGTCGATTATCTCGATGCTCCGGTTTCCGGCGGTGATATTGGTGCTCAAAAAGGCACGTTAGCTATCATGGTCGGTGGGGAAGTGGAAGTTTTTGAAAAATACCGCGCGTTGTTCGAGGTTCTCGGTTCCAAAATAGTGCACGTTGGGCCGGTGGGAATGGGCCAGACCTGCAAACTGTGTAATCAGCTTTTTTGTGCACTGCACATGCTGGCATGCAGCGAGGGGATCAGTCTGGCCAAAAAAGCCGGCCTGGACCCGGCGGTTATGGTTGAAGTGGTTTCGTCCGGGGCCGGCGGATCGTGGGCGTTAAGCAACCTGGGGCCGAAGATTGTCGAGGGGGATTTTGCACCCGGATTTATGGTTGATTTGCTGGCCAAGGATTTGCGTTTGCTGATGGAATTGTCCGGCGAGTCAGGCAGTTCGCTACCGGGGGCGGCACTGGCGGGTCAGTTTTTCACAGCTGCTCAGACGCAGGGTTTCGGCCGCGAAGGGACTCAGGCTTTGGCGAAGATTATTGACCGGCTGAATTTTTCCACGTCCAACGAATAAAAAATGCCCCGGCTACAGATTGGTAACCGGGGCAACCCTGGATCAATATTTTGCTCAATTTTATATCAAACGGTCTCGGTAAGCACCGGTTTGGCTTTTTGGGTGTCGGCTTCGGTTTTTTCCCAGCGTATCAGTCCGGTGTCGTACATGTTTACCAGATCAGGATGATAAGGGATTATCCGCACGGTGAAGCCGCACAGTCCGCTGCGGCGACAGGGGATGCTGCCGGTGAAGATTTGTTCGCCTTCGTTGGAAGCACCGACATGGGCCATGGGGACGGCTTCGGCGAATCCGATATTGCCGTCAATGTCAACCGGTCCGTAGTAAAGTTCAACCATTACTTCGGAAGGATCGATGCTGCCCAGATTGATTTTGCTGCGCACATCCAGTTTGCCGCCGACCTGCTGATCGCCTTGAGTTACGATGTCAACGGCGCCGATTGATACTTCGGGCCAACGGTCGCGGATGCTGCTCTTCCACTGGGAGACACTTTTAGCTTTTTCCAAGTTGTTGGCGTTGAAATGTTCGTAGAGGGCTGCGGCGGGCAGATAAAAAGTCTGGGTGTATTCGGAAACCATACGCGAAGTGGAAAAGTGCGAACTGAGTTTGCTCATGGAATTTTTCATCATTTGGACCCAGTGGCGGGGCAGCCGGTCCGAACTGCGGTTGTAAAATTGTGGAATTACATCCTTTTCCAGCAGATCGTAAATGGCATGTGATTCGACTTCGTCCTGGTATTCGGTGTCTTCGTAGCTTTCGCCCTGTCCGATGGCCCAGCCGGTGTTGGGGGCGTAGCCTTCGCACCACCAGCCGTCCAGGATACTCATGTTGATGCCGCCGTTGGCGAGCACTTTCATGCCGCTGGTGCCGGAAGCTTCCATGCCGCGTTGGGGGGTGTTAAGCCAGACGTCAACGCCCTGGACCAGGTAGCGGGCAAGATTGATATCGTAATTTTCCAGAAAAACGATTCTTCGGCGCAAATCCTCATCGCGGGCCAGGTGGACGATTTTGCGAATCAGTTGTTTGCCTTCGGTGTCGCGGGGATGGGCTTTTCCGGCAAAGATAATCTGAACGGGGCGATCTTTATCGCAGATGATTTTTTTGAGGCGTGCGAAATCCCTGAATAACAGGGTGCCGCGTTTATAGGTGGCAAAGCGTCGGGCAAAGCCAATGGTCAGGGCTTCGGGATCGAGCACTTCTTCGGCGGTGGAAATTTCGCTGGGGCTGGCGCCGCGGCGATGCAATTGGCTTTTCAGGCGGCGGCGGGCAAAAGCAACCAGTCTTTCCCGGCGACGTTCATGGGTTCGCCAGAGTTCTTCGTCGGGGACGGTTTCGATCCGGGTGAAAATGGCGGTGTTCGAGGGTCGTGTACTCCAGCCGGGGCCTAGATAACGGTCGAACAACTCGCTCATTTCTCTGGAAATCCAACTGCGAACGTGAATGCCGTTGGTTATCGAAGTGATAGGCACCTCATCGATGGGAACTTCGGGCCAAACCTGCCGACAGAGCCGGCGGGATACTTCACCGTGCAACTGGCTGACGCCGTTGCGTTGGCAGGAGAAGCGCAGGGCCAGATTTGTCATGCTGAAAGGTTCGCTGGGATCGTTAGGATTGATTCTTCCCAGGGCCAGTAAATCGGTCATGGAGATTCCTATCTTACCGACGAAATTGCTGAAGTATTTTTGCATAGCTTCGGCGGAGAACACGTCGTGGCCGGCCGGGACGGGGGTATGGGTAGTGAAAACGTTACCGCTGATGGTGGCCTCTTTGGCTTCTTCGAAGCTGAGGTTATTATCCTGCATGGCCCGGCGGATGCGTTCCAGGGACAGAAAAGCGGCGTGGCCTTCGTTCATGTGACAAACCGTGGGCTGGATATCCAGGGTGTGCAGAGCGGTCAAGCCGCCGATACCCAACAGGATTTCCTGGCGGATACGCATATCGATGTCACCGCCGTAAAGCTGAGCGGTAATTTGTCGATCATCGATGCGGTTGCAGCGGAGATTGGTATCCAACAGATAAAGAGTAACTCTGCCAACCTGGGTTTTCCAGATTTGAACGACCACATCTCTGCCGCCGATGTCAACGTGAAAGCGAATGGCTCGGCCGTCTTCTCGCGTCATCAGGTTGATGGCGAGATTGTAAAAATCATTTTCGGGGTAGGATTCCTGCTGCCAGCCATCGGCGTTGAGATATTGCTGGAAATAACCCTGGCGATATAGCAGGCCGACACCGACCAAAGGCAAACCCAGATCGGAGGCACTCTTCAGGTGGTCGCCGGCGAGAATTCCCAGACCGCCCGAATAAATGGGCAGGCTTTCGTTCAGACCGAATTCGGCACTGAAATAGGCGATTTTACCTGGTTGCTTGGCTATATCAATCGAGTCATACCAACTGGGACTGCGCAGGTAGGCGTCCAGTTTTTTGACAACGCGGTCAAGGTGAGCCAGAAAGCCATCGTCCTGAAGAACCGCTTCAACCCGATCCTGGCTGATTTTGCCCAACATAGCAACCGGATTGTGTCCGGTCTGTTCCCAGAGGTCGTTATCGAGCCGGCGGAACAAGTCTAATCCGTCATGATCCCAACACCACCAGAGGTTGAAGGCAATCTCTTTAAGCGGTTGAAGTTTTTCCGGAAGTGATGGAACAACTACAAAAGTTCTTACGGTACGCATGGCTAACCTTTCCGATCGCGATATTAGCGATTATGGCTAAAAATTTTACCAAAATAACACTGTCTTCTTTAATGTTTCGGCAATTGTTGTATCTTTCTAAAGTAGCGGTATTTATAGCCGAAAGCGTCATTTGGCAATCCAGCCTGGTAGTTTTATCGATATACCTGATTATTACATGGTTACAGATAAGATTATCGGTCTTTTTGTAAAAATTAACCAAGAAAAACAAGCTCTGAAAAATGGGGGAAAGTTATAATTGGGCTATCCAAAGTGGGTTAAGGACCGATAATTTTTTGTCTGACAAAGCAAAATCCAACTTAGACGAACTTTCCGATGCATGCGGCGATGCAGGAGTTGACTTGAGTGACACAATATCCAGAGCAACTGAATGATGCAAAGATCGGCAAAATCCAAACCCCGGCATTCTGGGCAGTCCGGGAAAGATGCACAACTTATGGAATGCATTACTAGCGTTCCTGCTCAGTTAAAAGTTTGTAGTCGATGCTGTCCGCCAGGGCCTGCCAGGAAGCGTCAATGATGTTTTCCGAAACGCCGATAGTGCCCCAGACTTGATTCTGGTCGCTGGAGTTGATGACGACGCGAACCTTGGCGGCGGTACCGGCTTTGGAGTTAACAACCCGGACACGGTAATCAACCAGTTGCATATTTTTTATGGTTGGGTAGTGAGGCTCCAATGCCCGGCGCAAAGCACCGTCGAGAGCATTGACCGGCCCGTCGCCGTCTGCTACGCGGTGTTCAGTGTGGCCGTTGACGTTGATTTTAACGATGGCTTCGGTAACGGCTTCGGATGCCGGGCCTCTAAAAATTACGGTGCGGTAATGGTCAAGTTCGAAAAATTTGGGGTAGCGTCCCAGGAAACGCCTGACGATCAGATCGAAACTGGCTTCGGCGGTCTCGAACTGATAGCCTTCGTTTTCCAGATCCTGAACATGCTTAAGGATTTTCCGAACCAGGTTTTTATCTTTCACCAGGGCAAGCTTTTCGCTCTTAGCTAAGAGATTGGAGGCTCCGGACAGTTCGCTGATAATAATCCGCCGGCTGTTGCCTACCGATTCCGGATTAACATGTTCGTAAGATCGGCTGTTTTTGCTTACCGCGTGGACGTGCATACCGCCTTTATGGGCGAAGCTGGAGTTTCCTACATAAGGCTGATTCAGAGGGAGATTCAGATTGGCAATCTCATAAACATAGCGGGAAACTTCGGTTAGCTTGTTAAGACTGTTTTTATGCAAACAGCGATAGTTCATTTTTAAAGCCAGGTTGGCGATTATGGCGCACAGGTCGGCGTTGCCGCAGCGTTCGCCGAATCCGTTTATGGTACCCTGAACCTGGATGGCGCCGTTGCGCACCGCCTGCAGGGAATTAGCAACAGCCAGCCCGGCGTCGTTGTGGGCGTGGATTCCCAATCGAACGGTGGTTTGCCGGAGAACTTCTTCGACAATCCGGCCGATTTCCGGTTCCAGGCTGCCCCCATTAGTGTCGCACAAAATCAGTCGGGTCACTCCGGCCTCGGCAGCAGCCTGGAGGACTTTCATAGCGTAAACCGGATTGTCTTTGTAGCCGTCGAAAAAGTGTTCAGCATCAAAAAACACCTCATAGTCTTTGCGTTTGAGATAACGAACCGAATCGGCTATCATACGCAGGTTTTCTTCGAGACTGGCCAAAAGGACTTTTTTAACCTGCATGTCCCAGCCTTTGGCCACCAGGGTTAATACCGAAGCACGGGAATTTTTCATCGCATTCAGACTGACGTCATCCTGGGCTTTGATGTTTTTCTTGCGGGTCATTCCAAAGGCGACGATTCGGCTGTGTTTAAATTTCCGCTTGCGAACCTCTTTAAAAAAGGCTTCGTCCTTGGCATTACTTAGCGGGTAGCCGCCTTCGATAAAATCCACTCCCAACTCGTCGAGCTTGGCCGCGATCAGCAATTTGTCTTCCAGCGAAAACGCCACTCCCTTTGCCTGAGCACCGTCGCGCAAAGTGGTATCATAGATTTCGATTTTTTGTTTGTACTTTTTATTTTTAGCCATGTTTGAATCCCTGATATTTTCCAGACAACAATTCTGGTGATTTGTCAGACCAATAATCATTGCTTCTTATGTTTAGAGGCCAAAACAAAAAAACCCCGGGGCCAAAACCCCGAGGCTTTGATAAGTATCAAATGCGTCCCGGGATCATCCCGCTGTTATCGCAATAATAATACCAATAATTTCGCCGCTTTTCTTGTTCATAACTACAAACCTGCTAAACCTCATAATAATTTTTTCCGCCTCGGCCTGTCAATATGTTTTTTTGAGCAAGCAGGGTGTCTTAGGCCGCTGCCGGGGTAGCTTTCAGGTGATTTCAGGTGATTTCAGGTGCATTCAGGGCTTATGTGGGTGGAGGTTTTGGGGTTCACACGCGGGTAATAGAGCTTATTGCACCGGGTAAACCGGTTCGGATGCTGTTTTTTCGGTCGTCGGGGCAGGTAAAATTATTGTGTATGGGTGATACACAATAGCTGTCTAATCTTATAGAATAAAGCATAATGATGAATTCGTCAGACGGACAACTAAAAAACGAAGCAGCTCTGGTTTGTGCCGCCCGCAACGGTGATAAACAGGCCCTGCTGACCTTGCTCAAGAGCAACTGGAATTGGCTTAAAGGCTTGATGTACAACGTTTTAGGTGACCCAGACCAGGTTGATGAAGCCATGCAGAACCTTTGTCTGCTGCTGTTGACGAAAATTAATACGGTTCGGGAACCAGAGAGATTTAAGGGTTGGCTGTCGATTGTGGCCCGGAATTCGGCACTGTCGCTGCGGCAAAAAAACGCTCGAAACAACCTGTGCCTCAGCCGGGTCTTGCCGCAGGAGCAGCTCATTGAGCCGGGGCCGGACATTCCGGACCAGTTGGACCGGGCCGAACAACATCAGAAATTGCTCCAGGCGATCAAATTGCTGCCCGAAAAATATCGCGAAGTTTTCTTGTTGAAATATATGGACGAAAAAAGTTACGCCGAAATTGCCGAAATACTTGAGGTGCCGGTTACCACCGTCCAGATTCGTCTGGTCCGGGCCCGGCGGATGATCTTCAACCGGCTAACTGGCAAACCGACGGATAAGGTACCCCGAACATGAATCAGGAAATGCTTGAAATTTTAATCGGCAAATTTATCGACAGCGAAATCACCCCTGCCGAACAGCGTTTGCTCGATGAGGAATTGACGAATAATCCTCAGGCGCGGTTACTGCTCCGGCAATTTCAACAGATTCACGAGCAGGCCCGGCAGTTAGTTTCGCAGGAAATTCTCCCGGCGGGCGATTCGCCGGAAACCATTTTCTCTCGGGCTCTGGCAACTCAAGAACGAGCTGGCAGTTCACCGAATATTTTCCACCGCAGATGGGCCAATCTGGCGGCCTCGGTAGCGGCGGCACTGCTGGTGGGATTGCTCAGCTACGCTGCGTATCGTGAATGGGCGCATCAAGCGGAACTTCCGCCGGCAAAAAATGACACTGACATAATGGCGAATAACTCCGCGACTTCAGTTGACATAATGTCGAACAACTCGGCGACTTCTGATAGTTCAACTGCTGTTGCAGTTGCCGATAACGAAGGGAATCCCAAAGCTGAATCGCCCCGACTTTTACGACAGACCAACACGTACAAGTTTTCGCATCTGCCTGACGTCATGGTCTATTCCGATCCCAGTGGCTCACAGTGGTTGCTGGAGGTGGTACCCGAAAATGCAAATCAGGTACAAAACGTCGCTTATCAGGGTGATATTTAAAGTTAATGAGCTTACGTTTCAGTTCTCGACAGAATAGTATTTGGGGCTTAGTTGTACATTTTTCTAAAGTATTGAAAAATTTTCGGTTTTCCGAGGAAATCTGTTAATAAGGAAAGGGTTTTGTTATGAAAACTAATGCTGTTGTTACTAAATTGGTTATAGGATTGGTGGTTACTTTGTTGCTGGCCGCTCCGGTGCTAACCTGGGCGGACGAAAATCAGGGCGATTCCGGGCGTTCTTATCTGGGGGTGCAATTGAGTTCAGAACCCTTGCCGGAATTGCTCGTTAAACATTTGCAGTTGGCCGAAAACCAGGGGCTTTTGGTTATCGATGTGCAAAAAGAATCAGCCGCCGACGTGGCCGGCATTGTTTTCGATGACATCATCGTTGCTCTTAACGGCCGGCCGGTTGATAGTTATGAAGATTTTGCCGATCAGGTCAGCAAAGTCGGTGTGGGTACCGAAATCCAACTGGAAATCATCCACCAGGGCCAACGCAAAACTGTTACTCCGAAATTGACTGCTTACGGGACCGGCAAAGGGTGGAAATTCCCGGAAAATCGTAAGAAAAAAGAGGAACGCTATTACCCCGGCCGCGCCTTTCGCATGGATCCTCATCAGGATCAGTGGCAACAGGTGCCTTTTGACAAGATACCCGGCTGGGAAGATTATTTTGATCGCCACTTCAAACAAAGCCGAACGATTCTAATCGACGATGGCCAAAACAAATTGGAAATAACCATCGAAGGTAATCCCAATGATCCCGATGCCGAGATAATTGTCAAAGACCTGGAAAAAGATACGGAACATCATGTAACTGTCAAAACTATCGACGAACTGCCGGAAAAATTTCGTCAGCCGGTTCGGGACGCCCTTCAAGGCTTCGAAGATGGAAATCCCGGCGATGACTCTATGAGAATCCCCTTCAATCTGCCGGATTCTCATGGCCCCGGCCGTGAGTATCGTTACAAGTTTCGCATGCCGAATGCACCGCAACCACGTGATGAAGATCGGCAGCAACAGTTAAATGAACAAATGGAAGAATTGCGCCGCCGGCAGGAACAATCCATGCAGGAGCTTTCCCGAGATCTCATCGAACGCTTGGAGCGGATGGAACTGGACCAGCAGAAACTAAATAAAAAACTGGAGAAACTGCAAAAGAAACTGTCAAAGAAGGATGATTCCGTGGATATGTAAAATCCGTGCAGATTAGTTCACCTGCTGCTTATCCCGCCGGGGCAGTTCCTCGATCATCACAAAACTGCGAATCTCACCCAACCGCCCCTGTTCCTGCCCGAAAGCGATCGGCCGGGGCACCACGCTGCCTTTCTCCGCCAATTGCATAATAGCGGCGAAATCAAAAACCGCTGCCGACGCCCGACTGCGCCGAATCAACCAGCGCCCCAGCACGCTGAACACGCTCGCCCGCCGAAAACGCTTCAGGTTAATTATCGTGGATTTTCCCGCCGCGTCAGACAACTCCAGCCGCAGCTGCTCCTGCTTTTCCGAGCCTCGCTTATTCAGACACTCTCCTTCAGCAACTCGGTGATCTCCCTCGGCATAAGAGAAAACGCTCTCACAACTGTCCAACCGATTCGAACGGAGCAATTCCTGATAATCCTGGTGTATCAGCCCGCTCCCATCAGAAAGCGGCACAAACTGCTCATCAAAAACCGAGTAGTAACGCGCCGCATCAAATCCTGATTTTTCCGCCCCAGTTTCGCTCCCTGATTGCCGATCACTCAATTCAGATTTTCCCCGGCCGCTCAATAATTCAACCGCACCGGCATGGACCTGGTTAACGGAAATTTTCTCCATGCAAAGATGCCGCTCCTCCCGGCAAATCTCCTGCTGACAGGGACCGCACGGAACATCCTCCCGCAGACGGATTTCCCTGGCGTAGCCGGTCGCCGTCCAACGTGGATCCGTCGGGCCAAACAACGTTACCAGCGGTACCCCAAACGCCGCAGCAATGTGGCAGGGACCGGTATCATTGCTGACCATCAACCCGCATCGACGAATCAATTCTTTCAGCCCGCCCAGACTCACACCCTTTTCGCCCGGGCCGACATCCTTTCCTTTCAAACCGATCATTGCCTCACCCAGGTTGTGCACTTTATTGTGGCATCTGCTGACAATCTGTCCCGCGATACGCTTCTCCGCTTCGTTGGGAGCCGCCGAAATTATCACTTCACAGTTGTTCTCTTCGATTAGCCGATCCGCCAGTTCGGCAAACCGCTCCGGCTGCCATAACTTGCTCGGCCCAAACGCACCGCCGGGAACCATTATCACCAGCCGCTTATCCGTCGAAAGCCCCCAACCCTTAAACAGCTCGTCGATTTCATTCTTGTCCTGATTGCTGGTGAACAATTCAAGTTGCCTGTTCGAATCAATCTGGTTTACGGATCGGCCGCTTAAGATTTTGATAGCCTGGTCGATCAGAAAACCATAATAATCCAGCATCGAAATCGGTGCAAAACGCCCCACCAGTCGAATTGGCTGCACCCGCTCCGTCAATAGAAAACCGCGACCGTCCCGATCGTAACCGATGCGTTGGTCAATCCCCGCCAAACGAACCAGCAAAGCCGTGCGAAATGAATTGGGCAACAGAATCGCAGCATCAAACCCCTGACTCTTTAATAATCGAACCTGCTGTAAAAAACCTCTGGTTCCAGAAGCAGCATCTCCCCGGATCAGCCACTTATCCACCCCGGGATTACCCGCCAGGACTTCAGCGACAATTTTTTTACCCATGAAAGTAAGACGCGCCCCCGGCAGACAACTCCGCAAACGCCCCAATGCCGGCGTGCAAAGAATAGCATCGCCCATCGGATTGGGCAAAATTACGAGAATATTTTTCGACTTTTCTGCCGTACCCATGCATTTTTGCCCTGACGCGTCACCCGGTTAATCTTTATGCATCATCCACAAAGTCAGCGTCAACATCTGAAACAACAACGCCAACAACAAACACGATTGTGCCGCCTCCTTATCGGGTTCAATGGCAATAATTTTCATGAACCATGCCGCCAGAGACACAAACATCAGCATCTGAGCAATGCCCGCCAACAGCTTCGAAACGGAAAAGTCCGAAAAACTCTGATGCCGATTCAGAGTTTTGAGCTCCCGGAGAATCTGGGCCAGCAATTGTTCCGAATCAATTTTGCCGGACGACTTGGTTTTCACCTTTTCCTCGTCTTCGTAGGTTAGATGTTTTTGTTTTTTCCGTCGGGCAATTTCATGATCGCGCGCTTTCCTGGTCAACTTCTTCTGCTCGGTTGGTGCCGCTGATTGTTCCTGCCCCTCTGCAACTTCAGCCGAAAATTCATCAGCCTTCGTCAGTTCCAAACCAGTTCCGGCTTCCGTTGCACATTCCTCCGCCTGGACTGCCGCTATCGTTGACTCTTGAGTAGCCGGTTGAGTTTCCGCCGGTGAAACTTCCACTGGCGGAACTTCCTCTAACGGAATTTCTTCTGGCGAGGTTTCCTCTTGTAGAGTTGCAATTGTCGGAGTTTCAAATTGGGCCACAGCTGGATTATCCGGTTTTTCATCTTGGTCGGACATTGCCGAATGATGCAAAATCAGATTAGCAGCTTCCTGCAGATTAACCGCCCGAAAACTCGGCTGCGATTTCCCCCGACTCACCATCGCCGAGGTGGAATAAGAATCCAGCATAATCGTCCGACACCCCGCGGCGTTACCCGCTTCAATGTCGCGATCGTCGTCACCCACCATCCAGCTTTGCGAAAGATCAATATCCATCTCCTCCGCCGCCAGACGCAGCATCCCCGGCCCCGGCTTACGCAGATCGCTGTCCCGGCGATATTTTTCAATGGCACCTTCCGGATGAAACGGACAATAGTAAATCTGATCCAGAAAAACCCCCTGCTCATTCAGCAGCATTTTCAGGTGCTGGTGAATCTCCAGCAGCTTCGGCTCGGTCAGTATCCCCCGCGCAATCGCCGACTGATTGGTTATCATAATCAACAGATAACCACGATCGCTCAGCATCCGCAGTGCCGTTGCTGTTCTGGGCAGCAACTTCACCTGGCCCGGATCGGTGATATAATCGAAATGCTCGATCAGCGTACCGTCCCTATCCAGAAATACCGCTCGTTCACTCATTGATTCTCACCTGTTTAGGTTAACTTTCGCACTTTATGAAAGTTGGTCTTTATGTCGTTCGATAACTTTTTCGATAATATTGCTGGTGCTGTGCCCCTTCTCCAGCGGCTTGAGCACCACCTTGCCGCCGTGCTGCTCCACCCATTCCTGACCCACCACATTGCCATCCCAGTCCGACCCTTTGATTAAAACATCCGGAGTGATCTGCCGAATCACGTTTTCCGGGTCCAGCTCTTCAAAAATTATCACATAATCAACCGGCTCCAACGCCGACATCATCACCGCCCGCTCATGTTCATGCAAAATCGGCCGGGTCGGCCCCTTAAGCGCCCGCACCGATTTATCGCTGTTCAACGCCACAATCAACACGTCCCCCTGACTCTTGGCAAACGACAATAAATTAAGGTGCCCGGGGTGCAGAATATCAAAACAACCGTTGGTGAAAACAATCTTGTGTTCCTGTTGACGGTGCCATTTCAACTCCGCCTCCAGAGCTGACAGACTACGCAGTTTGCCGATTTCACTTTGTCGCTCTTTCACCAGCTCCGCCACAATCTCTTCACGTTTGATGCCCACGCTGCCGAATTTCTCCACTTCCAGACCGCCCGCAATATTGGCCAGCGCCACCATTTCGCTTAACGTCGGCGGTTCGATGTTCTGATACTGACCGCCTTTCAACAGCCCCAACATCGCTAACACCATGTCCCCCGCTCCGGTAACATCGTAAACATTCCGCGGCCGGGTCGCGACCAGTTTACTTTTCTCGTCGTCGGTTTCCGCGTTATGCTGATAAACAAAAGCACCCTGCTTATCCAAAGTAACCACCAGATTTTCAATATCAAATTCCGCCGCCAGTTTCCCCGCCGCCTGGGCAATCCCGGAAATACCACTGTTCAGTTCAATTCCACTGGCCAAAGCCAATTCCCGACGGTTGGGCTTTATCAACCACGCCCCTCCATAACGACCGTAATCGTTGCAGGCCCCCGGATCGGCAATCACCGCTTTGTTGTGCTCCTCGGCCAGCTTAATCACCTTCCCGGCGAACTCCCCGCGAAAAACACCCTTGTTGTAATCCTCTATGCAAACTACATCGCACGAACCAATCAGCTTTTCCAGCATCTTGTTCATTTGCTTCTGAACCGCCGGTCCTATGTCAGAGCAATTCTCCTCATCAATACGCATCAACTGCTGACGGTGGCGGTGCTGTGCCAGGCCGATGATTCGCTGCTTGCTGGTGGTCGGCCGCTCCGGGTCCTCAATCAATCCGTCAATATTAATCCTGTCCAGCTCCGACAACGTCGCCCGCAGTTTTTTCCCGTTTTCGTCCGCCCCGACAACACCCAGACATTTCACCCGTGCCCCCAACGCCGCCAAATCCACCGCCACCGAACCGGCACCACCCGGCCGCTCGTGACGCTCCGTAACATTCATCACCACCACCGGCGCTTCCGGCGATATCCGGTCGGCGTTGCCGTAAAGATAATGATCCAGCATAAAATCCCCCACCAGCAACACCCGGGGGCTGCCCACCTCCTCCAGAATCTTCAACAATCGTTCATGCATAAAATTTCCTGACTAACCAAAATTATCGCTCAACCTGGGCTGTTTTGTCATTCCCGCGACACGGAGCTCAGCGGAGAGCCCGGAACGGAAAGCGGGACAAGTAGAGCCGCGCCAGCGAATCCAGTATTTTTTTATTGATTCCGTATTAAGCCCGGAACCACACAAATCAAAAAAATTATCATAAACGGCAAAAGCTACGTTACCATCCCAGTCATAACAACTGCAGCAGCCACATCCGCAGCAACGGCAGCGTTATCTCATGATGCCCGATTATCATAAAGCTGTTGCCCTTCCGCACCGGCCGCGCCAGCACATTCTGTTGCGCCCGGTAGTGCGAAATCATGTCCAGGTTCGCCGTGTACATCTCGTCCAGATTCGCACCCAGATTCCGTGCCACCGAAACCGCCTTGAGAAACACCTCCGGCAAAACCACCGCCGAACCGACATTCACCCACACGCCGCCGTCCGCCAGATCCGCTACCGCCGAACATATCCGCCGAAAATCAATCAGCGACGAATTGCCGATCGCCGCCCCGTCCGCCTGCGGATGCATATGCACCGTATCCGTGCCCAGCGCCACGTGCATCGTAGAGAGTTTACCATATTTGTCCGCCGCCGCCAACAGGCTGATTTCCCGGTGCGGCAATTCTCGCTCGTTGATGATTTTCCCCAACGCCCCCGCCAACCCCACCTGTTCGGCACTGCCCCGCCGAGCAGCTTCGGCCAGAATCTCCGGCGCTTCCTCCGTCATGCCGAATTTCCCCTCGTTCAGGTTCGCCCCCACGTCTTCGCTGGTTTGCCCCGCCAATGCCATCTCAAAATCATGAATACCCCCGGCGCCATTTAACGCAATTCCGCTCAGCATCCCCCGACGCATCAGATCAATAATAATCGGCGAGCAACCAACCTTAATAACATGCGCCCCCATCGCAAAAAACACCGGCCGACCTTTTTTGACCGCCGCCGCTATCACTTCTGCTAATTGCTGCAACTGACGCGCTCCCAGAAAATCCGGCAAACTACCGAAAAACTCTTCCATCGTCGCCCCCTTCTCCGGCAGCTTCGCTAGCGCTCCCAGATCAACCTTGTGCTGCCGTTGCGCCGTCGGAAACGTGCTCAATTTACTAACGTCAATCGGCGGATATTTCTGATCATCTTTTTTTGCCATCACTCATTTGCCCCGATATTTAACCAACAATTCATCAATTTTTACCAACAACTGATCTTGCCCTTCCGTCAAAACCGCCTGCACCTGCAGCCACCAGAGATTCGACAATTCATTAACGCCGACCAGTTCCCTCAGCTTGACCCAGTCCTTTTCGGTGGTTATCAAAATCTCCGCACCGGATTCATCCGCCGCAGTTCGCATTCTCTGCACATCAGAAACATTATAATGGAAATGATCGGAAAAGAAATAGCTTCCCACCACGTTCCCTCCCAGCTTCTCCAGCGTCCTTACAAAGGATTCCGGGTTGCCGATCCCGCAAAACGCGAACAATTTCATCCCCTGGACAGCCGGAACATCCATCTGCTCACCACTCGCACTAAAAACCGCCCGCCCCTGGTGACAACTCATCGCGATAATTACCCCGGATTCATTATTATCTGTAGGGTGGGGCTTGCCCCACCGTTTTTC
>JAFGSR010000147.1 GCA_016934515.1 Sedimentisphaerales bacterium
CGTAAAATCATTTGCAGCGAACGAAGGGAGCGTCAATAGCCGCAACGAGATCGCGGCGATCTGGTCCAGCGAAAGCTGGTAACTTGATACTGCTTTCGGCGGAGTTCCGAAAGTTTTCGAAAAAGCAGGCAGCATGAATAACATAATCGAACCTGTACAGCGGGAGAGGAGATAATGACTTCATCAACAGTGCTGGAGATCGCACTCATTGTTGGGGGGTCAGCTTTTTTAGTGGCTTTTTCGGTCGGGATGTTTTTAGTTTCGAAAATGTGCCATATAAGCTGGCGAATGGGTGCTATCGACAAACCCGATGGCTTCTTAAAGTGCCACGTTCGCCCCACGGCTACTTTGGGCGGAGTCCCTTTGTTCGGGGCTACTCTGGTGGGGATGCTCGTAATCATCAGTGCCTTTTATGGAACATCTAACGCTTATTTCAATCCCGTCGATAAAGGCATCTCCTGGGGGGCGGTTCTGGTAGCCAGTCTGATTATTTTATCGGTAGGTATCAGCGATGATATCCGACAGGTAATGCCCAGAACCAAATTCCTCTTCCAACTAATGGCCGCTACTATCCTGGTAAGTTCAGGACTGGCAATTCGTCAGTGCAGCTTTTTCGGCCTGTTCGAATTCTCCCTGGGTATGTTCGCTATACCCTTTACACTGTTCTGGCTCGTGGGCAGTTGCAACGCCTTCAACTTCATCGACGGCATGGACGGCTTGGCAGCCGGTATCGGCACCGTTATTGCCTCCGCTTTGGCAGTTCTCGGTTTTGCCAACGGCGCCTGGCCCGCGGCTTTTCTAGCGATTACTCTGGCGGGGAGTCTTTTAGCAATCTTGTTATTTAACATTCGTCCGGCAAAAATATTCATGGGTGACAGCGGCTCACAATTAGCCGGGCTGCTGCTGGGAATGCTCGCCATCCAGGCCACTACCGTAAATGGGGTAATTTCCCTCCCCAGCGCGGGCATCGTGTTGAGCATCCCCATCATTGACGCGTTTCTCTCCATCTTGAGACGTTATAGCATTTCCGAATCTCCCGCTTGCGGCGATCACAAACATATTCATCATTGCTTACGCCTGCACGGCTTCAAAGTCAACAACACCGCGGTTACCCTCTGGATCGCAGCCGCTTTGTGCGGAACAATGGCCTTGTTCACCCAGTTTATTCCCGGAAGGCAAACTGCCGTCGCGGCAATAATGTTTGTGGCTATGGAATTTTATGTCGGTATCCGTCTCGGTTGTCTGAATCCAAAATTACTCTGGCAAAAAATTACCGGAGGGTTTCGCCAACAACCTCAGCAAGATTCTTCTTCCAATCGCCACATGGCCGAACTGGAAACCTTGTGGAAACGCATGGAGCCCTTGTTTGACCAAATGCACCTGGACCGGGTAGTGCTTACCCTGGAAGGCGTTAACGAACAGGGCCTGACCAATCGACAAACTTACCGCTGGGTTCGCTCCAACGAACTCATGGCGGATTTGCTCCACAGCCAATGGACCAAACGCTTTTCCGTGGACAGCCAAGGACATCGGATCGCCACCCTGCGCCTGGAATCGGCGGATCAACTCCATCGCGACGAAGAACGTATCGACTGGCTGGTTAATCAGATCAGCGACAATGTCCGCCTGAGCAAATCCGGCCTGTCCCGACCAAAAAAAATAGATTTCCCCCTCGAACTGACCGCCTGAAAAAAATTAATCTTCTAAGAAATCCTAACAAAAACTTGTCATTCCCGCGACCTGAATCCCAGCACACAGCCCAAAAACAAAACCGGGACACCGAGCGAAGTGGAGAGTCACCAAGCAAATCCAACCGTTTAATCCGATCTTTTGACTACACCTGCCGCAGACAATTTGACGATAGAAACTCTGAGATGGTTAACCCATATTTACAAAACTCACGCAATTATCCGGTCAAATTGATCGTGGACATTCACTCCCATTGTAACGGCCGATGCACCATGTGCCCCTATCCAACTCTGGCCCCGAAACAAACCCAGGGGAAAATGTCCTGGGACTTATACACCGCAATTGTGGACGAATTCGCCGAACTGGGCCTACAGCATGGTTTTCAGCCCCAATTGACCTATTGTTATATGGGTGAGCCTTTCCTGGCTGAGGACTTGTCAATATACGTAAGCTACGCAATAAAAAATAATATCGAGGTCTATCTAAACACCAACGCCGCCGCTATGACTCCCAAACAAATCGATGCGCTGCTGGCCTGCGGGTTTGACGGAAAATTTCATATCAGCGTTCACGGCATCACACCGGAAGTCTATGAACGAATAATGGGGCTGAAATTCGCCCCGGCCATGAAAAACATCCACTATCTGCTCGATAATTACGATCAATCAAAAATCTGTATCCGCGGCGTGGACGACGGCTGGCCCAACGGCGAAAAACAACGATGGATGGATTACTGGGCCGATTACTCGGTCAAACTCGAATACCTGCCCCCCATCAGCCGCTGCGGCAGCGTAAATCGGCTCCTGCCCCACAAAATCCGACTCTCCAAACAAACCAGACTCTACGGATGCCGACTGCACCACCCACTCGTAGAAATGGTAATTCTCTTCGACGGCCAAGCCGTAATGTGCTGCCAGGATATGGCCCGCGAAATCATCTGGGGAAATGTCGCTCAACACGGAATCACCGGCGTCTGGAACAGCTCCGTTCGAAAAAAAACCATCGACCTGCTCTACAGCGGAAAACCAATATCTAAAAAATTTCTCTGTGCCCGCTGCGAACAGGCTCTGGGCCCGACCGGACTGGTGCAGTCAATCATACAAACCGCCTGGAAAAAAATAAAAATCCCTCAGAAAATTCATCAGAGAATATGATTATAGGGCGTTGATTCTGCTGAAAACTCATTTTATCAAAATAAATCTGGATGGCTGAATGTTTAGTATTTAGTACTTCAGTTCTGCCATTATCTGTTCGATAAAAATGATAGCTCTAATGCATTTTGATTCGAATTATGCCTTTCAAAAAAGGAAATACCATCTTGCGAGCTTTAGTCATAGACGACAGAGATACTAACCGATTGCTGCTGCTAAAGTTTTTGGCCCCCTGGATGGAGGGCGATGCCGCCGCTGACGGTGAAGACGGAGTTGAGGTATTCGAGGAGGCTCTCCAGCAAGGCAAACCTTACAAACTGGTTTGCCTGGACGTCATGATGCCGGGAATGGATGGCCACGAAACCCTGCTCAAAATCCGCCAGATCGAAAAAGACGCCCGGATTCCACCACAGGACCACGCCAAAATCCTCATGACCACCGCCGTCGATTCCCCCAACAGTATCAATGAAGCTGTCAGATTAGGCGCAGACGGTTATCTGGTCAAACCGGTACGCAAAACCAATCTCATCGAAGAATTGGAAAAGCTGGATCTGATACCCGCCGACGATCTCTCGGTACAGTTATAAACCACTTAGCCAGACAAATTCAAAAGGCCCCAATTCCACCCTGCAACGATGATGGCTTTGATGGGATAACTGACGACCGGTAATCAAATCAAACAGATTATTCACCTCGAATCCGCCCAACAGGTCACCATCCAATTCCAGGATTAACTTCTCCGCAGATACATTATGCAAAGCCAAAATACTATTACCGGACTCCATGTCGCTACGCTGCACAGCAAAACATCTCTCGTCCAGAAAATGAATTTTCTGCTCCGCTAACGGATGAAAAGCTTTTTGCCCCCGCCGCAACTTCAGCAATTGAGCATATCGAACAAAAATCTTCCCCCGCAATGAACCAGGATCGTTTAACTGCTTTTCCACCTGTTCCAGATCAAGCTTTTCACGATTAATACTCCGCGCCTGGCCCGTTTGTTTTACCCCGGAACTCCAGTTACGCGAACCCAGCAGAGAATGAATATAAACCGCCGGCATCCCCAGCAACACCAAAGGAATACTCTGGCTCAACATAAAACGATCAATTGCCGCCGTCTCATTGGCCAACTCACCGGCATTGTTCAAAGCATCAAAATAATTAATATTGAGCTCGTAAGGAATCGGCTGACCGTCCTGATCGTTCTTATAAGATACCGACCCGCCATTTTCAACCACCCGCTCCAGAAGTTTCCCAAACTCCTCCACCGGCAAAATGTCCGCCACCGGCCTTACACCAATACCATCGTGACTGGCAGTGAAATTCAAAAAAGTAGTCTCCCTCGACACCGGCTTTATAGATTCCGCCCACCGGCTAAGGTAACCGGCATCACCGCTGACTATGCTGTACAAAACCAACGGCGGCAAAGGAAAATTGTAAACCACCTGCGCCTCGTTCCAACCGTCACCAAAATAAGCAATATTGTCCTGATGAGGAACATTTGTTTCCGTCAGCAGCAAAACACCGGGCGCAACCTTCTCGACCACGTCACGCATCAATTGAACCACCAGATGCGTCTGGGGCAAATGAGCGCAACTGGTTCCGAGTTCTTTCCAAAGATAAGCAATCGCATCCAGCCGAATCATCCGCCCGCCCCGGCTCACATAAAGCAGCAAAATATCCAGCATCTCCAGCAGCACCTCAGGATTGCTGAAATTCAAATCCAACTGATCGGCACTGAACGTCGTCCAGCACCATTTCTCACCAGCCGCCGTCTCAAACCGATGCAGCAACGGACTAACCCGAGGCCGCAACACACTCGAAGTGTCCACCCCAGGATCCAGCGTAATAAAAAAATCCTGATACTTCGGATCACCCGCCAGAAACCCCTTAAAATAATCACTACCCGCCGAAACATGATTCAGCACCAGGTCAAAACAAAGATCAACATTCTCCGCTAACGCCTCCACATCCGACCAACTGCCGCAATCCGGATTAATCACCCGGTAGTCAATCACCGAAAAACCATCATCCGACGAATATGGAAAACAGGGCAGCAGATGCACAATACTGACCAGCCCTCCAAGATAATCCCGCACAAAACCATTCAAACATTGCAGCGGCGAAATACCCCGCCCCCGCAAACTGTCCGCGTACGTAATCAGAAAAATATCCTTCTCGCTCAGAAACCGCTCCCCACTCGGCTTCCTCAACTCACCGTATCGCCCCAACAACCCCTCCAACTTCCCCGCAATCCCCTCCACGCTTTCCGCGCCATAAAGCTCACCAATCTTTTTTAGCATCTTCTCCGGCAACATCTGATTCCCTCAGAAAAAACAACAATCCCGCGCCGATAACGTTTCTGATTTAGGTTCCCATTATCAACCATAATACCGATACCGCAGCAAAAACCAAGCCGTTTTATCGCAGGACAACGTCCCCGCATCAATTCCAATTGATAAGAACCGAAATTTTGCTATAGTACAATTATGTTAAGCGAAGTAGCAAAATTATGCCAAACCATGGTGCGGATTCCCAGCGTCAATCCGCAAGCCAAAACCGCCTTCCAGCCCCCCTACGGCGAACAACAGATGGCCCAGTTCGTCTGCAATTGGCTCAACGAACACCACCTGAACGCTCAAATCCAGACCGCCGCACCCAACCGTCTCAACGTCCTGGCCGTCGCTCCGGGAAAAAACCCCGACAAAACCCTGCTGCTCAGCGCCCACCTGGACACCGTCGATGTCCGCGACATGAACATCGAACCATTCTCCGGACAGCACCTCAACGGCAAAATCCTAGGCCGCGGCTCCAGCGACGACAAAGGCCCCCTCGCCGCCATGATGATTGCCTTTCGTAACCGTGCCCAATCAGGCAACCTTCCCCACAACTTGGCTCTGTTAGCCACCTGCGGCGAAGAATTCGACCGCACCGGCTCCGACTTTTTCGCCACACAATTAACCAACCCCAAAAATTTCCCCCTGCCCGGAAAACTCGCCGCCGCCATCTTCGCCGAACCCACCAACCTAAAAGTAATCTTCGCTCATCGCGGCGTTGTGCGACTGCAACTGACCACCCAAGGCCAAAGCGCCCACAGCAGCCGACCCGAAAAAGGTAAAAACGCCATCTACCCCATGGCCCGCGCCATCACTGCCGTAGAA
>JAFGSR010000148.1 GCA_016934515.1 Sedimentisphaerales bacterium
CCTCCTCGCAATGACAGGATGGGTGGTTGTGTTTGTTCGCAGGATTGAGATTGCCGCGTCGGCTAAGAAGCCTCCTCGCAATGACAGGGTGGGTGGTTTATGTTTGTCCGGAGGGTTGAGATTGCTGCGTCGGCTGCGCCTCGTCGCAATGACATGCTTGTTGGGGGTGATGGGATCGGTGGGGTGGGGTGGTGAGGTGCCGGGGGTGGTGGTTGTGCATAGTGCGGCGGAGACGGGGATTTATGTGGGGTCGCCGGGGATAGCGATTTTGCCGGGTGGGGATTATGTTATTAAGTATGATCTTTACGGGCCGGGTTCGCGGGAATATGAGAAGGGGGATACGATTGTTTTTGGTTCGAAGGATCGTGGTGCGACGTGGGAACATTTGAGTAATGTAGAAGGACAGTACTGGTCGAATATATTTGTGCATCGGGGTGAGTTGTATCTGATGGGGACGGACCGGCAGGGGGGGGCGGTGGTGATTCGGCGGTCGAGGGATGGCGGGGTGACGTGGACGGAGCCGAGTGATCCGGGGCATGGTTTGCTATTGGAGGAGAAGCGGTATCATACGGCACCGGTGCCGATGGTGGTGCACCGGGGCAGGATATGGCGGGCGATGGAGGATACGCGGATGCCGATGCGAGCGGGTCATAAGTTTCGGCCGTTTGTTATGTCGGCGGCGGTGGAAGCGGATTTGCTGCAAGGGCGGAACTGGATTTACAGTAATCGGTTGTGGGATGATTCGAAATGGCTGGGGGGGAAGTTTGGCGGATGGCTGGAGGGAAATGTGGTGGTGGGGCCGAAGGGTGAGCTGGTGAATATGATGCGGGTGGATTTTCGGCCGGTGGGTGGTAAAGCGGCGATGATTGAAGTTTCGCAGGACGGTAAGGAATGCAGGTTTGATCCGGCGACGGGGTTTATCGATATGCCGGGCGGGAACAAGAAGTTTACGGTTCGCTATGACGAGCAAAGTAAAATGTACTGGACGCTGACGAATGCGGTTTTGCCGGAGCATCGGGGCGGGAACGCGGAGCGGACGAGGAATACGCTAGCGTTGATGCGGTCGGCGGATTTGCGGAAGTGGGAGATACGTTCGATCGTGCTGTATCATCCGGATGTGGCGCGGCATGGGTTTCAGTATGTGGACTGGCTGATTGAGGGGGCGGATATGGTGGTGGCTTCGCGGACGGCGTATGACGACGGTATGGGGGGCGCTCATAATCAGCACGACGCTAATTATATTACGTTTCATCGGATAGAAAACTTTCGGGAGATGGGGTGGGTGGATTCGGTGGTGAGCTCGGCGAGAGTGTTTTAAAATGACGAGTCATTTTCAAATCCTAAATCCGAAGACCTAAATCCGACACGGAGCGGAGAGCCCGGCACGGAATCAATGACGAAGTTCGAATGCCGAAGAATTTTTGACAGGATAACAGGATTGTCATGATTTTATTTTAAGATTTTTTACTACAAGATACAAAGGTACCGGGAAATTCAGTCTGGATAAACCTTATGAATACAGATGAAGGCAAAGGATAGACTTGATATTTTTGTAATAATGACCTGCGGGAGGGGTGTTGTAGGGGCGAAGGAATTAGCTTGTCTGGTGGGATTTTGGGTGCTAAGATATTCCGAATTGTAAAATTTATCGACGAATTGTGAATAAGGAGAACGATTGTGGCGAAAAAGGCAGTGAAGGCGAAAACGGCGGTTAAACGCAGCAGTAAATCCGGGAAGAATTATCTTTTCACGAGCGAATCGGTGAGTATGGGGCACCCGGATAAGGTTTCGGATCAGATTTCGGATGCGATACTGGATGCTATGCTGGAGCAGGACCCGCGGAGCAGAGTGGCGTGTGAGACGATGGTGACGACGGGGTTGGCGGTGGTTTCGGGAGAGATTACGACAAAAGCGTATGTAGATATTCCCTCGATCGTTCGCAAGACCATCTGCGAAATCGGTTACACCGACGGTGCAATCGGCTTTGACGGGAACACCTGTGCTGTGATAACGACCATCGACAAGCAATCGCCGGATATCAGCCAGGGTGTTACGGCTGGTGAAGGGCTGTATAAGGAGCAGGGAGCCGGGGACCAGGGGATGATGTTTGGTTACGCGTGTCGGGAGACGCCGGCGTTGATGCCGATGCCGATTCATTTGGCGAATCAGTTGGTGCGGAAGTTGGCGCAGGTGCGGCAGAACAAGACGCTGAAATGGCTTCGCCCGGACAGCAAGAGCCAGGTTACGGTGGAATATGATGCGAATAACAAGCCGGTGCGGATTGACACGGTGGTGATTTCGACGCAGCACAATCCGGACATCAGCTATCAGAAGCTGCGTAAGGCGATTATTGACAAGGTGATTATGCCGGTGCTGCCGAAGCGGATGGTGGACAGCAAGTTGAAGATTTACGTTAATCCAACGGGTCGGTTTGTGGTGGGTGGGCCGCACGGTGATTGCGGTTTGACGGGGCGGAAGATTATTGTGGACACCTATGGTGGTTCTGCGGCACACGGCGGCGGGGCGTTTAGCGGTAAGGATCCGTCCAAGGTGGACCGTTCGGCGGCTTACATGGGGCGATATATTGCGAAGAATGTGGTGGCGGCGGGTCTGGCGGATCGTTGTGAAGTTCAGTTGGCATATGCGATTGGTGTGGCCGAGCCGGTTTCGGTTCATGTTGACACGCACGGCACGGGTAAGATTGATTCGGACAAAATTACCGAACTTATCCGCGAAGTGTTTCCGCTGACGCCGGGCCGGCTGATTAAGCATCTTAACCTGCTACGGCCGATTTACCTGGACACGGCGCGCTACGGGCATTTTGGCAAGACCGGCGCGAATTACACGTGGGAAAAAACCGACCAGGCCAAGAAACTCAGGCGTCTGGCGGGGCTGAAATGATAAGAAAGCCTGAAGCCTGAAGATAATAGCTCACGCAAAGACGCCAAGGCGCAATGAAGAATCAAATAGCGGCTTGGTGAGATAAGTGTTTTGGATGTTGAAGAAAGCCTGCTCGCCGCCGCGAAGCGCTTTGGCGTAGCGGGGAAGCTTGAAGGATAAAGCCTGAAGGGTTAGAAGAGATTCAGCGGGACATTACGTCAACAATTACGGCTGCGGCGAGGAGGATGGAGACGATGCCGTTGAGGTCGAAGGCGGCTTTGACGTGGTTTCGCTGGACGAGGAGGTGTTCGATGATGAGCAGCAGGGCGGTGGCGAGCACGGCGGCGAGGTAGATTTTTCCGAGGTGGGCGAGCTGGGCCAGGATCAGTAGGAAAGTGATTGTGAGGCTGTGGCAGAGTCGGCTGACCCAGAGTGACGGGGATTTGCCGATGATGGCGGGCAGGGAGAAGAGTCCGTCGCGGAGATCGATTTCGAAGTCCTGGCAGGCGTAGATGATGTCGAAGCCTGCTACCCAAACCAGCACGGCTGAACCCAGAACGATTGGGACGGTGGTGACGGCTGGTCCGTGGGGGGGGGAGATTGCTATCCAGGTTCCGAGCGGGGCGGCCATGAGGGCGGCGCCGAGCCAGAAATGTGATAGCCAGGTGAAGCGTTTGGTGAAGCTGTAGAGGCAGACGAAAATGAGGACGGGCAGGGCGAAAATGAAGGGCCAATAGTTGCCGAAACCGAACCAGGGGCCTAATGGTTGCCAGAACAGGAAGGTTACGGCGATAAATGCGGTGGCACAGGTGAGCAGGAAGAGCCAGGCGTGGCGGGGTGAGACTTTTCCGGTGGGGATGGCCCGGTCGAGGGTGCGAGGATTACGGGCGTCGAAATGGGCGTCGGCGATTCGGTTGAAAGTCATGGCGACGCTGCGGGCGAAGACCATGCAAAGTACGATGAGGAGCAATTTTTGGAAGCCACAGAAGCCGCCGCGGCCGGCGTTAGCGGCCAGGAAAGCGGCGATGATCGCGAAGGGGAGGGCGAAAACGGTGTGGGAAAACTTGATCATTTCCAATATCAGGCCGATTTTTTTTACCATAACCGGTCAAGTTTAGGCGATTAGCGGCAATAATTCAATGATTTCGGGTGCATTTTGTTAGGGTTTCTAAGGTTGATATTGGGGATCGTGTATTTTGCGGTACCATGGAGGGAATTGTTGGGGTTGTACGTTTTTCCAGAGGCCTAGTTTTTGGCGTTGTGCTTGTTTTTGTAGTTCGAGGAATTTTTTTCGGAACATGTGAGAGAAACGTTCGTCGGCGTAAGCGTAGCCTTGGGCGAGCAGTTTTTCGTTGAGGGAGGAGTCGTCGGGGAGGTAGATGTAGGCGAGCAGGCGTTGGTATTTGTCGCGGGATTTTTCGAAGGGTTCCAGGACGACGCGGATGGGCTGATTTAAGGTTAGATCTTCGGTGAATTTGGCGGCTTCGGGGCCGAAATACATTTTTCCGAATTTGGGGTGTTTGGTTTCCGGGGTGTCAACGCCCCAGAGGCGGATGCGGGTGGTGGGGTGGTTTTGGATGGGGTCGGGAGTGTCGATGTCCAGGGTGTCGCCGTCGATGACGCGGATGACGGTGAAAGTCTTGTCATGATAGAGTTTATGGTCGGGTAAGACGGACTGGGGGAGCAGGTCGAGTCGGTCGGAGAGGATCAGGGCGGCAACGATTAGAGCGGCGAGGATCTTGAGGAGATGGCGATTCCGTCGGGAAAGGGGTAGAAAAACGAGTTTAATTTTCAGTTTTCGGGCCATAACTCACGCAAAATTCGTTAAGAATATTCCTTGAAAAACAGCAAACATTAGGATTAAAGTAGTGTAATGAAATTAATCGTCAGGTCAATTCTTGTTGGAGCGATATAGAAATGGAAAAAATACCATTGTGGAAAAGAGTCGGGAGTTGGCTGGGTCGTTCTCAAGAGCCTATGGGAGAGGGTCAGATGGTGAATCTGGACGCGGAGGGGCTGCTGGTGGATGCGGAAGTGAAGGAGAAGGAGAGTTCCGGGCCGAATTTGATGGTGCGGGGCAAGAAGGATCAGCAGTTGGCGGCTTTGGAGGACGGATTTGGTCGTCTGGTGGAGGTGCTGGAATCGATCAACGATAATGTAACCCAGCAGCGAGAGCAGGCGACGGAGCTGAAGAGCAACATGGAGCGGATTGGGGAGGCGTTGTTGAGCCATTCGGAGAACAGTCAGGATAAAAAAGCGATTTCTGAGTTGACCAGTGAGTTGCGTAGTCAAGCGGTGCGTCAGCAGAAGGTGGCGGAGGTGGTTGGTTCGTTGCCGGAGCTGACCCAGGCGCAGATGAACAAGCTGAGCGAAATTGCCCGCCAGTTGGAAGCTTCCGGGGAGACGGAAGTGCAGATGGTGGAGTCGTTCAACCGGTTTGACAATTCGGTGCAGGGGATGGTCAACAACAGCAATACCCAGACGGCAACGCTTCGGGAGATGAGCGTGAAAACCGAGGGTAGTCAGGCCCGACTGCAGGAGGTTGTGGCCAAGCAGAATCGTCTTTTGCTGTGGGCGATTTTGATACTGTCGGTGTTGTCGTTGGCGGCGGTGGGAGCGGCGATTGCGGCACTGATTAGATGAAGATTATCCAACATGCCTACTTGGTAGTGGGGAAGGCGGCGACGCTCAGGGGTGGTTCGGACAGATTTAATTCTATAGTACTGATGAGCCCGCGGGGCAATTGGTGGGAACTGCTAAAGGAGAGTTAGCATGGTTTTGCGAAGGTTAGGGGTGATATGGTTCTTGTGCGTTTTGGCGTTGTTATTGCCAAATTTTGGCTGCACAGCGTTGCAGCAAGACAACAACATAATTTACCCCGCGAAGTCACTACCAGTGACAACCCCGTGGGATTTGGTTTCCTTGAGCGAAGTACCGGAATATGAATGGTCTGATCGCGAGAGTTCGGTATGTTCTTTTTACTACGAGGGCGAAAACTATAAGGATAAACCGACACGGGTATTTGCATACTATGCCAGCCCTGCCACACTGAACGCCAAGAGCACAGAAGGCGAAACTTACCCTGCTGTAGTGTTGGTTCATGGGGGAGGAGGAACGGCATTTAAGGAATGGGTGGAACTGTGGGCCAGGCGGGGTTACGCAGCAATAGCTATGGATCTTGCGGGTTGCGGTCCCGACCTTAAACGACTTTTGGATGGCGGTCCGGGGCAAAGCGATGAGGTTAAGTTTGGCGGAATCGAAGAGCCTATTGAGGATCAGTGGACTTATCATGCAGTGGCAAATGTGATACTGGCCCATTCGTTGATACGAAGTTTCACGGAAGTTGATGCGAACCGAACAGCAGTTACCGGAATCAGTTGGGGAGGGTATCTGACGTGTATTGTGTCGGGCCTGGACAATCGTTTTAAGGCGGCAGTACCGGTTTACGGCTGCGGATTTTTGCACGAAAACAGTGCGTGGCTGAGTTGGTTTGCCAAAATGTCACCGCAACAGAAGGAGAAATGGGTTGAGTTGTGGGATCCCTCCAGGTATATCGGATCGGCAAGGATGCCGGTGTTTTTTATCAATGGCAGCAGTGATTTTGCGTATCCGCTGGACAGTTACGCTAAGACGTATGGACTGGTAAAAGGGAAGCGTAACTTACGTGTAACCGTAGAGATGCCTCATGGTCACCAGCAGGGGTGGGCACCGAAAGAAATTGGTTTATTTGTGGACCAATACCTGAAAGATGGTGTTCCGCTGCCAACGGTTTTGAGTCCGAAGAAAACCGACGGGGAATTTCGTGCAACGGTTGAGAGCCAGGCAAAGCTTACTTCTGCGCAACTCCACTACACTACAGGGACTGAGCCGATCAATAAATTAACCTGGAACACGATGGCAGCGCGAATAGACGGCAGGCAAATAATTGCACCGTTGCCGCCGGAAGAAGCGACAATCTGGTTTTTCACGGTCAGCGATGATCGAGGCGCAATCGTATCGAGTGAATTGGTGTTTTCGATAAAGAATTAAAGTGCTCTAAGCCTGGGTTTCCCAAGTAGATCCGTGCGAAAAGATGGTTTTCGAGTCAATTATGACCGGGTATTGAAGCTTGAATTTCATAGCCGATGCAGGTGAATTTGTTAAAATTATTGATGTCGTATGGAGAAAAGTATGGTTTTGAGCTGTTTAAAGGGAAATTCAGAAAGAGTAGAATGATCCGGGAGTGGCTCGGCGGCGTAGCTGGGCAGATTGATCGGGGAATAATCGGCTTGAATAAGGGAAAAACATGTTACCTGAAAGTTTGCTTAGGAGAGTTATAATGTCGGAAATAAAATCATCAGTCAACAATTTTAAGAGATTTCAATCAGGGATTAGAATCTGGTTGATACTTTTACCAGCCCTTTTTCTGTTGGGTGTTTCGGCGGGTAGTGTTTATGGCGGACCAGAATTCAACCGTGATGGCTTTTTGATGGTTGAGGGCGCTCCGCGTCTGATCATTGGTTTATACGAACTGCCCGGCGATGATAAAATCCTTAAGCAACTTTCGGAGAGCGGTTTCAACCTGGTTCGGGCCTCGAATCGGGAGTCGCTTGAACGTTTGCACCAGAACAATATTTATGGATGGATATGTGTTTCCAATAATACCGGCCAAAAAGACGACGATGTTTACAAGGGTTTTGTCCGAACAATTACTGATCTAAAAGACCACCCGGCATTGCTTGCCTGGGAATTGCCCGATGAAGCCCTATGGAATGTCTGGTGGAGCCGCATGGGTTGGGCCATGAGCGAGCAGAGTGGAGCCCTGCGTAGTCATATTGAGAAAAACCGGTCAAAATCTTCAAATGAAGAAACAAACCGAAGGCTTGCACTGCTTGAAAAGGCAAATGACTTTACCAGGCGGGGATTGTGGAAGTCATCGGAGGAGATTTTTGATCGGCTCTGGGGTGAGCTGGGCGAGGAAAATCCCCACCCGGACTGGAAATTTTCTCTGTGTGAAAAATATGTTCTTGAGCTGGCCCAGGATACCGCCCAGACCTGCAAGCTTATTCACGGTATCGATTCCAAGCATCCGGTTTGGCAAAACCATGCTCCCCGGAATTCAGTTAAACACTTGCAGCTTTTCAATCAGCAGATTGATGTTGTCGGATGTGACATCTACCCTGCACCATTTGCCGCTGTCGGTCATAGCGACCTGAAAGACGTTTCACTCTCTGCAGTTGGCGCTTATACCGACCGTATGCGGGCCGGCGCTCCGGGGAAGGGGATTTGGATGGTATTGCAGGGTTTCGGATGGGCCGATATTGATGAAGGTGTCCGCAACGCCCCTGATCCACAAAAAGGCAGACAACCGAATTACCTCGAGTCCCGGTTCATGGCCTATGATGCCATTGTGCACGGTGCCAGTGCGATTCTTTATTGGGGTACCAGCTATATTCCCAAGGAAGGCGTTTTGTGGAACGATTTAATGAAAATTACCCGCCAGATACGCGCGCTGGAACCGGCTATTGTAGGCGACCATCCTGAAATAGCCCCTGTTGCAATCGCGGACGAAACCTACGGTTCCATTGATGGTCAGGGGCCGTTATTAATGCTGCGCCAGTCTGGAGCGGATTGGGTACTGATAGCTGTTAATGAACAGATACATGGTGTCTCGTTCGTAGTATCGAGCCTGCCGAAATCTCTGGAAGAAAAAACGCTTTATCGCCTTTATTCCGAAGAATCCCACCAGGTGAAGAACTCGGGATTTCGCGACGGAATCCGCAGCTTCGGTGTACATATATACTCCACCTCCCGTCGCTTCGAAGTCCGGTAATTATATTTCGACAAAGGGAGGTTAACTATTCAGTAGTTGAGTGGTTGATTAATTGGTTTGGAAGCCGAGTTGGGCGAGTTGGGCAGTTAAGGCGGGGTTGGGGTGGGTGAGTTTGACGTGAGTGTTGGGTGCTTCGCGTCTGATGGGGTAATTTTTTCGGAGCTGGTCGAAGAATTTTCTGCGGTTTTTAGGTGGTTGTGCTGAGATTTTGCGCAAATTGTCGTCGTCGAGGGTGATGTTGTAGATGGCATTGAAGGCCTGGAGCAGGAGGAGTTGGTCGGTGGCGTTTGGTTTTTGGACTGAAGGGGGTTGTTGGTCTGAAGGTGGCGGGTTATCGAGGGTGATTTGTGGTGTTGGCGGCGGGGGGAGCAGTTGGTTGATTTGCAGATGGTTGGGGATTTGGAGGAAATGACAGGCTGCGGCGTGGAGCAGGGCGGTGCCGTTGGTTTTTCCGTCGAAGGAATAGCCTGCGATGTGGGGGGTGGCGATTTCGGTGAGTTTGAGCAGATCGAGGTCGATTTCGGGTTCGTTTTCCCAGACGTCGAGGACGGCGCCGGCGAGTTGGTTTTGGGCGAGGGCGTTTTTGAGGGCGAGGTTATCGACGACGGGGCCTCGTGAGGAATTGATCAGGAAAGCGGATGGTTTGAGAGTGGTGAGATTTTGATCGTTGATGAGGTGCCAGGTGGGGTCGGTGCCGGTACGGGTGAGAGGGACGTGGAGGGTGACGAAATCGGCCTGGAGGGCCTGGGATAAGGGTTGAAAGCGGGGATGGGCGGTTTTTCTCTGGAGAGGCGGGTCGTTGGGGATGACGTTCATTTTCAAGGCTTGGGCGAATTTTTCCAGCTTAGAGCCGATGTTGCCGAGGCCGACGATGCCGATGGATTTTCCGGCGAGTTGGAACTGGTGTTTTTGGGCCAGGTTGAGCAGGGCGGTAATGACGTATTCAGCAACGGAATTGGCGTTGGAGCCGGCGGCGTCGGCAAAAGCGATGCCGCGGCGGTTAAGGTAGGGCAGGTCAATGTGGTCAGTGCCGATGGTGGCGGTTCCGACGAAGCGGACGGGAGTACCATCGAGCAGTTGAGAGTTGACATTGGTGATGGAGCGGACGAGCAGGATATCGGCATTTTTGAGGTGTTCGTGGGAAAGGGACCGTCCGGGCAGGAGGAGCACATCGCCAAGATGGCTGAAGGCCTGCTGTGCGAAGGGGATGTTTTCGTCGGCGACAATTTTCATTAGGTCAGCCTCGGTTATAAAGTACGGTGACAGCGTTTCAGGTTATTATCTGGTCAGGGCCGAATATAATCTCCAGGAAAATTAATCGCAAGGGGGAAGGTGGCTGCTAGAGGCCCCATATTGGCGGCGAAGGGCTATTTTCAGAGGTAAGGATGTTGGGGGGCGGTTTTGAGCCTTTTAAAATGTCGAATTTGGTTGATTTGTGCTATTGACCGTTTTGTAAGAAGCTGTTAGAATGAGAAGGCCGTTCGTGAAAAACTTGCGTTTCTTTGGCGTAATCTGAGTGCAGAATCTTTATCTTTGGAGGTCAAATATGTGTCCATTAGATGAACAAGATCCTTGGGGTGATCCGATTCCGTTGGAGGATTCCGACGACGAGGAAGAGGCCCAACCCGTTCAGTTGGAGCAGGAGGTTAAGAAAGAGGAGACGAAAATAGAAGGTCTGGGCAAGATTCGCACATTTAAGGGGACGTCATTGTCTGGGGTGAAGGAGGAGAGTAGTTTTAAGAGACCGCTGGTAAAAGGCGGTGGAGCTACGCGAGTGCGAACGTTCCATACCAAGATGTCAGATAACGCGATGCATTATCTTGATGGTTTGATCAACGAATGGCTGGACGCGCATGAGGATGTTGAAGTTAAGTTCAGCAATACAACGGTGGGTGTTGTGGAAGGCAAGAAATCTGAACCTCACCTTATCACTACGATCTGGTATTGATTTGTTCTGACAAAAAGAGCAATAACCGCAACCGCGTGGGTAACAAGTTACCAGCTTTGTCTGGACCGGGTTCGTCCGCGATCCACAGGTAGTTTCGCCGCTCCCGTTGGTCGTTGCGGTTTTCGGAAACCGCGAAATACAAATTCCTATACATTCAAGTTACCAGCTTTCGCTGGACCAGATCGCCGCGATCTCGTTGCGGCTATTGACGCTCCCTTCGTTCGCTGCAAATGATTTTACG
>JAFGSR010000149.1 GCA_016934515.1 Sedimentisphaerales bacterium
GATTTTTATTACATTGCCGGAAGTTCGAGAGATTTTCAACGCTCAGCATCGCTGCCTGAGCAAACTTTTGACGCAGGCGTCTTGATTGCTATTGCTATGGGGGAAAGATAAAGGTTATAATGAGTTAGTCAATTAAATAGTGAAGATGCGGTTTGAATATGAGAGAGAGACATGTTCCGCCTATGGCGGAGTTTGTCTCTTTTTTTTATGCTGTTTTCGAGAAGGTCAAAGGAGGACGACCGGACGGCATAATAGTGGTCGGTTCTTTTAAGAAATGTAGTTCTTTCTCTAAGAACGGAGGATGGAAAATGTTGAAAGGAACGCGGAGTCTTATACTGGCAGGGGTGGTAGTATTGTTAATCTCGGTTCCGAGTTGGGGTGCATACGTTCGTAGTATTCAGGCGGTTTTCGATTATGCGCTTTTCTATGACTACGATCCGGTCACGTACAGTCCGAATATAGGTACTTTTCAGATGAACGGAGGAGTACCGATAGCAGTAGGAGAAGGTCATATCAAAGTAGCGGGAGCCGCGGATTTTGACTATAACCTGATAGACTGCACGATGACCTTCGGGAATCAATCACAGATCAATTTGGCGGGAGATACCAGTGCGGGCGGATGGGCGCATGGAACTTTTTCGGCGGGGCAGACGATTGTGCTGTCAGGAAAGATTGAAGTAAAAAGTTCGGGGATAACGATTTTTGACAGTGCGGTGGATGGATCTATCCTGGAGACGTATGTAACAGATCCTTTCATGGTGGATGAGTTGAGTTGGGACGCGTTGGTAGCTCACCAGAAACTTGAAGTAACCGGTGGCGAGTTGCTCACGGGGGCGAAGACGGGGCTGATAATAATGGATCCGACTGATTTTGTGTCGGATTATGAGGCCCTGTTTTGCACCCAAGGAGTCCCGCCGTTTGTCGATAATTTTAAGGATGACATATACAACGGGGACTCAATGCAGTTGCACTTTACGGCTGAGGTTCCGGAGCCAGCTACACTAATGTTAATAGGTTTGGGTTCGCTGTGCGTGATGCGCAGGAAAAAATAAGAGCCGAAAAAACGAGGAAAATGTACACGTTTACTTTTAGAGGAGGACGAAAATGCTAAAGAGAGTTATTATTGTATCGTGTTTGGTTGGGCTATTGGCGATGCCGGCATTTGGAGGTCTGAGTGTCAAGAAGATTGATATTGTGGTGGCAACGGGCGGCAGCACATCATTTAATAGTATGTTAGATACGCTGAGCTGGAGCCACGGAGCAGGTGGAAGGTTATACTATGATGACTGGAGTTATGTCGATTTTGATGACAGCACTATCAGTGTAACGATGAACTCGATGACGGAGATGTCGGGCGGAACCACCAGGGCCCACGCGAAGTTTGACAGTGGGACGTTTTCGGCTACTTTTTCCAAGACCGGTTTTCCTGCGGCTCTGGTAGTCAGTGGAAACATCGATTGGTATGAAGAAGAAGAGACCGGCGTGGACACTAACGCGTTGTTTGGCAAGGGAATTTTTGAGCCAACGGCGGTTACAATAGACTTTGGTTACTTTCCTACCGGTACGGGATGGAATTATGGTGCAGACGGCAAGAGCGGATTCCACGGATTGACGACGGGAATTAGTCCTACGCCGCTGGAAGATTACAACAGCGACTTTACGGGTGATTCGTTGACGTTGACGATTTTTGCTGATTCGGCGGATATTCCGGAGCCGGCGACCATGCTGCTATTGGGTCTGGGTTCGGTAGCATTGCTGCGAAGAAAAAAATAAGTGATTCGCTCCGGCAAAATTTGATTTTGGCAGTCAAAAAGGCCAATGATCGTTATCCGTATGGAATTTTGTTATGGGCGAAGAGGTTTGAGTTAAGCCTGGAGCTTTTCTGTGGCCTATTGCGTCAGGTTCTGGCGATATTGTGTGCTGATAGGTTCATGGAGAGGTAGTTGGGATGTTTGGCATCTAAGGAGAAGAAGAGGTACGTGGTGAGAATATGAAAAAAAGATTGTTTTTAATGGCTTTGTCGGTCGGTTGGTTATGTGGCACGGTATCAGCGGCGATAAGCAATGATACACCCCCTGCTTGGCGTGGTGATAACAATACCACGTCCCAAGCATGGGAATTTGCTGACAGCAGCAATCCCGCCGTGGAGGAGACGGGTGCACCTTGGGATAATCCCTACGGCAGTCCAACTGCTTCTATCCTGCAAAGTGGCGGCGGACTTGTTCCTCCTGGGGATCCCGACACAAAATGGATGAGTGCACACCCGCAATTCGGTAGTGATCAGCATTTCGGAGTGTGGAGATTTTACGGAAATGATTATCTTGAGTTGGTTATCCCAAATGATCCTGTAGAAAGAACGACGAAAGAGATATATCTTCAACTAACTTATTCTGCTTCGGCTTATCCCATATTCGAGACAACTCCAGGATTTGCGGGCATCGAATTAGTAAGTGATTACGCGTTGGATAGTAATTATGATATTCTAACGCTACTGATTACTATTGAACCCAACCCTGATTCAGAAACAATTGAACTGCGGCCCAATGACTGTACAATGTATATAGATCAAATAATAGTGGACACTCGCTGTATTCCGGAGCCGATGAGCATGGTGTTGCTGGGACTGGGTGCGGTGGCATTGATTCGTCGAAGAAAATAATGGTGTTTACCAGGGCAATGACCTGGTAAAGCAGCACAATAATTTAGTGAACGTGATGGTCTATAACGGGCGTCGCGCAACTATTCTGAGGAGGAAAAGTTGTCGGCGTCCGATTTTTTTTTGCGGGTCGGGCAGCTGGGACCAGTGCCGTTTTAGACAAATAACATTCTCTACCCCAAGCAGGTTGAGAGTGAGTCTTAAATCTTGTCATTTTGGGGCATGACCCGGATTTATAAAATAATACTGGATTCCCGTTTTCACGGGAATGACAAATCCAGTGAACCGGGGCTAGATAGCGGGGATTGGGGGTCAGTAGTTTGAGGGGAATGGGAGAGAGGGGGATTGCGGGTTTGGGGTTGAGTTGTGGTTGTGAGGGGGGTATTATAGCGGGGGTAAAGCAGTTGCCAGCTTTCGCTGGACCGAATTCGCCGCGATCCACTGGGAGTTTCGAATCTCCCGTTGGTCGCTTAACCTGTTATAAATAAGGCAGATAAATACATATTTCTATACGTTCAAGTTGGAAATTGAATAATCTCTTAATATTATTGGGAAGTCATGGAAGATTCAGGATTTACGCATTTACACGTGCATAGCGAATTCAGTCTGCTGGACGGACAGGCCAGTATTAAAAAGCTGGTAGGGCAGTGTCAAGAGCTGGGGATGAATTCGCTGGCGATTACGGATCACGGTAATATGTTCGGGGCGGTAGATTTTTACAGCAAAGCGCGGGCGGCGGGGATCAAGCCGATAATGGGGATCGAGGCGTACATTGCGCCGGGTGCGCGGACCGACCGTGATGCCAAGGGGATCAGCGAAGCCAGTTACCATTTGATTTTGCTGGCGGAGAACCTGCAAGGTTATCGCAACCTGTTGAAGCTGAGCAGTATCGGTTATCTGGAAGGATTTTATTATCGTCCGCGGATCGACCGTGAGGTGCTGGAACAGTACAGTGAAGGGATAATCTGTACATCGGCGTGCATGAGCGGTGAGGTGCCTTCGAAACTGGCGGGCGGGGACATTAAGGGGGCACGGGAGACGGCGGAATATTATTTGAAGCTGTTCGGGGAAGAGCGGTTTTTTATCGAGATTCAATGGCACTGCGCGGACCAGAATGAGGTTACGCCGATGCTGGTTGACCTGGCGAGCGAGATTGGGGCGGGGCTGATAGCGACCAATGATGTGCACTTTTTGACGGAGGCCGATTACGAGGCGCACGAGGTTTTGTGCTGTATCAGTACGGGTAAGATTCTGGAAGACGAGAAACGGATGCATTATCCGCGTCAGTTGTATCTGAAGAGTCCGCAAGAGATGCATGAGACTTTTTCGCGGTGGCCTGAATCTTGCGACAATACGATGCGGATCGCAGAGCGGTGTAATGTGGAGCTGGATTTTACACAGCAACATGCGCCGGTGTATCATCCACCAAAGAAGATGGACCCGGATAAATATCTACGGCAGTTGTGTGAAGAAGGTTTGAAGAAGCGTTACGCAGAAGTTACGTCGGAGATAACGGAGCGTCTGGACCATGAGCTGGAAGTGATTCAGGGCAAGGGATTCAGTAGTTATTTTCTGATTGTGTGGGACTTTGTGCATTATGCGCGAGAAAAAGGGATTCCGGCAAATCCCCGGGGTAGTGGAGTGGGGACGCTGGTGGGCTATTTGCTGGAGATTTCGAACATTGATCCGCTGAAGTATGGATTGCTGTTTGAGCGGTTTATGGATCCGGAGCGGAGTGAGATGCCGGATATTGATATTGATATTTGCCAGAACGGTCGAGCTGAGGTGATCGATTATGTGCGGCAGAAATACGGGCACGTGGCCCAGATTATTACGTTCGGGACGATGAAGGCGCGGGCGGTAATCCGGGATGTGAGTCGGGTGCTGAATGTGCCGCTGGCGGAGGCGGATAAGTTAGCTAAGCTGGTGCCGGAGAGTCTGGGAATCACGCTGGATTTGGCATTGGAGCAGGAGCCCAAGCTGGCGGAATGGTGCGGGAACGATGAACGGATTGCCAAGGTAATCGAGATTGGTAAACGGCTGGAAGGTTTGTCGCGACATGCGTCGGTGCACGCGGCTGGGGTGGTGATTGCGGATGAGCCGCTGGAAAATTTTCTGCCGTTGTATAAGGCGACGGATTCGGAGGAGCGAATTACCCAGTTTGACGGGCCGACGGTGGAGAAGGTCGGTTTGTTGAAGATGGATTTTTTGGGACTGCGGACGTTGTCAACAATCGAGCGGGCGCGGAATTTGGTTGAGTTGGGCAAGGGGATTAACATTGATCCGAACAAGATAGATTTGACGGATCAGAAGGTGCTGGATTTATTCGGCAGGGGTGAGACGAAAGGGATATTCCAGTTCGAATCGGCGGGGATGCGGGACATGCTGCAGAAGATGCAGCCGGACCGGGTGGAAGATTTGATTGCGGCCAATGCACTGTATCGTCCGGGACCGATGCAGCTAATCGGCGATTACATTGCGCGTAAGCACGGTCAGGAGTGGTCGCTGCCACACGAGATTATGGAGAAGGTGCTGGCGGAGACGTACGGGATAATGGTGTACCAGGAACAGGTGATGCAGATCCTGAACGGTTTGGGAGATTTGCCTCTGGCCCGGGCGTATAAACTGATTAAGGCAATCAGTAAGAAAAAGCACAAGGTAATCAAGGCGGAACAGGGGCAGTTTCTTGAAGGGTGTTCGAAGAAGGGGATCGACGAGCACAAGGCCAGGGAGTTGTTCGAGCTAATCGAGCGATTTGCCGGTTATGGTTTCAACAAGAGCCATTCGACGCAATACGCGATTTTGGCGTTTCAGACGGCGTTTTTCAAGGTTTATTACCCGACGGAATTCATGGCAGCGTTATTGACGTTTGAGATGGGTTCGACGGAAAAGGTGGCGGAATACATTGAGGGATGCCGACAGATGGGGATTGAGGTGCTGCCGCCGGATGTTACGGAAAGTTTTGCGGACTTTACTGTGATTTATCAGCAAGGCGAAGGTAAGTCAGCGCTGTTGCCGAATGATAATGAAAACGGCATGAAAATCGACAAGGAAAGCGGCAAAAATGTCGGCAAGGGCAAGGGGAAAAGCAAAAGAGCTAAGCAAGCTGATGAGGATCAATCGTCCGGAGATGGTCGGCGGGAAAGTATTCGATTTGGTTTGGCGGCGGTAAAAGGTGTGGGGGTACGGGCGGTGGAAGCGATTATTCGGGCACGGCAGGAGAACGGTGGATTCGAGAGTATTTATGATTTTTGCCAGAAGATTGACAACCGGCAGGTGAACCGGGGAGCGTTGGAGGCGTTGATTAAGGCGGGGGCGTTGGATTCGCTGCATGGTTCACGGGCGCAGTTGATGGCGGCGTTGGATGAAGCGATAGCGATTGCCAACGATTTGCAGCGAGATGAGCAACGTGGTCAGATGACGTTGTTCGCGTCGTTTGACAGTGATGAGCAGATCAAGCAGGAGGCGGTTAAGCTGCCGGAGGTAAGTCCATGGCCTCAGCCTCAATTGCTGCAGTATGAAAAGGAAGTGCTGGGTCTTTATGTAACGGATCACCCGCTGGCGGAATACGCCGAGCAGATTCATTATTACAGCACGGCGCATACGAATACGCTGCGTGAAGTGGGACAAAACGCGGAAGTGATAATCGGCGGGATAATATCGCGGATTCGGCATTGCGTTACAAAGAACGGTCGCAACCAAGGGGCGAAAATGGCGATATTTACGCTGGAGGATCTGAACGGGACGGTGGAAGGGGTGATTTTCCCGGATTCGCTGGCTCAGTATGAGGGCTTGATGGAGAAGGACCGGATGGTGTTTTTGCGGGGACAGGTAGATTTTCGTCGTGAGGAGCCATCGATCAAGGTGAGCGCAGTTTATGAAATGGAGCGGGCGGAAGAACATCTGACGGAGATGGTTTTTGTGAAGCTGACGGAAGAAATGGCGGAAAAAGCAAAGCTGGAGCAGTTTAAGAAACTCTGTCAGAGACACCGGGGCAAGTGCCGAGTGTGTATGGAAATGCGAACGGCGGGAAATATGCAGGTGGTGATGCAGATTGAGGCTGGGGTGCGTCCGGATACGGAATTTTGTCGCAAGCTGGAGGCGTTGGTGGGACGGAAGAATTATCGTTTGCTTTCGCTGCTGGATAAGGTTAATGGTGCCGGTGCGGCGTGATAAAGGTGCCGGGCCAGGTGAGCAGGCGGGATGGGTGGTTTTCGCATGGCGGGGTTTCTAGCCTTCGAAGTTGATGGTGGCGCCGATTTCCAGGCTTTGCAGGTCGTCGGTGGACTGGCAAGCAGCAACAGTTTGTGGCTGAGAGGACCGTTCTTGGCGGAGTTTTTCCATGAGCAGTATCCAGGTTTCGCGGATGTGCGTGAGAATTTCGAGTGATTCGTTAAGTGCGTTAAGATCTTTTTTCATATTGGCATGTACAAGTCTATCGTAGCAGAACATGTACAACCGGCGCATATTAGTACAGGTATCGGGAGCAATATCTTCCTTCATGGACAGGCACAATTCCATGACGATTTTTTCGGCTTTGGAGATGAAGTTGTAACTTTCTTCGATTTGTTGGTTTTCGATGGCGACGCGGGCCTGTTCGCAGAAGCGGATGGCACCGTCGTAGAGCATGAGCTGCAACTGTTCGGGAGAAGCAGTGAGGACTTTGGTTTTCAGGTATTCGTTTGTGTTGCTGTTTTTGGGATTCATCATTTTTCAAAAGGGTGGCGATATTATATTTAAATTGTTATCCGCCTATGCTGGACATGGAAGAAACTAAAGCGCTAAGGTTACCCAAAGCCGACTGCTGGGACTGCATGTTGGCAAGGGCCTCTTCCATAGCGTAGAATTGTTTGTATAGCCGTTCTTCCTTGTTAGCGAGGATTACGTCGAGGTATTCGATACGTTCTTCGAACATTTTTTGCTGGCTTTGCATACTGTCAACGCGGCGTTTCATGGTACTTTCGGTGTTGTCGGCCAGACTGTTGAGTTTGTCAGCAATGTAATCGCCGATACCGGTATCAGCTTTGGTAAAAAGTTCGGTAACGGCGTCGGGATCATCTTCGAAAGCCTCGCGGAATTTGGTTTCGTCAAAAGCCAGTTTTGGAGTGGTGGCAACGGCATAATTTGAGGTTGAACCACTGGCGTCGGTGCCGGATTCGTAACTTAGCGGTGCAAAGGAAATGCCGATACTGGAGAGCATATTGTAAGGCTGTTGCAAACCGGATACGACGCGGGAGGGTAGAGTCTGGAGGATGGATTTGGCAGTGTAAACAGTGTGTTCGCTGAAGAGTAAGCCTCGTTGGAGGGTGGTGGGATTAAAGCTGGCATTGGCGTCGATATCATCCATGATGGCGTTGTAAGCTTCGACAAAGGAATTCATCTGTTCGACGATAGAGTCGAGATCCTGGGAAATGGTGACGTCCACAGGCGAATCGCTGGTGGATTTCAGTTCGAGGGTGGTACCGTGGATGATGTTTTTCATGGTGTTGGAACTACTGGAGACGAGGAAAGCAGATTGTTCTTCGCCGCCACCCATGAGAACAATGGCATCTTGTGCTTCGGAAAGGGTTTGTGTGTTGAGGGAGGTTTGGCCGGGATCGATGTAGATTGAGCCGGCGCGTCCAGACACTTCGCTGTTGAAGCTGATACGGTAAGGGCTGTTGGCGCTGCCGTCGTTGATAATGGAAGCCTTAATGCCGATGTCAGCGTCATTTAATCTGGATACGACGTCGTCGATAGTGTCACCGCCGCCGACTTCAAGTTTGAATTCGAGAGAACCATCGGCCTGATAAAAACCATCGTCATTCTTTTTGACAGAAACAAGCAGGCCCAGATCGTAAGCGGCATAACCGCCATCGGCATCGGTGATTTTCAGGGGAGTTGGGTCGAGGATCGGCATTCCCTCGCTATCTTCGGCCTGATCGATAATGACCAGGCCGTCACCATCATCGTTGATTCTGGCAATGACGGTTTCGGGAGTAACGAGATTAATTTTATCGATGACATCGCCGAGAGTTACGGCGTTGCTGATATCGACGGTGTATTTCTGACCGGTGGCGTCGGTAATGTAAAATTCACCAAGTCTAACCCCCCCACCGTTACGATAATCATCGAGCAGGGTGGCTTCGGAGATGTATTGCAGTTGCAGATTGCCGCTGTCAACTGAGGAGACGGCATCATCAACGGTGAGATTCAATTGTTGAGCCAGAGTGCTGCCGGCGGCGTCAGCGATGATAAGGTTGCCGGAGCCGGTGGAACTGTCGGTGATTTTGATACCGTTGCCGACCTTATTGGCCGAAGCGGTGAGGTTGGTATTTTCGTCGGCATTAATAGCGTTGATGACGTCCTGAACGGTAAAGGCGTTGGTAAGATCGATGGTGGAATTGTTACCATCGCGGTCAGTGATGGTGATTTGTCCACCCTGGGTAATCTGATTTGAGCCGGCGTTGCCGCCGTTCAGGGATCGAAGCATAACGGTGTTGAGTCCGGCGATGAGTCGGCGGCCCTGCACGAGGGTTTGTCCATCGGAATCGATGAGACCCAGGTCAACGGCGGAATCGGTTTGACTGAGGAATAGGGTGCCGGAGCCATTGTAGCTGAGTACGACATTATCACCGGTCTGATCAATACTGAGTTGGACGAGTCTTTTGTCGTCACCGGTGATCGAAGAGTCCCAATTGTCCCAATGATTATTAACGGCATTGACCAGGTCGCCAAGAGTTTCCATTTTCCAGATGACTTCGCCGTGGATGTTTTCGCCGGCGATATCGTCTGCAATGCCCAGGTCGGAAGCGGCGTGGCCGCCGTCGAGGTCTTCGATGATGAAATGACTTTTGCGTTCTGCTTCGGAATCACTGCTGAAGGGTTCACTGTTATCAGTTACGGTGATATGGTCAGCGCTGCCAAAAGTAAAACCGATGTCCATGCCTTTGAAATTTGGATCGCCGGAGGGATTCAATTCAGCATTCTTTTCGGTAACTTTTTCCTGAATGAATTCCTCAACATGAGTGAGGGTAAGGGGCTTGTCCTGCATTTCGGGTTTTTGCGCTAATTCGTTGAGGTCGATGTCAACAAAGCGGCCATTTTGATCGGTGATGCGGAATTTTCCGAGTCGAATGCCTTGTCCACCGTTAAGTGATTGAAGGGTGGTGCTGTTTTCAGCACTGAATTCGCCGATTTCCTTGTACATTTTATCACGGATATCAACGGACATAAAATCATCGATACCATTGGAGAAGATGAGATCGGCACCATAACCCAGTCCGCGGATGCCGAGGCCGTCATTGAGCTGGTCAAGTTTGGTTTCAGCAGTTAAGTAGTGAATGTCGGAGCCGATGATTTTAGTTTCTGCACCGGAGGTAGTCCCGGCGATGCCCAGGCTTTGAGCGGGTTGGCCGGTGATGGATAGAGTTCCCGTGGCAGCGGTGTTGTTGTCGGTTATAACGATGCTGTCGCCATCGACCGAAGCAGTGACATTAACGGTGGTATCGGCATTAATTGCATCAAGGACATCGGTGACGGTCAAAACGGCGGAAAGATCGATTTCAGAAGAATTTCCGGCGCGATCGTTGATGGTGATGGTGCCGCGTTGGAAACCCTGCTGGCCATTGATGAAACTGAGATCAGTAGATTTTGTAACCTGGCCGTTGCCTATTTCGAAGGAAACGGTTCCAGTACCAAAGTTGCTGTTTAAGCTGGAATATCCTCCCGTGACGAGGTGATGGTTAGTAGCAAGTTGTTTGACGCGGAAAGTGTAGGAACCCAGGGTAGCGTTCTTGTCGGCGGTAAGGGAGAGAACGTCTTCATTGGAAACATTTACGGCATTTTGCTGAAAAACCGATTCTTTGTTGAAATTTGCGGCGGACAATTGCAGGGCCATGATTTTGGCCTGAAGGGTCATGAAAGCGGTTTGCTGAGCAGTGATGGCTTCGATGCGTTGGGTAAGCAGGTCTCTTGGTCGCTGCTCAATCGCCATGAGTTGAGTAACAATGGACTCAATATCAATGCCAGACATAATACCAACGCCTGAAGTAATAGTACCCATAAGCTGCTCCTTTAGGGCCAAATAAACAAAGTATCCCTGTTAGACCTGTAAACAAGGTCCTAATAAGTTTATCGGTCATTAAAGAAGAACACTTTAAGAGAGTTGGGTTGAGCAGGCGGGGGGCGTATCAACATAAAGCCTTTTTTTTAAAGGACTTACGCAAATACAGAGTAAGTAAGGGACAAAAAGATATTGAGAAGATGAGTGGAAATGATGTTTTTTAGAAATAATTTGAAAAAAATGGCCAGGGCCTCATAGTAGGGTCAAACAAATCTGCCATGTCAGACGAAATATTTCCCTACCAGAGGCCCGGGCCTCTATAGAAGCGACGAGAGTAACTCGAAGCCTCTTTGACCGAGTAAAGAGCAGGCCGTCTTAAAGCTCCGCATGGTTCCCGCAATTACTCGGTTGGGGACCAGATCCGCCCGGTTCACGGACCGAGCCCCCGTTAAGTACACTACTAGGCAAAGCATGAGCCTCCTGACAACTACCGACGTGCGAGTCGAGCGCAACCAGGTATAATTGCCCGGCTGTTGACTGGCCGACTCAACTGACAAGTTAGCTGTCAGGAGTCGGCTTAACCGAGCAGCGCCAGGACGCTCTGCGGCATGGAGTTGGCCAACGATAAAACTGAGGTGTTGGCCTGAACCAGGATCTGTGATCTAGTAAGCGCGGCAGTTTCGGCGGCGAAGTCGGCGTCTCTGATTGCCGATTCGGAAGCGGTTACGTTTTCGAGAGTAACACGCAGACTGTTGACATTGGTGTCAAGAATGTTCTTCTGGAACGCACCGAGCCGGCCACGTAAAGTTGTGATATCTTTGATGGCGGCATCAACGACTCTCTGAGCGGTATAGAGATTGTCCCCACTCATAGCGTTTGCGCCGCCACTTTTTAGTGTGTTTAGGGTACCGTTACTGTCACCGAGCTGACTGGGAGCGACGCTCTGGATACCGATGGAATCGAGACCAATGGCATCTACCTTGGAGCCGATGGCAAAATCAGCCCCACCGCCGGTAACATAGAAGGTATTTGTGGCGGTAGAGAGTCCGGCAGCAGTAGTCAGATCGATTTCAGCGTCAAGCATCGCGGTACGAATAGTAAGTTTTTTACCATCACCAACCGCGGCAGAACCATTAATAGTAGCACTGTAATCACGGCCGATATTTTTGACTGTGGTGGTGCCGGTGCCGTAGGTTTTCATAACCTGGGTGCCACCGGTTTGTGTGCCGGCAAGCACTTCGACACTGGTGTAGGCATTGGTGCCGAAATCTCTACTACGCAGCAGGGTCACGGCCCCGGAAGTACATGCAGAAACACCAGTTATTTCGACAACGGCATTAATAGCAGTTCTGACATCAGCAATGGCAGTCCCGGCGGCAAAAGTCAATTCCGTGGTACCGCGATTGGAGCCGACCTGGAGGGTTAGCTGCGCGGTTGAAACAGCACCACTGAGATAGACGATGCCGGTTTCAGCGGAATCAACGGTTTGGACATCGATGGTCATAACAGCACCATCGATCAGTTTTGCAGAGTTTACCTTGAGATCGTCAATAATAGATGTGTCGGTGGAACTGGTGACATAGGCTTTGTTTCCGTTAAGAAGTTTAAAGCCTTCGAACTCGGTGGCATTAGCGATGCGGTTGATGCTATTAATAGCAGAATCAACCTGTAACTGATTGGCGTCAACTTCTTCGGTTGACAATGCCCCGGAGTTCGCCGAGGTAACCAGCAGCGACTTGATGTCAATTAACAGGGCTGAGATTTCATTCAAGGCGCCTTCTGCTGTCGCGATCACGCTGGAAGCCCGGATAGAGTTGTCAATAGCGGAATTGATACCTGCTATTTCCGAGCGAAGATTTTCCGAGGCTATTAATCCGGCGGGATCGTCTTTGCCTGTATTAATGCGTAACCCGGAAGAGAGACGCTGCAGGCGAGTAGTTAGATCGCTGTTGTTTGCAACCAGCTTACTGATTGCATTCATCGATGCTATGTTCGTGTTGATACGTGACATGGCTTATCCTCCGTGACAAGACAGACATAAAATCAACTATGCGAAAAATCGGATAATATTGACTTTATGAGTCCTGTACAGTCCTGGCGACCCCAAACAATTATTTTACATTTGGCTATTTGTTTGGGTTACACAAGCAGTATGTTCCAGCGCGAAATCACATGATTTCGCCGTCCTATGCCGGAAACAAACCGGTCTGTAAAGGTGAATTCCTTCTTTAGCCACAAGATGAAGGAATAAACAAAACACTTCTAAATAATACGGGTTTGGTTAGTACCGTGCTCAGGCATGCGTGGTGGGTTCCACCTCACGGCAGCAGGCCGACTGTGTATGTCGGATGATCTGTCATTGGGGACAGAATCAAATCAGAAATGAGTAGCAACTCCGTTGCAAACTCCGTTTCACTTCCGACCAGATCAGGCTTAATCCAACTGAGTTCTGATCGGTGCTCATCCATGAGTCTTTTTAAGACTCGCTAAGGCGAAAAGCTTTAACAACCCGGAATTGTTTTTGGCCTTTGTTATCGCCCGTTGCTTTGAGAATTTCGACAGGTATAGCAAAAAACTTTAGTAAGGGCGATAATATTTCGAAATTTTGTCTTATAGGACGTAAAAGTCGGGCAATAGCGGTTGACGACCGACATAGAGAACCCGGGCAAAAATTTGTTTTTTTGGACGAAAAACAAGGACGGCAGGTCCGATAATGTTATGCCGTCAGCAAAAAATTCCATGATGGATAAAATAAGAAAAAATCCGGCTTAAATGAGGTGGTAAGTAAAAACTGAGCAGAAGAACTGCCGGAACCGGTCAATTATTCTGGTAACTTTCAGAGATGTTTATGTACAGTTAAGTGGCGGGATTGGGATGCAATCGACAGGTAATAATCAAAAATTAATTAGGCTGGTAAAGTTCAACCTGGGCTTATTGTCCAGGAAAGCAACGGACAACAAACCAGCAAAAGCGACAAGCGTAAAAAAAAAGTGGCCGGGCCCTACCGAGCATGCCGGAGAAGGCAAGCTCGGTAGGTAACCCGTGCCACATGAATGTGCACGTCATAACCACCCAGCAAAGGTCAAAACGCATTAGCCAAGCAACTGGAGGACATTTTGCGGGGCAAAATTGGCCTGAGACAGTACGCTGGTGGCAGCATTGACCAGAATCTGCGACCGTGTCATGTTGGATATCTCTGCCGCGTAATCGGTGTCACGGATGGCAGATTCGGCGGCATAGAGGTTTTCCTTGGTGATTTCCAGAGTGGAAATGTTGGTTTCAAGGGTGTTTTTCTGGAAGGACCCCAAACGACCGCGAAGAGTGGATACGTCCTTAACAGCACTGTCGACGATATTCTGAGCCGTGTAAAGATTGGTGGAACCGAGAGAGTTAGTACCACCACTTTTCAGGGTGTTAAGATAGCCATCGGTAGAATTACCCAGATTGGTAATCGCAATATTCTGAATGCCGACAGATTCAAGACCCTGTCCTGTAACCTCCGCACCGAGAGCAAAATCAGCACCACCACCGGTAACATAGAAAGTTTCGGTGGCAGTGGACAATCCGGCAGCGGCGGTCAGATCGATCTCGGCATCAAGCATAGCAGTGCGAATAGTCATTTTCTTGCCATCACCGGTAGCTGAAGTACCATTGATGGAAGCACTGTAATCCCGGCCGATATTCTTGGCACTGGTAGTTCCGGTAGCATAAGTTTTCATAATCTGAGTACCACCGGTCTGAGTTCCGGCGAGCACTTCGACGCTGGTATAGGCATCGGTACCGAAATCCCTACTACGCAGCAGGGTTACTGCACCGGAAGTACATGCGGAGACACCGGTTACTTCAGCAACAGCATTAATAGCCGTTCTGATATCTGCAGCAGTTGTTCCGGCCGCAAAAGTCAGTTCGGTATTACCGCGGTTTGAACCTACCTGGATGGTCAATGCGGTGGTTGAGACCGCACCACTGAGATAGACGATTCCAGTTTCTGCGGAATCGACCGTGGTAACAGCAATCGTCATGGTGGCACCATCGATCAGTTTGGCGGCATTGACTTTGACATCGGCAATAATAGTTGAATCAACACCACTGGTGGTATAATCCAGGTTACCGTTCAATAGTTTGATGCCTTCAAATTCGGTGGTGTTGGAGATGCGGGCGATGCTGTTGAGAATGGAATCGACCTGCAACTGATTAGCTTCGATTTCCTCGGTGCTCATCCCACCCTTGTTGGCGGCTTCGTCAAGTAAGGCCTGAAGATCGAGCAACATTGAGCTGACCTCGTTAAGAGCACCTTCAGCGGTACTGACGATGTTAATGGCACGCTCGGAATTTTTGATGGCGGTTTCGGTACCGCGAATCTGTTTTCTGAGGTTTTCCGAAGCGATCAGACCGGCAGGGTCATCGGCACCGCGATTGATCCGCAAGCCGGTGCTTAATCTTTCCAAAGAGGAGTTAAGATCCTTAGTGTTGCGATTTAATACTCGCGCACTTGTGAGTGCAGTTACGTTAGTGTTTATTCTGCTCATTTTTTTAACCTCCAAAAAAGGGCTTGGTGCTCGGGGCCGACTCATTTGCTGGGTATGACGGCACGATTTAGTTCACAGTTTTTTCTGCACTCAACTGTGAGTTTATTCCGTCAGTTTCGAGTCATAAATGCCTCAGGCACCTGAGTGTTTATTCAAAATCAATTTTAAACTACTTTATGAAGCTGCAAATCTGCGGACCGCAGCCAACAATTATTAGGCCATAGGCAACCTCTCCCCGAATCGCGTAACCCTTAATAATGCTCTTTTAGTTTTGGTCATTTTCTTTACCTGTTTTTTAGCTTATTTAACTGATAGTTTTCTTACTTGTAATCAGCTTACTCTTCCTGCAAGGCTGTCATCGACGCGGGATTATAGGCTACTTTAGCATATAAAATGAGCAGGTACTTATGGGACTGACAAAAAGCTAATATCTTGAATATCTGCAAAAAACAGCGTTTTAGGTCGTTAATAAAAAATGATTTATATTTAGACAGGTCCTATAAGAAAGGCTAAATGGGTTTGTCGGACAGGTAATTATGAGCGCATAAAAAGAGGCACAACTTGCCAGGGTTGTGCCTTGTCACAGAGGATTTTGTTTGATGCGAGCGGCGAGGAACTAAAGGACGTTAGTTCCAGCCCAAACGGGCGGCACACGCAAAAACTATATCCAAACCAGAATGTTTATTATGTATGACCGATTTTGGCAGCAGTAACACTGACCAATCAATCGGCCGGTTTATTCATTAGTATCCTTTGTTGAGAATTTCCTTAATCTTATCAGACTATTGCAACAGCGCCAGTACTGATTGCGGGGTCTGGTTGGCAAGAGCCAGCACAGAGGTTCCGGCATTTACCAGAATCTGGCTACGAGTCAGATTGGCCGTTTCGACGGCAAAATCAGCGTCGCGGATGGCGGATTCAGAGGAAGTAACGTTTTCCAGGGTGATTCTAAGGGAGTTCATGTTAGTGTCCAGGGTGTTTTTCTCGAAAGCACCGAGTCGTCCGCGAAGAACGGATATCTGACTGATAGCTTCTTCGATGATGTCGCTGGCACTGGAAGATTCACCGGCAACGAGTGAAGATGCACCGCCAGTACTGATTTCGTTAAGGAAGCCGGTTGAGGTGGAACCAAGCCGGCTGGCGGCAACCGAAGTGATGCCCAAGCTGGTCTGCTCAGAGGTATTGATATGGGGGCCGAGTTGGAACATGGCTCCGCCGCCGGTAACATTAAAAGTGGTGGAATTGCCGGCACCGAACTGGGCAGCAAGTTTCAATCGCAGATCAAGGCTGCCGGTGTTTAGGGTGATTTCATGGCCGCTGCCGACGGTAGTGGCACCATTGATAGTGGCAACGACATCGCGACCGGTATCACGCTGCATAGCAGTGGCACCAGTAGAATCGTAAGCGGTAAAAGTACCGGAGCTACTTGGTAAAGCACGAACAGAAACATAGGCATCAGAGCCGTAGTCTAAACTGCGAAAGATCACACCGGAATCATGGTTACCTGCGTTTATGAAGGTTGCGGAAACCCCAATAGCGTTGGTGACAGCATTAATTGCGGAAACCATGTTCTCAGAACGGAATCCGGAAACAAAACTGAAAACTTCTACGCCGCGATTAGAGGCAACTTCCAGGGTAATCGAGTTATCCACCTGGCTGGTTTGGAATTGCAGATGTCCGCGTTGTGCGGAAAGCACGCCGGAAACGTTAACCGCCAGATAACTCTGGTCCGCAAGCATGGCGCTATAGACGTCAAGAGCGACAACAGCCGAAGTAGCAACTCCGCTGGTAATGTAATCGAGATTACCGTTAAGCAGATGGAGTCCGGCAAAGGTTGTGGCGTTGGCGATACGGGTGATACTGTCGATAGCGGAATCGACCTGAAGCTGATTGGCTTCGATTTCTTCACGACTGATAGCACCGGAGTTAGCCGCTTCGACGGTGAGTTCCTTGATGTTGATGAGCAGGTTGGCAACTTCGGCAAGGGCACCTTCGGCAGTAGCGATAACGTTTGAAGCACGTTGTGAGTTATCAATTGCCTGCGAAATGCTGGCCATTTCGGCGCGGAGCGTCTCCGAAGCAATCAATCCGGCGGGGTCATCGGCGCCTCGGTTAATGCGCAGGCCGCTGCTGAGTCTTTGCAAGGTACTGTTCATGTCGCGAGTGGACCTTGCGAGGTTTGCTTGAGCTGTAAGAGCCGGTATGTTTGTGTTAATCCTAGCCATCGTTAATCCTCCGTGACTAGCTGTTGAAAATAACAGCTGGCTTCATGCCTAAAATGGGATATCCCGCGGGTCCTTCCTGCGGCATCGGAGTATTCCGACAATCCCGGTTACAATTTTTCATTACCATAACTAACATATTTGTTATAAACCATGGGCCATTTAGGGCGACAACCATTAACAAATCACTTTTAGATCTTAAGGAATTTTATCATCTTCATTTATCAATTTTATTTGAATCAGGTTTTTCCGAAGCAGCGGTATCTGAGGGTAATTTAGTAATATCCTCCAGAGTTACATTGGCAGCGGCCTGGTTTTCCTGTTTGATCGATTCATAAACTTCCTTGCGGTGAACAGGTATTTTTGAAGGGGCGGTAATGCCCAGTCTGACCTTATCACCACGAATATCCACAACGGTGATTTCGATATTGTCACCGATCATAATGGTCTGGTCTTTTTGTCTGCTTAGAACCAGCATCCTTTGCTCCTGAGCCCGTATTGGGCAGTTACCCAACTCGCTTCCCTGCGAGTGGTGGTGATAAACAAGCGTGTCAATCCACAATCCGCGAAAGACTCTCCATTCCTGATATCCAGAAGAGACCAAGAAAATCTCAGCCTGCACCAGCAGGGGATTAAGCAGTTTTGGAAATCTGCCTTTGCGGAGAATCCAGGTTGATCAGCGGATGCCTGGTACTGTATTTCTTTTCGGAGAGCACCAGTTGCCTTCCAGTTCGATTGATCGCGTTTATCACCAAAGGCCCCTGAATATTGCCGGTGAGTGTTCTGTCCACTTTGTTGACAATAATAAGGACCTGAGCGTCATCCATGCTTTTGAGACCTATTTGTTCACAATCCTCAGGTCGAATGGGCACCTGATAATCGGGTACAAAAAGCAATGGATCGCAGACGACAAAGGCGACATCGGACCGGTCCAGGGCCTGAAGCCAGAAGAAGTTTCCCTCATCGTTGGTTTGCAGCAGAGCGTATTCGGTTATATCAGGAAAACCGAGAACTCCGGTGGGAAACTTAAGTAGTCTGCTTTGATCCACCTCTATCAGGCCAAAGCGTGTTGTCTGAATTTTCATTTTTTAGAACCTCCATCCCGCCCAATAGCGGGAACCATCCTGGTTATCTTGCTCTGACAAAAATGTGCTTTCGGCCTATTTGGCCGCCGACAATCATGGTTTTTCACACAGTTTTTCAGAGCCTGTTAGATTTACGAGAATCACTATCTCGCGCCGAATCCTCCGGCATTTTTTAAGTTTCAATTTTTACAATTTATTTTTTCATCTTCCTGCTGTATTTTTTAAAATTAGCTCGGAAAATGTGATTTAAAAAATCCTCATCCTAAAAAGTCAAGCAGTGAAATATTAGTTAGCTGACTGCCGGTCTGGAGATTGGCTTGCAAGGCGGTGTAGAGATTTTGATAGCGGGTAATGGCTTCGGTGAAATCAACGTCGCGAATGTCGGAACGCAGGGTTTCGGTAGCCAGAACATTATCTTCCAGTTGTGTTTTTCTGTCGAGCAGAGCTCTCATCTGGGACCCGACCGCACCGCGCATATTGCTGACGGCCTGGCGGTCGGCTTCGATGGCATTGGCGGCATCGGAAATAGCGGTATCGTCATTGCTCAACAAGGCGTCACGAAGAGCGATCAGATCGGTGAAAAGTCCGCTGGGCTTGGCAGGATTGACATCATCTCCGGTAAGGGTATTGGAACTGACTGATTTTGCCAGACCAAGCTCCTCCGCAATGAAATAACCGTTATTGTTGATTCGGGTAACGCTTAGGTTACCGGCGCCCCCGGACGAATCGGTAAGTTCGATGCCGTTACCGGTAGCAGCTAAATCGGCAGTTATCTGAACCGGAGGAATAGCAGCCAAAGCTGCTGCGTTGATAAGATCAATGACATCCTGCACTGTCACAGCGCTATCGAGGTTGACATCGCAGGAATTCCCGGCACGATCAGTAACCTGCAGGTCAGCAACACCGTTTTCGGGATGAACGCCCTTTCCGCCATTAAGATCGGCTAATTTTGTAGTGGCGTTCATCGATCGAATACCCAGGTCGGTCGCAGTGGTGCCGCCGTTTTCGCCGATGGACATTTCCGAACCGCTGAGCAGATTGTGAATGTTGATGCCATCGCCGTCAGAATTAATCTCGGCATGAACAGCAACACCGGCGTTATTAATAGCATTAATAACATCTTCCAGAGTTTGTGCGGTTGACAGATCGATGTTCCCCGTTGAATTCACCAGAGAATTAGTGATGATCAAGCCGGATAAATTATCGATGCCCGCCCCGCCAGCCAACGCGGTAAGCGGCGTGGCCGGCGTAAGGCGAGCATCGACGTCCTGGCCTGTTAGTGTCGCACCGGCTCCGATATCGTCGAAGATACCCAAATCGCGTGCGGCATATCCTGAACCCAATTCTGTAATAGTAAGATTAGCACCACCAAGGGTGGAAGTTACGGTAAATCCGTCACCACTTGCATTAATGGCTGCGGTGGTGGTGGAAACGGTGCTGTTATTTATTTTCCGAATGAGATCTCCAACGGTTACGCAGGAACTCAGATCAACGGTGTCGGAATTTACGCCATCGCTAATGGTAATGCTGCCGAGCCTGACACCCATATCCAGGCTTCCGTTAAGATCTGAAATCAGGGTATTAGCAGTAATATCCGGATCAAGATCCGCAATACCGATTACCTGGCTGCTCTGAATCCCGAAGGTTTCGTCGGGATTGATATTGAAGAAAACTTCATTGTCATCGGCAACCCGTGAGGCTAATCGATTGAGAGTGCCCGTAAAGAGCACACCGCCGCTGAAAGCTTCAAAAGGAGCAACCGTGGAATTTTCGCCGGCAAAAATGTAGCTGCCCCGGTAGGAGGTGTTGCCGATGGTAACCATCTGCTCAATAATCTGGTCGATCATCTGGGCATTAGCGGTGCGGGCGGCGTCATCGGCTCCCATGCCAATGCTTTCGAGAGCCAACGAATGGGCGTCCTCCAGCAAAGTGTTGGTCTGTCCGAAAGCGCTGTCTGCAGTAGCCAGAGCATTGTCAACGAACTCAATATTGCTAATATATTGCTGGTACTTTTCCAGCATGCTGTCCAGATGCATAATAGTGGTGGCTTCGGCGGGCGAATCGCTGGGCCGGGACAGTTTTAATCCGGATGAAAGCTGATTCTGCACTTTTAACAGGTCAACGGAATTGCTCCGGATACTGTTCATCAGCAAATCGGTTCTCATAAGCATGGACACTCGAGCAACATTTGTCGGCCTTACGGAAGAAGGCATGGTTAAAACCTCTTTTTGGGGTCAGCAGTTTGTCAGGTTAAGTTTTCGGCTGACCGGTATTTCTTTTGAACTTTTTTTTAATAATCCTTTGATTCTAATTTTGTTGCTTCTAAACCAGGGCGATTACCTCATCGAGCATTTCATTTATCAGGTTTATATAGCGGGAAGCTCCCTGAAAAGCCCGCTGGAAGATAATCATGTTAATGGCTTCTTCGTCGATTGAAACACCGGAGATGCTCTGTCGTTCGGCTTCGAGGGTCTGTAGAACAACATCGGCGGCAATATAATTATCCTGGGCGGCTTTTGTGTCGGCGGCAATAGTACCTATCAAGGCACTGAAGCTGTCGGAAAGGGATAGACCGTTTAGGGATTCGACACCAACGGTGCTGAGTTGGGCAATGTCGGCGGCAATATCACCGTTGCCGGCCAGGCCGTTGCCGCTGCAGGCTAAGTCTCGCGGGTTCGAGGCAAGTCCCGATCGGACCCGAATATCATTGCCGTTGGTTCCTTCAAAGAAAGTGTTGATACCCAGCACCGCTAAAGCATTGGTAGCATCGGAGGCATCTTCCGGCCCGGAAAAACCGAAGGTAAATCCGGAATCCGAGTCAATCCTCAGTCGCCCGGCGGTATCTACCGTAGCATTGATATTGGCGACAGCATCGAGAGCCGCAGCAAGATCGTTCAAAGTGGTGTCGCTTGAATCCATACCAACAGAAACGCTGATCTGGGTAGTAATAGTATTGCCGGAATTGTCTGTTACGTGAAGGTTAAACACGCCATTGGTCACCGCCCAGGGCAGTTCAGTCGCGTCGGCATCGGCCAGAGAAGCGGTGGGGTCGTCTGTAGTATAGAAACTGGATACTGCAGTGAAACCGTCGAGGCCCCGACCCAGGCTGTGACGCAGGTTAACCTCATAAATCATGGATTTAGTCCAGTCATCCACCTGGGCAATTATCCCGCCCAGCTTGTCATCACGGGCAGTAATCAGACCGTGTACCTTACCGCTGGTCAGTTCGATGGCCTGCTGATTGTCAGAAAAAACCACCTGGGCTAGTGCAACTCCGTTCGAGTCCTGTCGTTCCACATATTCAAGGCCACGATTATCTGAATATTGAATCAGAGGATCGTTGCCGATGAACACATTAACCGCACCGCCATCAACTTCGCGAGTTGTGATGTTGACGAGTTCACTTAACTGCTTGAGCAGATCGTCACGCTGATCACGAAGTGCCGCAGCCGAACCGGCATTTCCAGATTCGGCAGTAACCACTTGCCGATTCAGTGCAGCAATTTCGGTGGCCAAAGCATCCGCCTGATCAACCTGGAAGCGAACCTGGGCATCGAGATCAAGTTGAACACTTCTCATTTCGGAATACATTTCACGAATAAAATTAGTCAGGCCGGTTCCTTCCTGCAAAACGACGCTGCGCGAGGCAATATCCTGAGGCTGATTTTGCAGACTGGACCAGGCCTGGAAAAAATCGTTCATCCGGCTGGATAAGTCGGACTCGGTCAGTTCGTTGAAGGTAGCTTCCACCCTGGTAAGTGCCTGCTGCTGAATAAGGCTGGAGGCGGAATCACCCACAGCGGTACGGATGCGGCCGTTCAGGGCGTCATCGACCTGCCGACGAATATCGTAAAGCGCAACACCGGTGCCGGTGTATTTACCGGGAATAACCTCGGTGTATTGAGTGGGAGTGAGATAAACACTTTGGCGGGAATAGCTGGGCGTGGCGGCATTGGCCATGTTGTTACCGGTAACGGCAAGAGCCGCTTGAGAGGCGGTTATGGCACTACGCCCGATTTGTAATGCACCATTAATTAAAGCCACTTTAAAACCTCATAATTATTTTCTACGCAATTGCGTCAACAAGTCGGTTTTGTTCCAAAAACGCTTTTTTGCCGGCCCTCTGATAGAGACCAATATCGCATCCCGATTGTGCAAAGATGCGAAAGATGCCGTCAAAATGATTTAAGATTTTCTCCGAAGCGATGCTGTTAATCCGGTTGAGCCTTTGAACTTTTTCTGACATTTGTTTCAGCATAGCAGCCAGGGACAACAGTTGGGATCGCTGAGGCTCCGGGCAGACCCGGGCCAGTTCGCTGGCCGTCGCCAGACTGCCGCGTTTCCCAGGCACCAGCTCTTTTGTGGCAAAGCGGGCCAGATCGGTACAGCGGTTTTCCTGGGTAAGCGTATCTTGAACCAACTGCTGTTCATTTTCAGTTAGAGCTTCGAGCCGCGACAAATCGTAATGCCGCATGGCATCGAGCTTATTGTCCAGCAAAACAGCAAGGGATTGCTGACAATTTAATTCCGTTTTCATGGCATCAATAAGTTTTTTTGCTATTTCAGCCATTGCTTAATTCTTCCTGGTTGGGGTTATCAGGCTGGTTGTCATTGCCTGCTTAGTTGCCATTGCCTGGTTTGCCGTTGCCTGGTAAGTCGCCATTGCCTGGCTAATTTGATCCATCGACCCGGCCGATTTGGACTCAAAATTATTATTGTTACCCACGCTAGAGCTTTGCCGATCAACTTGTTTGAGCAGAGCATCCGTCAGAGGTGATTTTCCACGTTGACTGATACGTTCGATCATCATCTGGTCCAGTTGACGGACGAAAGTTTGAGAGCCGGGGCTATTGTCGAAAATAGGATTTTTGTTAGCTTCGCGGAATTCTCTCAACAAAGTGCCCCAGAATATCTGATTTACAAACTGGTTGGCTTTCTGGACCAGTTCCGGATCAGTTTCTCGAGCAGGTTTTTCATTGCCCGTCCGAACCGGCTGAATTTGCTGTACAGCAGAGTTCCGAGCAGATATTAAACTGGCATTGTTGTTGACCGCGGTCATTTAAGACTCCGTTCTGATCGAGGCACGCAGGGCACCGGCACGATTAATTTCATAAATAGCGTTGATCTTGTCCTGGACCGGCACGTTAAGCTTATCGAGGGCATCTATAAGTTGCTGAAGTTTCACTTCTCCGCCATCGGCAGTATCGAATTTGGTCCACTCCGTCTGAGAAAACACTGGTTGGCCCGGACGCGGGATCGGCTCAGGTTCGATTATTCGTATGGAAAGATTGTTTACATGAACTATGACGGGGGCAATTTCCACGTTCCCGGTAATGACAATCACTCCGGTTTTTTTATTGATTACCACCACCGCTTCAGGATCGGGCAAATCAACCGGCAGGTTCATGATACGGGCGATAAAAGCCGAAGGATTACCTCCCTGTTTTTGAGGAATAAGAACTTCAATGTTTTTGGGTCCCAAAGCAATGGCGGTAGGTTCCAGTTTAGCAGCATCGGCCAGATCATCTTCCTGACCTACCCCGGGAGCTAATGCTTCTTCGTTGATGATGTCGGCAACCGCCTTGGAAACCTGCCAGGAAGCCTGATCTTCATCAAGGACAATAGTAAAAATGGCTTTTCCTGGGTAGCTTTCCCGGTCCACGAAATTATAAAAAACGTCAGTTTCGATATCGCCCCCGGCTATAACGATGCCGCTGGTAGGACTCTGGCTGTCCGGAATGGAAATCGGCCCCTGGGCCCAACCGTAACGCCGCGGATCGGCATGATACAAACTAAGAAGTTCGGTAATAACCAGAGTACCACCTGCCAGGCTTTTGGCTTTGTCGATGCTGTGAACATTGACATCGATTTTGTCACCGTCGCGAACCCCATGTCGTCCCAAATCAGCTGTTACCATTACATAAGCAACATTTTTCGGATTAAGATCAACCAAGTCCACAGGATTACCCAGTTTTTCTAGCAACTCTCGCAGCGGCCGCATGGTTACCAGTGAATCACCATCACCGGTGCCGTTCAGCCCAATTACAAAACCGTGCCCGATGAGCTTGTTGTTGCGCTCACCCAATGGCCGGGAAATATCGCGTATCCGGGTCAGCCCGGCAACCGGCAATGAAACATTCAGTACCGCCAAAAGAACCAGGATAACCAAAGCACTCCGGGGCTTGCTTGAACGTTTCAGATTGTCGCCGATCATTTCAGCCATGTTTTCAGATTCCATTGTTGTTCGCGATTTCATTCTCATCAAAATTAGCTTGTTATTCTTAACCGTTAGTAATGGTTACCCTTTAAAGTGCTAACCTTATGGCTCCGAATTTAAAATATCGCCAGCCAATCTATCAATCCGGAAAGCAATCCTCTTTTGTTAGCATCACGTACTATACCTTTGTGATGCTTGCGAACGTCCAGCCGTGCTAGTTGGGTAGATATAATGGTGTTATCCACGCCGACATCCTTACTGCGACAGGTTCCGGTTAAAGTTATTACCGTTTCCTCTTCATTGGTAACGACTTTGTGGGTTGCTTCCAGAATCAGGTTGCCGTTGGGCATCACATCGATAACTTCGGCCTGAATACGCGCCGAAAGAGTGTCAGACCGCTTATTGTCACCCTTTCCTTCAAATTCCCTTTCATACGAAAGACCTATTTTGGGATCGCCGTTAGGCTGCTTATCCGGACGAAGACTGCCGGAACTGTAACGCAGCCAATCCTGCAAAGCGGCATCAATGGAATATTCTCGTTCGGATTTGGTATCTTCCTTGGAAGAGTGCTTGCTGACTTCATTAACGATAATCGTAACCAGATCATGCACCCGGACGTCCTTCGGACGCGGCTTATCAACAGCAATCCAGGAAGCGCTTTTCCCGCTAATTCGAGGCAAATCCACTTTGTCAACATTAACCGATGAATTGCCCATCGTATTGGAGTTTCCGGAACTGTCGCCGGCAAAGCTGCGAAGTCGCTGATTACGATTTTCACTTACAGCTCGATTGTAAATACTGTTGGTCGGTGAGTCAGCAAATGAATATGTGCCGGCAATGGCAATAATCAGTCCAACCTGAACCAATCGCCAACCTGACAACATGATCACTTCAGTCAGAAACATATTTTTAATTGTCCAGGTTTTCAGATTCATTTCATCTCCCGGGCAAATGCTATTTTGCTATTCCGGCTTGCATCAACATCAGCAACTTTCTGATGTTGCCGGCCTTGCCGCTTGATCGATTGCTGTTGATCCGGCTGGTTTTCACTTTCAATAACTGCCAATTGACCCGGCCCGGTAACCCGCGCCCGAACGATGGTTTTGTTTGGACCAAAACGCACCGGAACAATTTCATTCAGACATCCATCAGCCAAAGCCTCCCCCCGCACAGTAACGCTGATCTGACCCACTCTTGAAATAACCTCCACCGGATCATTACGCTTGATTACTCTTAACTTCCGAATCATATCAGCAGAAATAACCGCATGTTCAGGAATATGACGGGCAACTTCGTATCCGATAACGCTCTCCAGATTCGTAAAGCCGATGTCCCGATAAGAGGTTACCCGGCGGGGAGTAATTTTTACATCATCTTCGGTAATCACTTCCCCGGGAGTTAGCGAACGGGCGGAAACCAACGATTCACACATCAGTTGAACAGTCCCCTGAACACAAATTGATGATTTTTTCTCCGCCGTAGAACCATCGACCACTTTTGCTTCTGTCGAATTCAAGTCAACAACCTCAAATCTTACATTACCCAGGGTAGCTGTTGATCGCGGTTTTATTTCAAAACGATTTTCTTCCGCAGGCAATTGCAGAAATTCCCTCTTGCCGCACTGCCATTCAACTTTCAAGCGATCTGCCGCATAACCGGAAAGTTCCGCAACCGTTTCGGTAAGTTTGTCAGCCAAAGTCGGTCCCAACGGTTCCGTCGACACATTTTCCAGCGGTTCTACTTCGGCTATAGTGGAACTTTGCGAATCAGCCCGAGCCCCCTCGACAACCAAACGGCAAAAAGCCGCTCCGAAAATGTCCACGGTTGCTGGATTGATTTTGGCTCGGGCCAAAGCACGGGTAATTTCAAAAACGCCTATCGAATCATTTGCCAAATCAGTTGAATAAGTGTGGATAATGAGGGTTTTTAAACGGCTCTCTTGCTCGTAATTCTCAGCTACAATGCTCTCTGCAACGTCAGCAAGACAAATCGGCCCGGATTTAACTTCCGCGCAACTGCGCAAACGAATCTCAACAGCCGCCCCCCCAGCTAACCTTGACAAACCAGCCAAAATTACCGCTGCAATAATCAATATAATAATTTTATTCGAAAAGTTTTTCATTTTTCTTCTTGGAAACTAACGACGTAAGCTGCTCACCACCTTCAAGTTTTCATCCGCGGCTTTGATGGTCTGAGAATTCAACTCAAAATTCCGCTGGGTCCGAATCATGCCGATCAATTCCTTAACCGGATCAACGTTGCTGGCTTCGAGAAAATGCTGAGCCAGGGTACCAAATCCGGCATCGGACGGATTACCCGAAGTTGGCGATCCTGATGCTTCGGTTTCAACATAAAGATTTCCGCCCACCAGCCGCAAGCCGTGTGGATTAGGAAATGAATAAAGTTCGAACTGACCAAGGTCCTCCAGCGTTCCATCTACATTACCGGTAATGCGTCCATCACCGGTAATCGTGACGGAATTAAGATCCACTCCCTCGGGCAAGTTAATTGTCGGCTCCAGCAACGGTCCATCGGCAGTAGCCAGCACCAAATCTCCCTCGTTGTTACTAATAAAGTTGCCCGCACGGGCATAGACCACACCACCCTCTCCAACCCCATCAAAAGTGGTTAATCGAAAAAAACCATTGCCCTGAATGGCTATATCCAGAGGCTTGCCGGTTTCTTCCAGTGAACCGGTACGCAAATCAAGCTGCGTATTCGAAACCCGCGCACCCAATCCCACAAACAACCCCGTACTGGTTCTCTGACCCAGATTGTTCAAGGCTCCGGGCTGGCGACGCTCTTCATAAAACAAATCCTCAAAGTTCACCCTCGAAGACTTATACGCGGTGGTGCCGGAATTAGCTAGGTTGTTGGCGATAATATCCAACTGTGTGTCCATCGCTTTCATTCCGGTTGCCGCTGAATGTAATGCCGTTATCGCCATAATTTTTTCCCGTTTATTTCTTCGTTTTACCTTTTTGCCCGTTAACTAACCGAACCCAATCTCGTCACCGCCATCCCCAGCGTTTGATCCTGCAACTGCAACGTAGATATATTGGTCTCAAACGACCGCTGAGCCTTGATCATTTCCGTAAGCTGATTAATCGCATTAACTCCCGAATTCTCTAAAGCTCCCTGTTTGACAGACGTTTTTATCGCCTGCGGCTTCTGGTTGCCCTCCAGAGAATAAATATTGTTGCCCTGCTTCCTAAGGCCCTTGGTGTCCTCAAAATCCACCACCGCCAGTCGCGCTACTACATTTCCGTTCTGGCTAACCAGCCCGGCTTCGTTGACATTCAGCGATAAAGCCGGATCAATCTCAATTGTCTGCCCCGTTTCATCCAGCACCGGCAAATGATCCGTGTTGGTTACCAGCAGATTATTCTCATCCATTGCAAACCTGCCGTCTCGCGTATATTGAACCTGACCATCATTTTGCACCTGGAAAAAACCTTCACCAGCTAGGGCTAAATCATAAGCATTGCCCGTAATATCCAACGAACCCGGTGAAAAATCGATGTGGGTTGGCAGCGCAAAAGAACCCCCGCCCAGCTTCTCCAACATTCGGTCGGTAAACTGGCGGGGACCATTCTCACTGGCCTCGGTGGGCCTTGCTTTAAACATAGCCATATCACGCTTGAACGCGACAGTGTCCGCATTGGCCAGGTTATTCGCTACGACATCCTGTCTGTAGGAATTAGCCAGCGCACCAGCGGCTGATACATACAATCCATATAACATTGCTCATCCCTAAGCTTTATTGCGCCGGGAACTCCGTCCCGACAGCGGACCGCATCTCCTGAGCCGTCAAAACCATGTGCCGCGCCAGGGCCAACCGGGAGGCTTCAGCTATTCGCTGAGCAAGTCGGCCCTCGCTTAGGCTCTCCAGCAACACATCCACCTCGGACGCTTCCAGCCCCGAGGGTTTGCCGGTCATGGTTTTTTTCTCTGTAAACATTATTTCTCGGCTCTTCTATCTAAGTTCCGGCTGCTCTCCGAACAACCCGACGAACATAATTAATGCTAATCCATCCAAATGGCATAACTGCAAAGGGTGTGCCAAAATGGACCTATAACCAGAATATTTTTCTTCTAATACGCAAAAATACATATAAGTCGTTACTTAATAAAGACTTACCGGATCATGGCTTTTGCCCGCCGCAGGAAGGGTCCGATATTTATGCAATTTTTCCCCCTTTCTTGTTCGCGCAGATAATGCGCATAAATAAGCTAAAACCGGCAATTTTTGCCGCTCAAAGTCGAAAAACTATCAAAATAGGGGAGATTTAAAATTGAAAGAAGAGGGTTTTAATATCGGGAACGATTTAGCAGTTTCAGGAAAACGCTTCATCGAAGTCATAAACATTTTCGAAATCATCAATACAATCGCTGGGGGTTTTTTGCATCAAATCGTTATTAACCAGCAAAAAAACGATTTCACCAAAATCACGAGTGGCTTTGATGTTCCAACTGTTCAGCACATGCCGAGCAAGCATGCCCCAACGCTTCTGGGCCAGTTCACGCAAACCAAAACATAGCTGGGCACCGCTGACATGGCTGGGACTATCGTCCTCTTTGGCATCCGGGTAAATCTTATCTACCGTATGGTTTAGCCCTTCGCGAACGAACTGAACAGCTTCAAGCGGGTATCGCCCGTCATCACGCAAAATCCGCTCTATAGATTTTTTTGGATTTTCCGTCATTGTATTCAGGTATTAAAGGTCAGTGAACACGACTGCCGGGCTCTGCTCCGTCGTCAACCGTTAAAGCAAAAACATCCTTACCGCCGGGCCCAGCCGCCAGGATCATGCCCTCAGAAACACCGAATTTCATCTTTCGCGGCGCCAGATTGGCCGCCATTACCATTTTCTTGCCTATCAGCTCCTCCGGTTCATAAGCCTGACGGATGCCCGCCAACACCGTCCGGCTTTCGCCCCCCAAATCAAGTTCCAGCCGCAGCAGCTTGTCCGCCCCTTCAACCAGCTCCGCTTTAGTAACCTGGGCAACCCGCAGATCAACCTTCATAAAATCATCAAAATTAATCTGCTCCGCAATCGGCTCGGCATCCAGCGGGCTTGCCTTGGCCGGTTCGCCTTGCTCCTGCTGTTGGTCTTCTTTGCTTTCTTCTATCATTGCTTCCACCTTCTTCGGGTCCACTCTTTCAATCAAACGCTCAAATGGCGAAACCACGCAATTTTCCAGCATTTTTTCAGAATCTTTCCAGTGCAATGGCTCAATTTGCAGAATTGCTTCAATTTTCGCAGCAAACCCCGGCAGCACCGGCTTGAGATAAATCGTCAACAGCCGCACCGCGTTCACAGTTGCGGTAATCGTCTCCAACGCATGACCGGTATCTTCCTTAATGGCACTCCAGGGCTTACGCTGGTCAACATAGCGATTCACCTGATCCGCCAGCCCCGTTATCCGACGAACCGCCGATGCGTAATTGCAGGACTCATAATCAAACGCCACTTCATCGGCAGCCTGCTGTAACGGCCCAAGCAATTCTCGAGCTTCATCGGATAGCTGCCCCATTCCCCCATTAAACTTCTTCACCAGCATCGGCACCGACCGCGAAGCCAGGTTAGCCAACTTACCCACCAGATCACTGTTAACTCGATTAACAAAATCCTCCAGGCTCAAGTCAATATCTTCCGGACCGGAACCAAGTTTGCAGGCGTAATAATAACGCAGATACTGAGGATCCAGGTGCTTCAGATACGTAGCAGCGTTCACAAAGGTCCCGCGGGACTTGCTCATCTTCTTGCCGTTAACCGTAAGAAAACCATGGATAAAAATCCGTTTGGGAGTGTTAAAGTTCGACCCCATCAGCATGGCCGGCCAAAACAGCGCGTGAAAATAAGTAATATCCTTGCCGATAAAATGATAAATTTCACAGTCGGGATTGCACCAATAGTCCTCAAAATTACGCCCCGTCTGGTTGCAGTAATTTTTAGTGCTCGCTATGTAACCGATCGGCGCATCAAGCCAAACGTAAAAATATTTATCCGTCTCCCCCGGAATCAGAAATCCAAAATAAGGCGCATCCCGCGAAATGTCCCAGTCCCGCAAACCCTGCTCAAACCACTCCATCAGCTTATTCTGAATCTGTTCGTGAACATGACCGCCACCAATCCATTCTTTTAACTGCTCGGTAAAATCCGCCAGCTTGAAAAAGAAATGCCTCGAACTTCGCCGAACCGGGCTGTTACCGCAAACACTGCATCGCGCGTCTTTCAGGTCCACAGTATTATAAGTCGCATGACAACTCTCACAGGAATCACCATACTGATCCTCCACACCGCACTTCGGACAGGTGCCGCGAATGAAACGGTCCGGCAGAAACATCTCGTCATGCTCACAATAAGCCTGCTCCACGTCCCTGCTGTCAATGTGCCCGCCATCCTTCAAACGACTATAGATAAGCTCGCTGAATTGCCGGTTCTCGTCGGAATGGGTACTGTAATAACTGTCAAAAGCAACATCGAAAGCATCAAAATCGCTTCGATGCTCCTCGTGCATACGCTCGATCAGCTGCTCAGGCTTAATACCTTCGCTGCGCGCCCGAATCATAATCGGGGTACCGTGTGTATCGTCGGCACAGCAATATATACAATCGTTGCCCCGCATTTTTTGAAAGCGTACCCAGATGTCGGTTTGAATATACTCCACCAGATGGCCAATGTGTATCGAACCATTCGCATAAGGCAATGCCGCCGTCACCAAAATTTGTCGTGCTTTAGATTCTTTCATTGGAAAATTTAACTACTAAACCAAAAGAAAACAGGAATCATTTTAATTGCCTTCTCCGCCAGATGCGGAATTACCGTTGCCCGACCGACCTGGGCTCTGCGAATCACCTCCGCCAGACCGCTTTTTCTTTTTCCTTCGGCGGCGACGCTTCTTCCGTGGCTGTTCACCGGATTGGTCACTTGATTGGCCGCCTGATTGGGCACCTGATTGATTATCTGGTTGATTATTTTGTTGATTACCCGATTGATCTCCTGATTTTTCTTTTAATTGCTCTTGTGATTGTTCTTTTGACTGCTCGCCCTGCTGATCTCTCCTGGACTGATCATTATCCCGCTGTGCCAACTCACCGACACCGTTGGTTTTTTTCAGTTCCTGTCGTTGTGTTTTTTCGCGGAAAGTCTGCTGTTCGACAGGACTGGGCTGTTGCAGATTCCTTTCCAGAATTTCTTCCACACTTATCGCAATAATTTTTCCCGATTCAAGTCTCATTTTCACCAGTTGAGTAATCACCTGGGTTTCCAAAACCTGACCGATGCCCTGCTCGGTTCTCACCCAACTGTTGCTTCTGGGAAGTTTTTTATTAAGCTCGGTATATACTTCATCTTCATAACGCAGGCAGCATTTCAGCCGACCGCAACGACCAGAAATTTTCGTCGGATCCAACGTCGCTTTCTGAAGCTTGGCCATACGCATGTTGACCGGCTGCAGAACTTTCAGAAAATTTTTACAGCAGCACTGTCGCCCGCACGTTTCATAATCGCCCACCAGCCGCGCTTCATCACGCGCACCAATCTGTCGCATCTCGATACGAGTCTGATATTGCTGGGCCAACTCCTTAACCAAATCTCGAAAATCAACCCGACCTTCCGCCATAAAATAATATATAATCCGGTCCCCACCAAAAAGATGCTCCACAGAAACCAGATGCATTGGCAACTTATGTTTCTCTATCAGATCCCGGCAATAATTCGCCTCTTCCCGGGCATTTTTATCCAGGTGTCGCTGCTCGTTAAGATCCTGATCGTTAGCATAGCGAACAAAACGACCCTGACTTGTAAATGGATAGTTGGGACCACTCTTCTCAAAATAAGAGTCAATTTTCTCTTTCGGAATAGAGCACTGGCCCCGACGGTGATAAAATGGACACACCATTTGCCCAATCTCCAGGCCCCGTTCGGTGTGGACTACTACATATTGATCTGTTGGGGGAATTTCTCTTTCCGCGTGCCTGAACGAACCAAGCAATCCCATTTTACCATATCGGACCAGCATAGTTCGTTCCCGGGTTCGGGATGTTCCGCCCGATGGCGGGCGAACTTGGGATTCTTTGGGAGTGGAAAAATCTTCTGTCATAATATAACTGTCTATCTAACAGGAACTAACGTCAAAAACGTCTGGTTCCTTATCATTAATTTTGAACTTATCCCGGCTTCGCCGGGGACTGTACCGCCGCCGTCCCGGCGGCAATTGTCCAACTAGCCGGCGAGACGCCGGCGATACAAA
>JAFGSR010000150.1 GCA_016934515.1 Sedimentisphaerales bacterium
CGGTGGCAATAAGGCGATAAACTTTAGCCGGGCAATAAACCATTTTTTCCTCTCAATCAACCAACTTTTTCCGAGTTGATCCTAAAAGTTTATATCTGTTCTTTCGAAGACCACTTAGAATTTTAAATATCAGAGAATATCGACAACTCACGGAGGTGATTGTATTGTAAATAATGTAAAGAAGCAAGCCCCCAGGTGTGGAGTCTGGATATTTGTCGGATGGGTGGTGGATAAATTCTATTGACCAAAAGGAGGGGATTTGGGAAAATACTAAATTCAGGTAATTTACCGGCTTTGCGGGGGTGGTTATTGGAGGGCAGGGCGAATATGTACGATAATAATGAAGATGATAATTTTTTGTCGGGAGTGGGAATGTTGGTTGGGGGATAATGGGACAGGTTGAAAGGTAAGGATTTGATATGAAGGTGAATTTGTCAGGGCCGGACGTTACTCAGGCGGAGATTGACGCGGTGGTGGAGGTTATGCGGACGCCGAATTTGAGTTTGGGGCCGAAGCTGGGTGAGTTCGAGACGGCGTTTGCAGATTATATCGGGCGAAAGTACGCGGTGGCGGTTAACAGCGGGACGAGCGGATTGCATTTGTGCATGCTGGCGTATGGGATCGGGCCGGGTGATGAGGTGATAACGACGCCGTTCAGTTTTATTTCGACGACGAATTGTGTGTTGATGGTGGGGGCGCGGCCGGTGTTTGTGGATATTGATCCGGAGACGTACAATATTGATGCAGATGTGATCGAAGCGAAGATCGGGCCGAGGACGAAAGCGATTCTGCCGGTGGAGGTGTTCGGGAATCCGGCGGGGATGGATAAGGTTTACGAAATTGCACGGAAGCATAATTTGATTTGTGTGGAGGACAGTTGCGAAGGGCTGGGCAGTGTGGTGAACGGCAAGAAGGTGGGGACGCTGGGGCACGCGAGTACGTTTGCTTTTTATCCGAATAAGCAGATGACGACGGGCGAAGGTGGGATTATTTTAACGGATGACGAGGAAGTGGCGCTGATGTGCGGGTCGCTGCGGAACCAGGGGCGGGACCTGAACGCGGGATGGCTGGCTCATGCGCGGCTGGGTTATAATTATCGGTTGTCGGATATTAACTGTGCGTTGGGGATTGTGCAGTTGAGCCGGATGGAGGAGATTATTCGCAAGCGGCGGAAGGTTTTTGAGTGCTATAAGGAGGTGCTGGCGGATGAGAGGCGGGTGGTGTGTCCGGTGGATCCGGAGGGTTGTGAGGTGAACTGGTTTGTGTATGTGGTGCGGCTGGCGGATAAGTTTGGTCAGGAGCAGCGGGATAAGGTGCTGGAGATTTTACGCGGTGAGGGGATTGGTTGCAGTAATTATTTTTCGCCGATCCATTTGCAGCCTTTTGTGGCGGAGCAGTTGGGGTGCGGGGTGGGAGATTTTGCGGTGACGGAACGGGTGGCGGGGCGGACGATTGCGCTGCCGTTTTATAATAATTTGACGCGGGCGGATGTGGAGACGGTGAGTGCGGGGTTGCGGAAGGCGATTGATGAAGTTTCTTAGAGGAAATCTGAATTTTTTTAGACAGGATAACCCGTCGCGACGTCGTCGCAGACGCGGCGGACAGGATTGACAAGATATTTATTTTACCATGAAGAGCTTGAAGCTCATGAAGAATAAATTGATGGGGCAAGCCCCACCCAACATTGTTGATAAGGTGAAGAAATGCGTAGAGGAATAGTACATGAAGGGTCGGGGCAGTTAAGCTACGAGATTCGCGAGATTGTGACGGTTGCTAATCAATTGGAGAAGCTCGGGGTGGAGATTACGTGGGAGAATATCGGCGATCCAATACATAAGGGGGAGCGTTTGCCGCAGTGGATCAAGGATATTATAACAGAACTGGTGAGCGAAGATGAGACGTATGGTTATTGTTCGACGCAGGGGGTGCCGGATACGCGGCAGTTTCTGGCGGAGCAGGTGAATAAGCGAGGTGGGTGTCAGATTACGGCGGATGACATTGTGTTTTTCAACGGGCTGGGGGACGCGGTTGCGAAGATTTTTGGATTTTTGCGTCGGGAGGCACGGGTGATAGGTCCGTCGCCGGCGTATTCGACGCATTCGAGTGCGGAAGCGGCGCATTCGGGATATGAACATTTGACATACGAGTTGGATCCGAAGGCGGGATGGCTGCCGGATCTGGAGGACCTGGAGCACAAGGTAAAATATAATGATTCGATTGCGGGGATATTGTTGATTAATCCGGACAATCCGACGGGGGCGGTGTATCCGCGGGAGTTTATTCAGAAGATGGTGGCGATTGCGGAGCGTTATCAGGTTTTTTTGATATGCGATGAGATTTACGCGCACATTGTTTATAACGGGGCGGTGACGACGCATTTGAGCGAGGTGATAAATTCGGTGCCGGGTATGGCGTTGCGGGGGATATCGAAGGAGTATCCGTGGCCTGGTAGTCGTTGTGGTTGGCTGGAGGTTTTTAACCAGGATAAGTATCCGGAGTTTCGGCAGTATATCAAGAGTCTGATCAACGCGAAGATGCTGGAGGTGTGTTCGACGTCGCTACCGCAGTTGTCGATTCCGCGGGTGATAGGTGATCCGCGGTATCTGGAACATCTGGAGCGTCGGAAGCGGATGTTCGAGGTGCGGGCGAACGAGGCATGGGAGGCATTTTCGGAGACGGCAGGGGTGAGCGTGGTGAAGCCGCGGGGGGCGTTTTATATGTCGGTGCTGTTCGATGACGGGGTGCTGAACGATAAGCAGCGGCTAGCGATTGAGGACCCGGCGGTGAAAGAGTTTGTAGAGCGGCAGGTGCAGGGTGTGGAAGTGGACAAGCGGTTTGTTTATTATCTGCTGGCGGCGACGGGGATATGTGTGGTGCCGCTGACGGGGTTCTGTTGCAGTCGCAAGGGGTTCCGGGTGACGTTGCTGGAATGCGACGATCAGAAGCGCAGGTGGACTTGGGAAACGATTAATAAGAGCATTGTTGAGTATCTGGGGTCGGCGTAAGATTCAACATGGGCTAAAGCCCATCCTACAGGAAATATTAGAGATACCCATTATTCTTTTTGATTTTGGGGGATTTTGTGTCGGCGGTAGATAGCGATGAGGATGATGCCGGTGATGATGAGGGCGAGGGAGACGTTTTGGGAGATGGTCAGGCCGGTGAATTCGAGAGGTTCGGTGCGGAGCATTTCGATGGAGAAGCGGGCGATCCCGTAGAGGATTAACATGGAGGCGATGATCTGTCCGGGGAATTTGTAGTAGCGGAACATAGAAGTGAGGAAGGCGCACAACAGTAGTGCGTTGAGAATTGAATAAAATTGAGTAGGGTGTACGGGATGCATGGGGAACATACCCTGTTTGAAGTTGTCTAACTGATATTTGTTGAGATCGGCAGCGGATTTGGGTTTGGGGAAAAAATTGTCTTTCTGATCGGCGGGGATTTCGGATTTGGAGTAGCAGAAGTTACCCTGGTGGTCGGAGTAGCCGTAGTAATAGTCGTAGGGCAGGGTGACGGTAGCGGGGGTGTTTTTGTGGCGGTGGGTGTGGGGGATGAGTTGGTAGGCATAAGGGTAACTGAAGCTGGGCGGTGATTCTTTGCTGAAAATTCCTTCGGAGCGGTAGTTTATGGCGGGGAAGCGAATGGCCCAGGGTAGATCGCAGACGGCCCCGAAACAGCAGCCGTTGAGCAGGCAGCCCATGCGTCCGAAAGCCAGGCCGAGCATGAGAGCGGGGGCGAGGATGTCGAGGTATTTCAGTACGGAGAGTTTTTTGCGTTTGAGGTAGATGACCATGACCAGGATGGCGCAGATGACGCCGCCGAGGAACTCCAGGCCACCGCTCCAGATGGCGAAGATTTTCAGAAAATTGTCCTTATATTCGTCGGGGTGGTGCAGGACGAACATGATGCGGGCGCCGACGATGCCGGCGAGCAAGACGTAAACGGAGAAATTGGTGATGTGGTCGGGATTTTCGCCTTGCAGTCGGCAGCGGCGACGGGCGAGCAGCATGGCGGCGATGAAGCCGAGGACCATCATGAAGCCGTAACTTTTGACGGAGATGTTTATCAGGGGAATGGTGAATAATTCGGGTCTCATATTAGTGTTACCTGTTGGTTAAGGATTAATGTGTCTGTTTATTATTTAAATTTCCGAGGCCTTTAGAAAACCAACTGGATTCCCGCTTTCCGAAACGGGCTCTCCGCTGAGCTCCGTGTCGCGGGAATGACAGACTGGATTGCTGGTGTTTATGGTTCGAGGTCGAAGAGGTTTCCGTAAACTTTCAGGTTTTCGGGCATTTGGGTGCGGGCGGAGAGGTAAGCGGATTCGATGACGGCGACGTTGGCGAGGTGTTCGGCGGCGGGAGCGACGGGTTCGATTTGTTGGTCGAGCAAGCTATCGGCGAAATGGCGGATTTGCTGTTGAAGGATCCATTGAGGGTCGGTCTGGAATTGTTCGTGGACGGTGAGGTTGCCGTCGGTGTCGAAGATTTTCAGGGAGTTGGGGGTGATTTCCATTCGGCCATCGGTACCGCAAAAGAGCATGCTTTCCTGTCGGGGAGCGGACATCCAACTGCAGGTGAGGTTGCCTATGGTAGAGTTAGGGAACTTCATGGTGAGCACGGCGGTGTCCTCGGTGCGGTAAGGTGGTAAGGTACGTCGTGAGCAGGCGGCGGAGTTTAAGCTGTAAATTGATTCCGGGGTGCCGAGGTTCCAAAGGAGCAGGTCGATGAAATTGTAGGCCTCTTCGAGCAGGACGCCGCCGCCGGCGAGGATGGGGTCGCCGCGCCAGGAGAAATCACCGTCGAACTGGAGGAGAAGCTGGACCTGGGCGAGATAGATTTGACCGAGGCGTTGTTGGGTGAGTTTCTGGTGGGCGTCAAGATAGCCTGGGGCGAAACGGTTGGGGGTGTCGATTTGGAAGCGGGTTTGTGATTTTTTGAAAAGTTTAATCCATTCGGTGGCTTCGGGGAGCGAACGGGCCAGGGGTGCGGTTTTGAAAACGTGGAGTTTTTTTTTGGCGGCGAGGTTGAGGCACTCGCGGCACATGAAAGTGGGCAGAGCCAGAAAGAGGACGTCGAGCGGTTCCTGGACGATGAGGCTGCGATAATCATCGTAAGGTGCGGCTTCATGGCGTTGGGCGAGGTCGTGTGCGAGTTCGCGGTTCTGGTCGGCGATGGCGGTTACGGAAAACAATTCGATGTTTTCGAGAGCGGCCAGGATGCCAGCGCCGTAGCCTCCCACCCCGATGATGCCCGCCCTGAGGTTTGTCATTAAGTTAATCCTTTTTTGTGTTTTTCACGGTATTATTTTAACCATGAAGAGCATGAAGGTCATGAAGTTCTTGAAATCCGAAATTCTAAGCATAAAATCCGAAACAAATTCTAATTTCCAAAATTCAAAACAACTACGAACGGTAAATGCCAATGCCTAGCTATGGTTGCTGGGCCGTGGAATGCAGAAGTCCGCAGGGGCGGAAGCCCATCCTACAGTAATATTTTTGTGTTATTTTATTCCGCAAGGTAATTTTGCGTGGCCATTTCCGTCATGGTTATTTTGGTCGTATTCATCGGGGTATTTTTGATAAACGTTCAAATCGCTATCCCAGGGCAGCGGGGCGACATCGAGGCCGACGAGTTCGACCATTTGTTGTTGGGTATTTTTGTGAGCCAGGGGGATGAGGGCGGAAATGAGGCTGACGGATTGGAGTTGATATTTTTGGCAATAATTTTGAATGAAAAATTGGTTGATGTTGTAGATTTCGCGGCCGAAAAGGACCTGTCGAGAGGCGTAGTCGATCTGCAGTCCGGAACAGGAGCCGAGGTAATCGGCGACGGCGTTGTCGAGTTGGGTGGAGAGTTGGTCGGCGGAATAGATTTCGCGGCGGATCATGGGGCCGCCCCGGAAGGGAACACCCAGGGCGAAAGGGATACGCCAGTCCGAGTTTTTTTTGCAGAGTTGGGCCAGTTGGTCTAAGGAGAGCGGTTGATTACCAAAGAGAAACTGCTGCTGGTAGAAGAAGTTGTCGGGGATTTCGATGGAGCTGTCGAGGGGGAAAATTTCCAGAGCGGCCCGTAAAGTGGCGGCGTTCCAGGCGTTTAGGTGAAATGCGGTTTTTGCTTGCGAGTCATCTGGAAGTTGATTGTTATTCGGGGAATCAATTGGGCCGATGGCGGCCAGGAAGGCGTTGAGATTTTTTTGTGCGTCAGGATCCTGTTTGAGGGCTTCGAGGTCGATGCAGCCGTCGGGCAGGATGAAATCGGTGAGGATTTTTTGGTAGTTGTTCAGTAAGGTGTTGTAGCTTTTTGAAGATGGTTGGGGGGTGATCTCGATGGTGTGGAGGGTGAGGTAATTATGGGGGGCGGGGCAGCCGAGGCAGGTGAACAGGGGCAAGGCCAGATGCAGTGCCAAGAGCAATGCCTTAGTTGGCCCCGGGGCAGGAGCTGATTTAGCTGAATTGTTTTTAATATATTTAACCATGGATCCGGCTACGCTTAAGCTTCGCCGCGACGAGTCTGCCTTCGCATCTGTCTTCGCAAGAAGCTACGACATGACAAGCAAAGCTACGGCGGGACAAGTTTCACGGATTTTTAATTGCCACAAAAAACACCTGCCGCGACCTGCTGCGACGGTGTGCCAGCACGGCGAGCGGGCGCTGCACGGCGGGCAAAAATCGCAAAAGATTGACAGGTAAAATTTATTGCCGTGTAAAACTGGTCCCTTTATTAAGTTCCTTCGGTGCTGCTGGAAAGATATTCGACCTGGACGGGGGTTAGTTTGTCGACTTTTAGTCCCATGCTTTTGAGTTTGAGGTTGGCGACTTTATTTTCGATGGCCTGGGGGACATCGTGAACGCGGGTGGCGAGTTTGCCTTTATTTTTGACGACGAATTCACTGGCCAGGGCTTGGGTGGAGAAACTCATGTCCATGACGGAGGCGGGATGGCCTTCGGCGGCGGCGAGGTTGACCAGGCGTCCTTCAGCGAGGACAAAAATGCGGTGGTTGTTGGACAGGGTGAATTCATCGACGAAATTGCGAACCTGGCGGCGGGAATTTTTGGCGATTTTTTTGAGGCCGACGAGGTCGAGTTCGATATCGAAGTGGCCGCTGTTGCAGACGATGGCACCGTCTTTCATTTTTCGGAAGTGTTCGGGGCGGATGACGTGTTTGTTGCCGGTGAGGGTGACGAAGAGGTCGCCGACGGGAGCGGCCTGTTCCATGGGCATGACGAGGAATCCGTCCATGGCGGCCTCGAGAGCTTTGATGGGGTCGATTTCGGTAACGATGACGTTGGCCCCCATGCCGTTGGCACGCATGGCACAACCGCGGCCGCACCAGCCGTAACCGGCGATGACGACGCGTTTACCGGCCAGGAGAAAATCGGTGGCCCGGATGATGCCGTCCATGGTGGATTGTCCGGTGCCGTAGCGATTGTCGAAGAGGTTTTTGGTGGCGGCGTCGTTAACGGCGATGACGGGGAAGAGTAACTGATTGTTCTTTTCCATGGCCCGGAGGCGAATGACGCCGGTGGTGGTTTCTTCCATGGAGCCGATGATGTTGGCGGCTTCTTTGCGGCGTTTGGTGTGGAGGACATTGACCAGGTCGCAACCGTCGTCCATGGTGATGTGGGGCTGATGATCGACGGCGGCTTTGAGGTGGCTGTAATAGGTTTTGCGGTCCTCGCCGCAGATGGCAAAAACGGGGATTTTGAAGTCGCGGACCAGAGAAGCGGTAACGTCGTCCTGGGTGCTGAGGGGGTTGGAGGCGCACAAGAGCAGGTCGGCGCCGCCGGCTTTGACGGTGCGGGCGAGATTAGCGGTTTCGGCGGTCATGTGCAGGCAGGCACTCATGCGTAAACCCTTGAAGGGTTTGGTTTTAGCGAACTTTTCGCGGACCTGGCTAAGGACCGGCATGTCGCCGTCGGCCCAGAGGATGCGTTTTTTGCCCTGATCTGCCAATTTTAGACTTTTTACATGATATTTCATCTTCCCTGACTCCGTATTAACGATGTTATGGTTTACAAAATTTCTGCTCGGTTTGAATCCGCGTGCCCGGCTGAACTTCAGGGTGAACCTGAGGTAAAAGAGGGCTGGATTATCTTGCAGTAAACAGCCTGAAAAAGTCACTTAAATCTATTTCAGAGCAATATATAGGTAAGATTATGGGTCGTCAAGCAGGAAATCAATGGCACTGATTGACCGGCTTTTATTGCCAGGGCCTGAGGGTCTGAGCCTGATTGGGGGAGCCTGAATGGGGGAGCCTGAATGGGGGAGCCTGAATGGGGGAGCCTGAATGGGGGAGTTTGATTATCGGATTAATAATCAAGACGCCTGCGTCAAAAGTTTGCTCAGGCAGCGATGCTGAGCGTTGAAAATCTCTCGAACTTCCGGCAATGTAATAAAAATC
>JAFGSR010000151.1 GCA_016934515.1 Sedimentisphaerales bacterium
CAACCCTAAAATTGCCATAAATACCTTAATTTACAATATATTATAATGGTTTTTGTGGCGAACGACTTTTGACGCAGGCGTCAAAGTACGTAAAAAAAATATCCTATTGAACTATGAATCGATATTTGAATCGTCCGTCGGGTGCTACATCACCATTAACGTAGAATTGCATGATATCGCCGGGAATTGGGCAGTTATCGAGCCATTTGAAATCCAGCGTAAATCCTTTCGCAGCCTGGTTCAGTCCCAGAGATGATTTGGGGACGACGATTTGCATCTGGTTGCCGGCTATTTCATAATCGAGTTTGGTGGTCTGTTGCCAATTGAGATTTCCCTGGTTTTTTTCGAGCCAGGTTTTTGATTCGCTGATGACGGAGCGGTTTATGAGATAATCGAAACCTTCCCATCCGGTTTTAGGGTTGGCATCGATATCTATTAAGAGCATCATCCAGTTTGAATCTTTCCAGGAGCTGATAAGATCACGGGTATGTATGTAAAAATACAGATTATTTTCGTCGTAAGCAATTTTAGCTGTGAGCAGTTCGTTTCTTCCGGTTTTGTTTTCGTAGTGGGTTTTTCCGGTTCCTTTATGGTTTCGGGGGAGGGTGTCTCCGTCGGGATCGTTGAATTCAGGTTGAACTTGCTGCCACGGTTGGAATCCATTACCCAATTGAATGGTTTTGGGGCCAGAAGCTTGAGGTAGGGGAGGGGCACCTTTGTAGCGCCGGACATTGGCCACCAACTGACAGTAATAGTTGTCACCGTGTCCGCCCTTCATCATTTCGATATCACGGCTGTTTTGCTGGTTAAACTGATCTATGAACGCTACGGGCAGACCTTTGCGATTAAACCGCCCTGCAATCCATTCATTCCAGCCGGTTACCATGACAAAGGGCGGATCAAGCTGGAGGGCACGGGACCATTGTTCCTGGAAATTTAAACCATAGTTGACCGATCCGGGGAGGGTGCTAAAATGATTCTGGTGAAAACTTCTTCCGCGGGCGTCTCCTCGACTCATTTCGGTGACTTTTCCGTCAAACTGTCGAAGGTTCTGGGCGGCGGAGACGTTAACCTGTTCGGGCTGTTGGGGATCGTCCGTATAGCCAAAGACCTGGGGGTAGGTTGCTTCCCAGTGCCAGGCGTAGGGGGTATTGACTAATTCGAAAGGCCAATGGGCTTTACGAAGCGTAAAGAAATTGCGTACTTGGTCACTGGCGGCCTGGGGGTCGCAGATCATCAAAGGCTTACCCTGCCAGATGAACCAGAGATCCTTATAAAGGGCGGGTTTATAGAGTTCGTTGTAGATTTTTTCAGCGGTTTGGCCGGCGTGGGTATTTACCATAAAAGCGATTTGGGGGGTGTGGCTACCTTCATTGCGAATCTGGGTAAACACTTCACAAAGCTTCATGTAAACATCAGTGTAGGTGACTGCATTGGTGGCATCAAAGATCAGGGTGTCGATACCGGCATCGGCCAACAAATGGGCGTGTCGTCGGATTACCCAGGGATCGGCACTATGATAATAACCAAACAAAGGCTCAGACCAGAAATGATAATGTCCAGGAGGACCCCATTGTGGAGCGTCGGCATCATAAAGAGCCCGGGGATTTTCAGCGATTATTTTAGAATTGTCAAAGGGGCCGATATTAGTATCGCCATGCTGATCGAGCCAGAGAAAATAGAATATTCCCACGAAACGTTTGGATTTGGGATTACCAACCTCGGTCTGTAGAGGGAGTTCACGGTTGAGGTTGTCGATGGCGGGCCAAGGGGCGCCGGGATTTCCTGATGTTGGTAGTTCGGCCGCTCGGATTTGAGTGGTATCTATTTGGGCAATTAAAACTGAAGTTAACACGAATAAAAATTTAAATAAAAACGAAAAAGCTGGAAGTGATTTTGTGCTCATTATAAAACCTTTGCGTTTAGGAAAAACCATAGATTTTCATGTAAATATTAAATGTGTTTTTGCCTTTTGGGGCGGTTTTAAGGGCAGTCATAACCGGTCAATCAGGTTTAATTATACGCAAGTGTGTAGAATTGCCAACTAATTTTCGTTGGATTCGGCGATGTTGTTTGATATTGCCGGATTGTTCCAGTCGGGTGGTTCTTTATGGAGGAGATGGCGAACGAAGAAATCCATGCGTCGGCGATTTGGGTAGAAAGATTCGCCGACACCATGTCCGGCACCGGGTACGATGAGCAGTTCGAAATCCTTTTTTGCTTTGATCAGTGCATTGACGACCTGCATGGTTGAGGCGGGATCGACATTTCTGTCGAGTTCACCGACGGTGAGGAGTAGTTTACCTTTGAGGTTATGGGCCTGGGTTACGTTGGACTGTTCCTGGTAATGAGGTCCAACAGGGAGTCCCATCCAGAGTTCATTCCACCAGATTTTATCCATACGATTGTCGTGGCAGCCGCAGTCGGCGACGGCGACTTTATAAAAATCTCCGTGGGCAAGCAGAGCGCGAAGTGCACTTTGGCCACCGGCGGAACCACCGTAGATACCGATTCGGGAAATGTCCATGCAGGGATAGTTTTGGGCGGCGGCTTTGATCCAGGCGATGCGGTCGGGAAAGCCTGAGTCGCCCAGATTTTTCCAGCAGATATCGTGAAAGGCTTTTGAGCGGTAAGAAGTTCCCATGCCGTCGATTTGTACAACAATGAAGCCGAGTTCGGCGAGGGAATGTTGGCGGGTTTGCAATCCGAAAGATTTAGGAACGAAGGCTCCTTGAGGTCCGGCGTATATTTGTTCGATCACCGGATACTTATGATCGGGGTTGAAATTGGTGGGGCGGATGATGATGCCGTAGATGTCGGTCTGGTGGTCTCGGGCTTTGGCGACGAAACTTTGTGGTGGTTGCCAACCGGTATTTAGGAGTTCAGATGAGTCGGCGGTTTCCAGGGTGCAGATTAGTTTGCCGGTTTGGGAATTGCGTAGTTCAGTAACTGGGGGCTGATCGACGCGGGACCATCGATCGAAGAAGAAGCGCTGGTCCGGGGAGAAGTTGATATCATGTGTGCCGTTGCCTTCGGTGAGAATGGTGAAACCGGAGCCGTCGAAATTTACCCGGCAGAAATGAATATAGTAGGGGTCCTGTTTGGGATATAGGCCGCCGGCGAAGAACCAGATTTGTCTTTTTTGGTCGTCAGTTTTTTCGATGCTTCGAACAACCCAGTGGCCTTTGGTGATCTGATTTTTTACGCTGTTAGTTTCGGCGTTGTAAAGATAAAGGTGGTTCCAGCCGTCGCGTTCGGACATCCAGATGATTTCATTAGTGTCATCAACATAATGGCAATATTTTTTGCCACTGTAGTCGATGAAGGTTTTGCTTTGTTCGTCAACGATCGTTCGGGCCAGTCCGGTTTGGGCGTTTACGCCGATTATGCGTAGTATCTGGTGGCCGCGCTGGTTGTAGAGGAAGGTAAAACTTTCTGAGTTCGGTGCCCAGCGAAGTTCAGAAATGCTCCAGGGATTCGGAAACAACTCATCCGATACGGTGATTTGTTTTTGATTAATAATGTCGAACAGATGAGGTTTGACGATATCGATTTTGTCGCCCGGTTTGGCGTAGGAAAAGGTGTGCAGTTTCGGTTGGAGTTGGTCTTGGGGTGAGGATTCGACAAAGCTAACCTGCCGGTCGTCGCCTTTTTGGAGGTGCAGGGCAACCAGTTTTTTTGAATCGGGCGACCAGAAAAAACGGGATCGGTAGGTATCTTTTTCGGTTCCGTTGTTGGTCAGGGCGAATTCGTTGTCGTTCTGGAGATTTTTTAAATGCAGGTTGTGGTCTTTAATTGAAACTGACCATTTGCCGTCCGGGGATTTAGCCTGGGGCTGATTTTTGCGTGGGCCTGAAGCCTGGTTGATTTTTTCGTTGAGTATTTCTTCGGTGATGACAGCTTCGGTCTGGTCCGGGGTGGCGGTAAAAAGCGCGCCTTTTTTACCCTGCGGGTCCGTGACCAGCCAGACGTGCCCGGTAAAGGTATGTTGTCGGTGTTTTTGCCCCGGGTTGAGTAATTTATAGTGTTGTCGCTGTTTTTCGGTATTTATCCAGTATATCTGGATGTCGGATTTGGTTTGATTGATAAAAGTGATCCAGGTCTCTTCAGTGGAGCCGGTGCTGGGGCGGATGCGGTAGGAAGGCTGAGCAGAACCGGAAATCTGTTTGTCTTCAGCAAGCTGGAGCAATTCATAAGTTTGCAAATTACATTTGTATCGGTTGCCCTTACAGGTAAATGAAAAATGTGAAGTTGAATCATTGAAATTCAGTTTGTCGATGGGCAGTTTTTCGGGGGATACCTCCTGACCGATAGAATTGCCAAGTGCGGTGGCCAGGTGGGCGTGGTCGAAGGCGAACTTTCGGTTGCCGGTTTGAGCGTTTACAAGAATGAATTCGCATTTTTCATTGGGCAGATTGTTTTTGTACCAGAAACGGATATTGTCATCGAAGAAGTGGGGTGTAACGCGCTGCTTATATACTTTATCGGCGATCCTGCTGCTAAGACTGAATGCGCGTTGGTAGTCAGAAAGATTACCCTGGGCAAATGCATTCGGTGTGACAAACTGTAAAGCGGAGAAAATTGCTGACATGACGATAATCTTGCGAGAACTAAGATTTTTCATAATTGCAGTTTACCGTTAAAATGTGAACACAATGGACAAAAGTTCAAGGAGTTTTATCGCACGGGACTTATGTAATGAGTGGTTACTTTCTTTTCGTCAGGCGGTTCCGGTGTAGAGGAGGTCCAGGGCGAATAATAAGACGGGTCTGATGACCATCCAACCAAAATGCCAGGCGATTACCAGGCCGATAATGGCGACGCCGGGCTGGGCGAAGAAGGTTTGGTAGCGATTGGCGGTTTCGTGTTTTAGTGTTAAGCCGATGGCAGCGGAGCCGTCCATTGGGGGCAGGGGGATGAGGTTGAAGGCGAAGAGAATAATGTTCAGGGAGAAAGTGATGCTGAGGATGACGGCGAGGGAATTCAGGAAGCCGGGTGATTGGGCAATGACGACCTGGTGTAAATCGAAGGTTTCAGGTATCCGGAACCATCCTAGTTCGAGGCCGATGCGGAGGAAGACGGCGGCAATAATGACGAGGACGAGGTTTGCGGCGGGTCCGGCAATAGCCATGATGGCGGCGCGTTTGGGGTATCTGTAGGCCCAGATGGGATCGTAAGGGCAGCTAGCCCAGCCCATCATCCAGCCGCCCAAGAAGAAGGTGAGGACGGGGAAGAGAATCATGCCGAGAGGTTCGCGTTGGATGTGGGGGATGGGGTTGAGAGTGAGCTGCCCGCCGAGATAAGCGGTTTTGTCGCCTAATTTTGTAGCGGCCAGGGCGTGGCCGGCTTCGTGGCAGGTGGCGGTGAAGATGAAGACGAAATACCAGGTGAGAGCTAAGGGGATAAGATCCATAGTTTATTTCTCAATTATCCAAGTGTTCAAATTTTAGATTGGCCATGGAGTTAATGACGAATGACGAAACCAGAATGACGAAACAATGACGAATAACGAATGACGATTTAAAGCAGAACGTTCAGCATGAAAGTCAATATTTTTGGGAATTGAGCCATCTTCAAGCAAAGTTTGGCGGTGCCAAGCGTTGTGAGAGCGATAGATTTTATTATTGTTTAATTGTTTCATTGCTTATTCGGTCAGCGATCTGGTGGATGACGGTTTCTTTTCGAGGATCGTTTTGGGAGACGTCGAGGGTGATGACCGGGCAGGAGTTGAAATTTCGGAAGAGATTGTGGTACTGGTCGCTAAGGTTTTTGAGCCAGTCGGCGGTGATGCTTTTTTCGAAGGAGCGTCCGCGGGCGGCGATGCGGGCCAGGCAGTTTTCGACGGTATCGTGGAGGAAGATAACGACGCTGGGAGGGGCGATCTGAGAAGCGACGGACTTTTCGACTTCGTTGTAAATGGCGAACTGGTGGTCGTTGAGATACATTCGGGCAAAGATTCGGTTTTTCTGGAAGATGTAATCGGTGACGGCAGGGGAGCCGGCGGAGTGTTTGGAGGGGGAGTTGGTGAATTGTTTTTTGTGCAGTTGACGGGCGCGGCTGAGGAGGAAGAAAAGTTCGCTGGGCAGGGCGGCGTCATGATTGCCGGCGAATTCCGAATCGAGGAAGGGATTCATATCGTATTCTTCCAGGATTAGCTGGGCGGAGAGGATTTGGGCCAGATTTTGGGCGAGGGTGGTTTTGCCGACGCCGATGATGCCGGCGACTGAAATTAAGCTTGTGGTTTGCATGAATAGTCTGGTTCTTCTCAATGGAACCACTCCCAAGCAGAGCTTGGCGGTGCCACCCGGTGTTGAAATAATTCATCAAAGTTCAATAAGTACAGCAAAAGTTAGTGCCATCATAGCAGAGAGGTAAGTGGATTTCAACAGCTTCAACGTCGCGGGATATCGAGCATGGCCTGGACGTTTTCCAGAGGTACGTTGGGGAGCAAGGCTTCGTGGCTGGGGGAGACGATGTAGTTTGGTCCCAGAATATTGATTAATTTTTGGACATGGTCTTTTACCTGGGCGGGAGAGGCATTTACGAGTAAATCCTGGGTGTCAACGCCGCCGACAAAGGCGATTTTGTCCTTATATTTTTTGGCCAATGAGTGGGCGTCCATTTGGGCGGCTTTGGCCTGTAAGGGGTGGATGGCATCGACGCCGGCATCGATTATCAAGGGGATGGCTTTGTCGATGGCGCCGCAGGAATGGAGGAGGACAATTTTGTTATATTTTTTGGCTTGGTTAATCAGTTTTTTGAAACCGGGCATTACAAATTTTTTGAACATGTCGAGGCTGATAAGTAAATCGATCTGGCTGCCGAAATCGTTTCCCATAAAAAAGGTGTCGAAGCTGTCCCCGGCCTGTTCGAAGAACAACTCGTTAGCTTCAAGGTAAAAATCAACGATTCTATCGGTAACGGCTTCGATGATTATGGGGTCGGTGTGCATTTTGATGAAGTAGTTTTCCATGCCGAACAAATCGCACATGATGTGGAAAAAACAGGACCACATTCCGCTAAAGACGGCATTGTCGGGGGAAGCCTGGATTTTTTTCAAGGGATCGGAGAAATCGAGATATTTGACATTGGGCCAGTTGAAAGTTTGGAGGTCATTGAGATTGGTGCAATTTCCGAAGAAACCGGGTTGGCCTAAGGAGATTTTTTCGCGGCCGTTATGGCAATCCCAGATAGGTTTGTTGTCAGGGTGTTTGTAGGTGTCCCATTCTGCGCAAATCCAGCGGCAGTCATCATTGAAGTGATCGTGCAATTGGTTCTGGTTATCGATTCCCAAAGCTTTGGTGTAAATATCGAGAGTATCCGGGTGGGGGTTTCCCAGCCAGGTTGCGACGGGGCCGGAATTTTTCAGTTTGAAGATGTTGCGAACTTTCTGTCGGCTGTTCATTATTTTGTCCAATTATGACGCCTGCGTCAAAAGTTTGCTCAGGCAGCGATGCTGAGCGTTGAAAATCTCTCGAACTTCCGGCAATGTAATAAAAATC
>JAFGSR010000152.1 GCA_016934515.1 Sedimentisphaerales bacterium
ACCCAATTGTAACACATAAAACATCAACCACAAACACTCTCTTTACTTCATAAGCCATCAAATACAAATTCCTATACGATCAAGTTACGAATATTTTCGCTGAATGAAACAAATTATGGAATATGGATTATAGATGTCGGGTTATTGGTTCGGGGGATTTTGTCGAGAAAATTAATGTAAATTCTTATTAGACAATGATTTACACTGTTTTTTATGAATTTAATTCCTAGTGTGGTGGTTGGGATTGAATTTTTGAAGGGGAAAAATATCTCACGCCAAGACGCAGAGAAGAATTTGAACAGAAGGAAATGCTCGCCGCGGGAGCGCAAGAAGAGGGCTTAGAGAAATTTATATTTTTCTTCGGTGACGGACAAGATAACACATAAGAATCTTACAGGAATAACATGTATTATAGGATATTATATATTGTTTACCTGTATATTTCTGAATCCTTTATTCACCCACGCAAGCTTTCCGGTTCATTACACTTATCGTAAAACAACTTACAACAAAAGTAACAGTAAATGTTAATAGCGGCAACAGCCTCTCAAACATAATATCTCCCCAAACAAAAGCTGAACAGGTTTCAGCAAACAAGATAAGGGGGGTGATTACAGGAACCAAAACAATAAACAAAATAAAAGAATATATCTCCTCAATCCAACCTACATACTCTCCTTCGGGAGGAAGACCCTTTCGCCAGTCTATAAAATAACTTGGAATCCTCGAACAATAACAAGCAATAATGTAAGAGTATAATAGTTTTTTATAAAATGTTGTTTTGGAATCGTTCATATTTGCCTTTATGTAAATGTCAAACAAAAGAATCAGGAGGATATTTGGTTGTTATGTGTTCATTTTCATCATAAAGTTTGGGCGGTTGCGGGGAGCTGATGATTGTTTGCAGAGAAAGTCGTTTTAAGCCAACTTGAAAGCATAATATGCAATTGTAACTCGCCAATCAGCAAATGTACAGAAAAACAGGATGCTGATCCTTTTTCCTGACGACGTCATCGGGATCAAAATCGAATTTGGTTCTGGATGCCGAAGAAGCAGCCGTTTTGGATATTAATTCGGTTATGGCTGCGGTCGCTGTAGTCTTGGCCCTCAAAGATGAAGCGATCGAAGGCGAAGCCCGCCTGCAAATCGAGCAAAAGTTGTTCGGTGAGCTGCCATTGCAATCCTGCCAGGACGCGCTTGTCATAGAAAAACAATCGTTCGTCATCATCCGGGCGGTCGGCACGGAAAAAACGCTGGTTTTGCCAGGTGAAACCGCTGTACAAACTAACATTATTCGTGATTTCATACTGGATTTTTGCCCTGATGGTTCGCGGGATCATATATGAAGCATCAACGCTCCAGCGGGTTGCAGGTTCCCAATGGATCATGGCGAATGGAATACCCAATAATGCGCGAAAAGTTCGATCCGGCTGCCAAAGATAAGCTACTCCCGGAATGGGAACGTTTTGCAGGAATTCCCGATTGTTTGAATATTGCAGCATGAGCAGCCAGGCGTTGCGTGGTCCGTGAGGAATTTGTAAGGTTCCCAACGCATTGACAACAAGTTCCTCGGCACTATCGAAAGGCTTGTCACTGGTGGAACCAATCGTGAGTTGGGCACCAGCTATCCAATCATTATTCAGCCGTCGCCGATACGCACCTCCCAGCGCCATGCTCCAAAGATGACTGGGTAGTTTTTCCAGGGTATCGGACAACACGGCGTTCGAATCAATATCGATTATATTCAACTCACTGAGCAAGGCCCATTCGGATACATCGTTCTGTTTTAGGGGAATAAGAATATCCAATTCCTGTTGCGTCCAGCGGATATCCGATTCCTGCCCCTTAATATCCCGTGAAAAAAAATGTTCGATCTGATAACTACCTTGTAGTTTCAGTTGGCCCAGACGGGGATTAAACCACTGGGCGAAATGGTCCTGGGCCGAAACGTTGTGGGTACCGGTTAAAATGAATATGACCAATAGTATGGACCAGTTTTGCGTATTCGCACATACACGCTTCATTATCATATACTTCCCCAATATCTCACTTTAGATTCGAAGGACGGATAATTACATCCGACATTTTGGTAACATGTTTTTAATTGGCGGATGTTACCATCGGCCCTACTGGAATTTGAACAGTTGATTTTTTAAACATCTTCTGAGCGCATCATTTTTAAGGTTTCTTTTTCGGATAATTCATACCAGCGGCGGGAATTGGCGGACTGGGCAGGAGAATAGTTTTTGGCTGTCAGAACGCCGAGCAGGATGAGGCCTGATATTACTCCGACAGCCAGCACAGCTAAAAACGGCCAAGGTGCGTAGCGGTTTTCCCAGCCCATCGCAAGGTTCATGCCGAAGAGGGTGCTCAGGGTCATCAGCGGGAAGAAGAAAGCAGCAAGGATATTGAGTCGGTGAGTCGAGCGGGCCATGTGCATTGAGCTTTGGGTCTGGTTTTCCTGTCGGCGGGCAACGGCGAAATCGAGGCCGTTGTGGGCGTCGCCGAATAATAACTCCACGGAACTCTCCAGTTCGGCGGCTTTGTCGCGGAAGTTGATGATATCTTTGTCTTTCTGAATCATTTCCCGGGCTTGCTGCAAGGCCTGCAGTAAATTTCTGGTCATGCGCTTCATCATGACTTCTTTTTCGAGCACGGCAAAATATTCGTCGATCAGTTGAGCTTTATCCTGCTGTTGATCGAGTTTTTCTACCAATTCACTAATCTCCTCCAAATGCCTGGCGAGAAAATGTTTGCCATCGCCCATACACGAAAGCCATGCACCCTGGGGGTTCCGCCAGAACACCCTGGGACGTCTCTCGGCCTGGATATTTTGCGTAGGTGCAGAAAGCAGCAGCAGCAAATGGCCATCGGCGAACATGGCCCGCTGGCGGCCAAGTTTATCTCCCACGCGATCACGAAATATCTGAGGCACATTCCATTGTTCGGGTATTAATACCGATTCCGGCATAACTTTATCCTCCAAAAAAATTCTGAAGCTAATTTTTCCCGTTTTAGACAGCTATGTATGATACTCATAATATCATTGACATGCAGTATCAAATCTACGATGATTAGCCAAAAATGTTCCTGAATCCGGGTAAGGTCGGATATCCAGGGTGCTCGGTTAATCCAAATATTATACCGATTTCTCATAGGGTACAAACAAAATGAAAAAACCTAAATACCTGACCGCGCCCATCCCATCCACAAGAATGCCCAGCGGTATCCCTTATATCGTCAGCAACGAAGCCGCTGAGCGATTCAGCTTCTACGGCATGAACTGCATCCTGACCATCTTCATGGCCCAGCACCTGCTCAACGCGGCTGGGCAACTCGATGTCATGCGCGAAAGTGAAGCCATCAAATACGCACATCTGTTCAAAATGGGCGTTTACGGCTTTCCCATTATCGGAGCCCTGCTGGCTGACGTTCTGCTCGGAAAATACCGCACTATTTTGTGGCTCTCCATCGTGTACTGCCTGGGCCATCTCGTCCTGGCTCTGGACCAGACCCGCACGGGACTGTTCCTCGGATTATCTCTGATCGTCATCGGCTCCGGGGGCATCAAACCCTGCGTCTCGGCCCATGTCGGCGACCAGTTCGGAAAATCAAACCAGCATCTGCTCCAGAAAGTTTTCTCCATATTCTATTTTGCTATCAATCTCGGATCTTTCTTCTCCACAATGCTCACCCCCAAGATACTCGAACTTTACGGCCCCCACTGGGCCTTCGGCATACCCGGCATCCTCATGGCTATCGCCACCCTGGCATTCTGGCTCGGCCGAAACAAATACGTACACGTCCCTGCCGGAGGCATCGGCTTTCTCAAAGAAACTTTCAGTCTCGAAGGTCTCCGGGCCGTCCTTAAACTCGGCATAATTTACGTTTTCGTCGCTATGTTTTGGTCACTGTTCGATCAGTCCGCCTCCGCCTGGGTATTGCAGGCCCAAAAAATGGACCTCCACTTGAACCTTTACTTCATTAAGGATTGGCTGCCTTCTCAAATCCAGGCCGCCAATCCACTGCTCGTCATGCTTATGATTCCGCTATTTTCTTACGTCCTTTATCCCACGATCGATAAAGTCTTCCGTATGAAGCCCCTGCGTAAAATCTGCATCGGCATGTTCGTTGCCGCCAGTGCTTTCGCGATTTCCGCTCATATCGAATCACAAATCAACGGTGGTGACGTTTTTCGTTACACTTCCCGCGCTACTATCAAAGGTGTCGAAGCGGTTAACCTGATCGACGGCCAAACCGATGGCTCCGGCTGGTCCTCTGCAGACCAACCCACCTCCGAAAAACCTCAGGAACTACTCATTGCCCTGCGCGAACGAAGCACCTGGACCATCAACGCCATCCATATTAATGCCGCTACCGCCCTCAGCCAGATCGAAATTGTCGCCATATTAAAAGAATTAATCCTCGACGCCCGCCTGGAACACGCTGAAATGCAAAAAGCCGGCAACACCGATGCCGCCAACAAACTACAGCAGGTGGTAGAAATTCTCAGTTCAGCTGCTAAAACTGCCAAAGCCGCCCCCTCTGCCAACCATGCTAAACAGATCGCTCGCGGCGCTCTGGAAAAAACCTCCAACAATACCAACCTCCTTGACGGCACCTCCTACAATCCCAAACAAATTGCTCTTTACACCATTAACGTTGCCAACTTAGATCAAGGTCTTGTCCCCCAACTCACCGGTGATAAAACTCCCGAAACCGTCGGCTGGATTCATCTGACCGACTGCGAGATTGACAACCAGGGCAATTTGGCTGAAATAACCTTCGAACCCACTGTCGCCAGCCACGTCCTGATCCGTATTAATTCCAACTACGGCGCCAACCGCGTCAAAATCGGTGAAATCGCCGTTATGACTACCGACCCTCCCACTGAAATCAGCCAAATCTCCGCCGCTGATATCTGGCCCAACGTTGCCGGCGTCGGCTTCAAACCCAACATCATATGGCAAATCATCGCCTACGTCTTCCTAACCGCCGCTGAAATCATGGTCTCTATCACCTGTCTGGAATTCTCCTACACTCAGGCCCCGCGCAAGATGAAATCCTTCATCATGTCGGTTTACTTGCTCTCCATTTCGCTCGGCAATGCTTTTGTCGCCGTTGTCAACGGCTTCATCGAAAAAACCGACGGCACCACTATCCTGCCCGGCGCCAACTACTACTGGTTCTTTACCATATCTATGCTTGTAACAGCTTCTCTGTTTATCTTCGTCACTCTCTTCTACAAAGAAAAAACCTACATCCAGGAAGAAGCCCCCGCTGAGTCGGATTCCTGATTTGCTCTAAAAAAGGAGTTGTCGGCAGACTTGATAAAGCCGATTATCATGTGCTTTCATCCCTGTCCTGGCTGGCTGGCCACAAAATCAATCACTGATAACTGATACCCCATTCCGTACATAATCAATCAACACAAATCTCACTCAAAACCTGTTTAAAAATCGTCTAAGCAAATTAAAGCGGGACTTTCCCATCAGAAACGCTTATTTCACAGCGTTAAGTGTTGCATACGGTGGGGGAATTTGCATAATTGTGCCTTCCGGATTAGGGAGATTTGCTGTTTTTTTGGGTCCAGGGGCAGTAAATTATAATTACTTAATTTACAATACTTTACGTAAGCTGGAGATATTTTGCTCAGTTCGGTAAGCGGCCATAATAATTGCTGTAATATATTGTGCTACAATAAGTTAAGTGTTTTAAAGCTTTTCATGAAGTCGAAAAGATTAGTTCTATAAAAAAGGCGATTTTTGACGCCTGCGTCAAAAGTTTGCTCAGGCAGCGATGCTGAGCGTTGAAAATCTCTCGAACTTCCGGCAATGTAATAAAAATC
>JAFGSR010000153.1 GCA_016934515.1 Sedimentisphaerales bacterium
CCAGAACATCATCGACGGTAAACGGAATCCCGATAGACCGCTGCTGCGTATCCATCAACAGCGGCCCGAATATTTTTTCGCCGCCATTGATGATGATCCAGCTTACTAGGCCGCTGTCGGCGACCTGCCAATGCAGATCGCACCAAAGGTTGTTTCGCGGAGTAATGCGCACGCTATTGTTAACCATCGAATCCGCCCTCCGCTTGTTGTTGTCGATATTCTTCGTACCAATCGCAGGTCAGGTTCAACCAGCGTTCATTACTGAAGCTGACTTCACGCCATTGAATAGGTTCAAGCGGATTGGCCGGGTCGGGCGTACTTGTTCCACCATTGTCGAGCCACGTTTCAAATTCATCGATACCGGGCGTCATGGTCGAGCGAGTCATCGAGCCGGAATTATCCACGCAGATCACCACTTCCTGCGGGTGGGGTTTATCGCTTCCGCCTTTACAGTTGTTGTAAGCGTCGATCATCTGCTGACCGCTGGGATTGCGGGCGATGGTGCGATATTGAATCTCCGGCGGACAGCTTCGACCGTCGGGGATGATGTCGTAACTCTGCCCATCGACCTTATGAACGGCGGCGTGTTCCGGCGGGCCATATTCATCGACCAGAGCGTTCCACCAAACCACATCATCATCCCATGCCGCCTGACCATTGGGCGCGTAAACGCTGTTGGCTTCGTCAATGAAGACCATGATCATACCCAGGGCCGTCCCGCCACCTTTGACCGCGACCGTCACGCCGTCACAGCCTTTGACCGGCAGGCCGATCTCGTCCTGTTGTGTCATCGATGTGACTTTCATTGCGATTGCGCCGCTGGCTGTCATTGCTGCGATAGCGGTTTCGCCTTCGTTGGTTGGCGTACCGAGTTTGTAGGCGATTGTCGAACCGTCGGTTGCTCGCATAGCAATCAATGTGTCGTTTTGCTTGAGGATTCCCATTAGCTTTCATCCTCCGGAATGATATCGAGCGTAAAGGTGTCGCCCTCGGTATTGCCGTCCGAATCGCAGTGTTTGACATCGATGGCGTCGCCGGAAGAATCCGCAACCGCTTTGATCGCCGGCGGCAGACCGGAGTAGCGGACATAAGCGAAGTCGCCGTCGCTGGTGGTTTCGGTCGCCAATACCAGAAAGCCGAATCGATTCTTTGTCAGTTCAAAGTAACCAGACTGTGTGCCGACAAAATCGCCCGGCGATACGGAGCTTGCTGAATCAACGGCAAATCGCATCACCTCACCGATGTGGACGGTTCCTATCTCTCCCGCCAGCAAATCCAGACCGCTGTATGGTAGCACGTTTAGTAACGAGTCACCGGTCGGCTTGACAACATTGAGTGTCCAAGGATCAGAACCTGCTGACTCAACCTCGCACGCATCACCTTCCCGCAGTGTTGAGCCGGTATTGTTCTTGAACCGAACTCGCGGGAAGTCGTTCACCGGAAAGTCAATCAATGCCCATTTAACCGACTCCATCCTGCTTCCAGAGAACGCGACACACGCCGTCATTGGAACTGAACAGCATCGTCGGATCGTCCGGAGTGGGTGATGCATAGCTGTGTTTGTCGTCTAAGAACTGAATCTGGATAGGAGTAATACCGGTGAGAATCGCCCGTCCGCATTCGTTGTTTTTGATCGGATCAACCAATACGACAAATTTCATCTCGTGTTGCTTGGCTTCGTCAATGTCGGCAATCCTCTTACAATCAAAGACGGGCTGTTCGGTGCGGAAGCGTTGGATCGTTTCTTCGTTGTCGGGTTTGATTGCCAGATCGTCGATACCCAGAATCGCGAGTTGATTTTGATCTTCACCTGATTTATTGTGAATTTTGACAATCGTATTCTGACGATTAGTTGGTATCACAGAGCTGGTCATTGCCGTCTGGTGTTGACGGACAAATTGCGCAGCGTCGATAAAGGAGTTCCACGTGTCAGCCTTGGGTGAGAATGTTTGACCTTTGGCTACTTTTTTCAGATCACTCATGAGACCGCCTCCCCAAGGCCGAGGCCGGAAAAGTCCGTCAGGTAGTAAACTTTCTCCACATAGGCGGCGACCGGCTTTTTGACGATCTGCTTTTTCGCGTCGTCCACTTCGTCGCCATACCGCACCCACAAATATTCCCAGCCCCACTTGGCTCCGACGGTGATATCGCCCACGCGAAAGTTGCTGCGGTTCTGGCTGACCGCGAAACGGTAGGTGATCTCCCAGAGCGGATTCTCATCATCGTCACGCTTGCTGCCCGATGCGCCGAGAAATAGGAGTTATAGAGTCAATCTAAAATGCTCCTGACCCCTTTTTTCTCCACCCCCAAGAGTACTAGGCGGTGCCACCCAGGTTTACTGCATATAGCTAAAGTGTTACGGGATTCTAAGTTGTTTGGGGTTTCCGAAATTCTTTCGTGAAAACCTGTAAGAAGACTGCCTCAGAAAAAAACTTGATAGTTCAAGTTTAATATGGTAGAAATTTGAGCATCGAAATGGGTGAAATATTTTTTGTAAACAGTTAAATGGGAACTCTCGGTTATTGATATTAAGGGACAGAAAAAATGAAAAGGGTATTTATCTATTGGTTGCTCTTTGGGTTTATGTTTTTTATGACTGGGTTGAGGGCGTTACAAGGAGAAGAGCGGCGAAACAGCAACTATTTAACTAATCGTTCGCCGCTTATAGTAAAGCCTTATACGGAATTGCCGCTGGGTGCGATAAAGCCTTCGGGGTGGCTGGAGGGGCAGCTCAAGGCGATGGCCGCCAATATGACAGGACATCTGGACGAGCTATATCCGGAAGTTCTTGGGCCACGTAACGGCTGGTTGGGCGGTGACGGAGACGGCTGGGAAAGAGGACCTTACTGGCTGGATGGATTATTGCCGCTGGGCTATATACTAAATGACAAGGCCCTGATCGCCAAAGCCAAACCGTGGATTGAATGGACCCTGAACAGTCAGACTTCTGACGGCTATTTTGGGCCGGTGCCTTTCAAGGAGGAGCCGGAGCCGGAGCCTGGCATTCAAAAGTCGCCGCGGAGGGACTGGTGGACAAAAATGGTGATGATGAAGGTCCTGATGCAGTATTACAGTGCTACCGGTGATAAAAGAGTAATCGATTTGTTGACGAATTATTTTCGATACCAGTTAAAGGAGTTGCCCAATAAGCCCCTTGGTCACTGGACTTTCTGGGGGAATCGTCGTGGTGGTGACAATCTTTTGGTTGTATATTGGCTTTATAATATAACCGGTGATGAATTTTTGCTGGAATTGTCGGAAATCCTTTTTGAACAGACGTATCCCTGGACTGAAAATTTTCTGAAGGGCACTCTGGAGGAATGGAACAGTTATCACTGTGTCAATCTGGCGCAGGGGATTAAGCAGCCCATCATTTATTATCAGGAACATCCGGAGGGCAAGTACCTTGAAGCGGTAAAGAAAGCGTTCGCAGATATAAAGCGATTTCATGGCCAGCCTCAGGGGATGTACGGCGCTGATGAAGGATTGCACGGTACAAGGCCGACCCAGGGTTCCGAGCTTTGCACAGCAGTTGAACTGATGTATTCGCTGGAGAATATGATTGCGATTACCGGCGATCTTCAGTTTGCCGACCATCTTGAGAAGATTACGTTTAACGCCTTGCCGGCACAGACGGATGACGAGTTTAAGACACGGCAGTACTTTCAATCCGCCAACCAGGTATTGTGCAAAAGGGGATATAATAATTTTTATGAAAATTACCCCCATTCCGGAACCGATCGTTGTTTTGGTTTGTTAACCGGATATCCGTGCTGTACATGTAATCTCCACCAGGGATGGCCTAAGTTTACACAAAGCCTGTGGTATGCTACGGCGGATGACGGTTTGGCGGCAATTGTATATGCTCCGAGTAAGGTCAGGGCCAAGGTTGCAGATGGTGTAGAAGTATCATTTACGGAAGATACTGATTATCCGTTCGGCGAGAAGATTATGTTTACTTTCGACGGAGAGAAAGAAGTTTCTTTTGCACTTGAGTTGAGGGTGCCGAGTTGGTGTTCTAATGCAAGTATTTGTATCAACGGCAAAACATGGAAAGACAATTTAACCGGCGGAATTGTAAAAATTGACAGAAGATGGAAGCCGGCGGACGAGGTTGAGTTGACTTTGCCTATGGAAGTTCGCATAAGCCGCTGGTATGAAAAATCAATTGCCGTTGAGCGGGGTCCCCTCGTTTATGCCTTGAAGATCAGAGATCAATGGAGAAAAGTTGAGAATAAAGATAAGTACGGAGAATATTACGAGATTTACGCAAAGGATGACTGGAATTACGGTATTAAGGAACAGAATATCGAGAATCCATTAAGGGGTTTTAAGGTTATAAAGAAAGCAGAAGTACCGGCACGGCCCTGGCGGTTTGAAAATGCACCAATAGAGATAAAGACCGACGGGAAGAAGATAGCGCACTGGGTGTTATATAATAATGCGGCAGGTCCGATGCCGTTTAGTCCGCAGGATTTACCGGATGTTCCCTTGGAAGAGATTACGCTTATTCCGTATGGTTGTACAACGTTGAGAATTACGGAATTCCCCTTGGTAAAATGATGCAGTAAAAGAGAGGTGTTATGTTACGTTGGCTAACTTTTGTAATGCTGTTTTTATTGCCGGTGACAGGAGGAACTAGGGACAGTAGTAAAATAGGTAAATTTAGTACTGGATACCTTTATTTTCCCCTGCCGTCGGTGATCTGGGTGAGACGGTTTTCGTAGTTGTAGCTGTATTTGTTTTTCAAAGAAACACATTAACATAAAAAATACACCGGATATTAACTAGGAGGTCCTATAGGATGAATAGTCACATAAACGAGCATACACAATACACATAAATTGCTCATAATACAAACAAACAGGCAAAAACAAATACTCACTAATGCCAGAAATTTAACCGGTATAATCCCCCTGTATATTCTTCTTCTTTTCAAAGAAATATACCCCAAAGTCAATCCACATACCAGGAAAAGATGTGTAATTATAGTAACATAATCAAAACTATAAAACAGGACAAACAGACTGGCAACGCCCCAACCGTATTTAGTTGAGTTTGACCAGTAAATTGACCATATCAAACATAAGATAGAAGAAATCAGTGAGATAACAGACATTATACCAGCTAAAGAACCAGTAAATGATTGTTCTTGTTTTTCTTCAATATCTACGCCCATAGCCATCACCAATTCCAAAATTTATATTAACTACATTTTAAAATCACCTGGAGGCAAACATTGCCTGTGCTATAGTAACTAATCGAAATCAGTAAATTCACCATCTGCCCCAAAACCACCTCCAGGTATATTAACTGGATATATAAAAAATGTACCGGACACCTTAAAATTCTGCGGACACCTTAAAATTCTGCCTTTTCTTCTCCAATCGCAAGAATCGGTGGGGCAAGCCCCACCCTACAAGACTTATTCTGTTGATGTCAGAAATTCCTCTATTCCATTAAAAAATAGAACAAGCAACATAGTTCGTATAAAGAATGATATATGGCCTATAAGCAACCAACATATTGAAGCAAAACAAAAATCACTGAAATCATTATTTTTGGCCACAAATAAGTAAAACAATAAAATGACCAAGGTAATAAACCATATAAAAGCCAAAAAACCCCAGGTATCTGAATCTGCCTTTAGGTTTACAATTGTTTTATCGTTATCTTTTTTTATCTGTCCGCATCCCCAGGCAAATCTAGACCAATACCGTGCCTCAAATTTAAATAAATATTGGCTTTTGTCCATAACACGAAAGCGATACAAATAAAATAACACATTATTTTTGCTGAGCTTAGTCTTGTTGAATTGACTGTCAAGCCGTTGCAGGCAATCATCAGGACTTAATTTTGTCACAAAATTCTTGTTTATCATATTAAGCTTCATTATATTGTAAAGAGAATGAATTGTCAACTTAGGAAGGTTGTATATAAACCTTTTATTTTATGCGAAAAATGGTGGTGAAAACGTTTGTTCCGGTGAATCGAGATTAATTCCAGAATGTGTGGCAAGCTGGATTCGCTTCGCGGTTCTTTGCTTCCCACCGTGTCCCGCGTGTGCGGGAATGACAAGTCAGTTATTAATCACTCTACATCTACTGGTGGTTGATCTGGGGGAGGTTTCGGGGAAGGTGGAAATGCGTAGTTGCCGAGACTGTAAGTTATAGTTTACAATGGTTTGTGTCATGAGGAGCCCGGTGTTTTTGCCGGCGCAGGTGAATGTGTTGCCGGTGCGGCTGTGTGTGTTAATTGTGATAGGTATAGATGGAATTGTTGAAATGGCGTTATTGGGAATGCAGGATGTTAGTGTTGGGTATGGGGGGGGGCCGCTGCTGGAGCGGATGAACTTTCAGGTTGAATCTGGGGAGCGAATATGTCTGTTGGGCCGTAACGGGGTGGGAAAATCGACGCTGATGAAACTTATTGGTGGTGAGCTTGAAGCTGAAAGCGGGGTGGTTTCCCGGTCGCCTGGGCTTTCGGTAACCTGCCTGACGCAGGTGGTGCCGGCGGGTCTGAAAGGGACGGTTTTTGATGTGGTGTCCGAAGGGCTGGGTTCGCGGGGTAAGCTGCTGGCGGAATATCATCTGCTGAGCCATCGGGTGGCTACGGAAGCGCACAACGAGAATCTGCTGGGGCCGCTGGATAAGTTGCAGCACCGTCTCGACCTTGAAGGCGGGTGGCAGTTGAACCATTACGTGGAGACGATAATTGAAAAGATCAAGCTGGACGCGGATGCGGAAGTTGCGACGCTTTCGGCGGGGATGAAACGGCGGGTGCTGTTGGCGCGGGCAATCGTTCGTGAGCCGGACATTTTGCTGCTTGATGAACCGACGAATCATTTGGATATCGAAGCGATCACGTGGCTGGAGGAATTTCTTGGGCAGTATACCGGGACGTTGATGTTCGTCAGCCATGACCGGGCCTTTGTGAAAAAACTTTCGACACGAATAATCGAACTGGACCGGGGGCGACTGACGAGCTATCAGTGCGATTATGAAACATACCTGCGGCGTAAAGAGTCGGCACTGGCGGTGGAATCGGTGGAGAATGACCTTTTTGATAAGAAGCTGGCACAGGAAGAGGTTTGGATACGCAAAGGTATAAAGGCCCGGCGTAGGCGTAATGAAGGGCGGGTGCGTGCTTTGGTGAAAATGCGTGAGGAGAGAAGTCAACGTAAAGAGCTTGTGGGAACCGTGCGTATGCAAATGCAGGATGCGCAGTTGTCGGGTAAGCTGGTTATTGAGGCGAAAGGGATCTCGTTTGGCTACAAGCCTGATGAGCCGATCATTCGCGAGTTTTCTACGCTGATTATGCGGGGTGATAAAATCGGCGTAATTGGGCCTAATGGTTCGGGTAAAACCACTCTGTTGCGGGTTCTGCTGAAGGAACTGGAGGCGCAGGCAGGAACAGTGCGTCAGGGGACCAATCTTGAAGTTGCTTATTTCGATCAATCGCACGCCCAGTTGGACTACGAGAAAAGCGTATATGAAAACATTGCGGACGGCAGTGAGACAATCAGCATCAACGGCAGTCCGCGTCACATCATCGGGTATCTGCAGGATTTTCTGTTTACGCCCAGGCAGTCGCGCAACTCGGTGGGAAATCTTTCGGGGGGAGAGCGTAACCGGTTATTGCTGGCCCGGCTGTTTGCGCGGCCGTCGAACGTGTTGGTACTCGATGAACCAACCAACGACCTCGACATTGAAACGTTGGATCTGCTGGAAGAATTTTTGCTGAATTATTCGGGGACGGTGTTGCTGGTGAGTCACGACCGCGAATTTTTGAATAATGTGGTTACGAGCACATTGGTGATGGAGGGCAAGGGGACGGTTAAGGAGTACGTTGGTGGGTATGATGACTGGCTTAGGCAGAGTGAAAAAGCGAACCAATTACAGGAACCGCCGGTGAAGGTTCCTGCGAAAAAAGCCGTGACGAAAAGAAAATCAGAGCGGGGTCGAAAATTGTCGTTCAAGGAAACTAAGGAGCTTGAGGCGATACCGAAGATGATTGAAACGCTGGAAACAGAGCAGCAGCAATTGCACGAGGCTATGGCTGAGCCTGATTTTTACAAAAAGGGTTCGGAGATTGCTGCGGTTACAGCAAGACTGTCAGAATTGAGGGAGCAGTTGGAAAACGCCTATGCCCGCTGGCAAAAGCTGGAAGAGCTTCAGGAGTAATCGACGAGAAAGCTTTAATGTGATAAAATCGGCTTTTTTGACGCCTGCGTCAAAAGTTTGCTCAGGCAGCGATGCTGAGCGTTGAAAATCTCTCGAACTTCCGGCAATGTAATAAAAATC
>JAFGSR010000009.1 GCA_016934515.1 Sedimentisphaerales bacterium
CGTCCGTACATGATAAAGTTTTTGAGTTCTTAATAGAAGCCTTGGCTTCCGCGGCTTAGGTACTCGTAAAAGTGCGAAAGTTCACTTGCTTTGACCATTGTTTAAAATTGCGCCACCAATATTGGCATAATTGCAAAAGAAAAAACAATCCATAATTCGAGCGAAACTTGAACTATCGTTAGATACGGCACCTCCTCTGGATATTGCATAATTTTGTTGGAAAGTACAATTTAAAATAGTTGGTTTTCCTGAGCAGTTTATCATCCCTCCGCCGTTACTATTTGGCCAGTTTTCATCGTCGGCAAAACCACCGGTTATTACAAAACCATCAAGAATTGCTGTTTCATCGGTATCGGAGCCCTTAACTACATGATAACTATTTTCTATTCTATTAGGATCATTAGCGAATTCAAAAGGATTTGATATTTTGGAATCATTTTTGCTTAAATCCCCGCTCAGTATAGATTTGTATTCAACTAAATTTCTCTCATCCGGGTCAGATTCTGTAATACCTGCATAGCCACCATATATTTCAACTCCATTGACAAGACAAAATGAAACTTCTCTATCGCCGGAGTTAACTTCATCACCTTGATCCGGAGAATAAATCCCCTGTGCGACTAATATTTCATCGCCTTTGTCAGCGTTTGCCAGGGCATCCTGTAAATAAATATAGGCATTATTCCAAGAAATTCCGTTATTTGAACCAGAGGCATTTTCATCGACGTATATTTTTGTTTTATAAATTTCAAGAAAAGAAATATTAACATCAAGAGGAACATTACATCCAGAGAATGCGCAGCAAACGAGAAAATCAAGAGTTCCATTTTTGTCCACTACAGTTTCAAAGTCAAAAGGCAAGTTGATACTACAATTAGCTTGGTGTAAAAGAGGATTATTAAAATTGGAGTCTTGAACAATAAATAAATTTGGTGCCCCGAAATCTCCTTCGTAAAATTGTCCCTGGATTTTAATTTTTCCAGTAAGGGGAGAAGTCCATCTTAGAACAGCAGATTCACCATTTGGCCCGGGATGAAGCGAGATTTGTTGCGGATCGACACCAAAATGGGTATCACTTCCTGTATTTTTCCAGAGAGCTGGTAATTTTGTAGAGCCTACCAAATGATACCACGTTGGAGAATCCTCTGCGGCAGAATAACAATAAAAACTGTCAAGCAACTGAAAATTCCAAGTAGATACAGGTGACCAGCCATAAGACCATTGACCATTTGGATTTGTCGGGTCAATATCTTGAAAATTATTTGGCATTGACCATTGACCAAAACTGGTTGTTGAAACCAACATAAGAAGAAGAATTGGACAAAATTTTTTAAGTTTTAATATTTCCATCACTTTCCTCCACGACTTATCTTGCGAGCACAAGACTGACAGAACCGTTCTTATCAAGTATAATGTTTTGGTGGTATATGTGTTGATGGACTTTATCACCATATTGGGTCACATAACTTTTCTCCACAAGAACGTTAATATTGTACAAAAATTTACTTGAACTGTAAAGGTTTTTTTAGAAAAGGGTGTTGGTGGGGGGTGATTTGGGGAAAATTTGCTTATTTCTTGCAATAAGGGGGGAATCTGGCATAATGTTGGGTTGGGAAGTAGTGGCTGCGGAAATTCGTATCTGCTTGTGAGATAAGGATTAAGGGAACCCTTGGTGTTTTTGCGGCCTAAGTGAAAATGTGAAACTCGGAGCGGTATTGATGTTTGAACAAGTAAATTCAACGTGTGATCACAAAGAGCTGGAAAACAGGATTCTGGCGTGGTGGGGTGAGAATCGTGCTTTTGAGAAGCTGCGGGCCAAGAATGCGGGGAAGGAGCCTTGGTCTTTTCTGGATGGTCCGATTACGGCTAATAATCCGATGGGTGTGCATCACGCGTGGGGACGGACTCTTAAAGACTGTTATCAGCGGTATCATGCGATGCTGGGGCACGATCAGCGGTATCAGAATGGTTTCGACTGTCAGGGGTTGTGGGTTGAGGTTGAGGTTGAAAAGCAGATGGGCTACGAGACCAAGGCTGATATTGAAAGGGCCGGTCTGGAAAAGTTCATCAAGCACTGCAAGGAGCGGGTGGAGAAATATTCGAAGATTCAGACGGAGCAGTCTGTTCGGCTGGGGTACTGGATGGATTGGGAAAACAGCTATTACACGATGTCGGACGAGAACAACTACACAATCTGGGCGTTTTTGAAGAAGTGCCATGAGCGGGGGCTGATTTATAAGGGGCTGGACGCGATGCCCTGGTGTCCGCGTTGTGAGACGGGGATCTCCGAGCAGGAGCGGCGGGAGGGATACAAGAATGTGGAGGACACGGCGGTTTTTGTGCGGCTGCCGTTGAAGGAGCGGGCGGGCGAATATCTGTTGGTGTGGACGACGACGCCCTGGACGCTGGCGGCGAATGTGGCGGCGGCGGTGAATCCGGAGTTGACGTATGTGAAGGCGCGGCAAGGCGAAAGTGTTTATTATCTGGCGGAAAATTTGGTGGGGATTCTGAAGGAGAAAGGCGAGCACACGGTTGAAGGGAAGCTACCGGGTAAGGAGTTGATCGGGTGGAGGTATAACGGGCCGTTCGATGATCTGGAGATTGTGCAGAGTACGTTTGCTGAAGCGGGGTATGAGCACCGGGTGATCGAGTGGGCTGAGGTATCGGATTCGGATGGGACGGGGATCGTGCATATTGCTCCGGGCTGTGGTAAGGAGGACTTCGACCTGGGGAAGGAGTTGGGGCTGCCGATTTTGATGCCGATTGACGAGACGGGGATTTACACGGGCGGGTATGGATTTTTGACGGGGCAGAAGGCATCGCAGGTGGCGGAAGGTGTGATTGAGGATTTGCGGCAGAAAGAGGTTTATTACAAGAAGGAGCGATACGCGCACGATTATCCGCACTGCTGGCGGTGTCATGAGCCGCTGCTGTTTCGTTCGGTGGATGAGTGGTACATTGATATGTCGTGGCGGAAGGAAATTATGCAGGTGGTGGAGCAGATTAAGTGGATTCCGTCGTGGGGGCGGGAGCAGGAGCTTAACTGGCTGGAGAATATGCATGACTGGATGATAAGTAAGAAGCGGTTCTGGGGGTTGGCGTTGCCGATTTTTGAGTGCGAGTGCGGGTGGTTTGATGTGATCGGCGGGCGTGAAGAGCTTGAGAAGCGAACGGTTGAGGGGTGGGAGAAATTTGAGGGTCAGTCGCCGCACCGGCCTTGGGTGGACGCGTTGCGGATTAAGTGTGAGAAATGCGGTGGTTTGGCGAAGCGGATTCCGGACGTGGGTAATCCGTGGCTGGATGCGGGTATTGTGCCTTATTCGACGGTGAAGTACAACACGGACCGGGAGTACTGGGAGAAATGGATTCCGGCGGATCTGGTGCTGGAGTGTTTTCCGGGGCAGTTTCGTAATTGGTTTTACGCGTTGCTGGCGATGAGTACGATGATGGAGAACAAGGCGCCGTTCAAGACGCTGCTGGGTCATGCGCTGGTGCGGGATGAGCATGGTAAGGAGATGCACAAGTCCACGGGTAACGCAATCTGGTTCGAGGAGGCGGCGGACAGGATGGGGGCGGACGTGATGCGGTGGATTTACTGCGGGCACAACCCGACGAACAATTTGAATTTTGGGTACACGGTGGGCGAGCAGGTGCAACGGCGGGTGTTCAGTACGTGGTGGAATGTGTACAGCTTTTTTGTGAATTACGCGCGGCTGGACGGGTTCGATCCGAAGCGGGAGGCGGTGGCTTATGAGGATTTGCAGGATATTGACCGGTGGATTTTGAGCAAGCTGCAGGTGCTAGCCAAGGTGGCGAATGAATCGCTGGGCAGTTACGACACGAATGCTTTTATTCAGCAGGCGGATGATTTTGTGGAGCGGCTGAGCAACTGGTATGTGCGGCGGAACCGCAGGCGTTACTGGCGGCCGAAGAGTGATTCGGATACGGACAAACTGGCGGCGTATCAGACGCTTTACCGGGTGCTGGTGGATTTGGCGAAGTTGCTGGCGCCGGTTTGTCCGTTTGTTACGGAGGAGATGTATCAGAATCTGGTGCGTTCGCACGACGGCGAGGCGGCGGAGAGTGTGCATCACTGTGATTATCCGCAATGTGAGGAGGAGTTGCTGAATGAGAAGCTGGCGTGGGAGATGGATCTGGTGGCGGATACGGTATCGCGGGTGTTGAGCATTCGAGAGACGCGGCAGATTCGGGTTAGGCAGCCATTGTCGCGGTTGATAATTGCTTCGGGAGACGAGGCGACGCGTGAGGCGTTGGGGCGGTTCGAGGCGCATCTGCTGGATGAGTTGAATATTAAGAAGCTGGAATTTGCGGGGAATCTGGATACTTATGTGAGTTACAGCTTGAAGCCAAACCATAAAGCGATGGGGCCGAAGTTTGGCAAGGACATGAAGTTGATAGCGGGTGCTCTGGAAGAGGCGGATGCGAGTGAGGTTGCCAAGGCGGTTAGTGCTGGTCAGGAATTTTCCGTTGGGGCGGGTGATAAGACCTGGGAACTGGCGGCTGAGGATGTGGTGGTGGAGACGGATTTCGCCGAGACGCTGGCGGTTTCGGAAGCGGTGGAGCCGGCGCTGGTGCTGGATATCGAGCTGACGGAAGAACTGCAGCGAGAAGGTTTTGCGCGGGATGTTGTTCGGCACATTCAGCAGATTCGTAAAGATATAGGTTTGGAGATTCAGAACCATATTGCGGTGCGTTTCAAGGCGGAAGCTGACGGTTTGCGGGCGGCGCTGGAGGAGTATCACGATTACATCAAGAGCGAGACGCTTTGTGATGATCTGGGGCCGGCTGCGGACGGGGAGCTGGAAGCGGCAAAGGAAATCAAGATAGCAGGAGAGCTGATGCAGTTGGTGGTCCGGAAGACGGATTTTTAATGTTGAGTTTTGAATTTTGGATGGAAGGGAAGAAAGGGCGTCGTTAATTGACATTAATTAATCGTTTCAAGTAGCGTGAGACATGCTTAAGCTGCGCGTAATCATGCCACACAACTTTATAGATGCGAGATTTCTTATGAAGCTGGAAAAAATATTACAGGACAACCGTGATGCGATATTGCGGATTTCGGCCAAGCACGGGGCTGGGAACGTGCGGGTTTTTGGTTCGGTGGCGCGCGGACAGATGGGGCCGGACAGCGACATTGATTTTCTGGTGGATCCGGAAGAGGGGTGCAGCTTAATGGATTTGGGCGGGTTGTTGATGGATTTGCAGGAGCTGCTGCATCGCAAGGTGGATATTGCGACCGAAAAAGGGTTGCATTGGTATATTCGCGACAAAGTTATTCAGGAGGCGCGGCCAATATGAAGGATGATCGGCTGTATCTGATTCATGTAACCGAATGTATAGAACGGATTGAGTCTTATATGTCGGGTGTTGATCGAGAGGAATTTTTACAAACACCACTTGTCCAAGACGCGGTTATTCGGAATTTGCAGGTTTTGGCGGAATCCACACAGCGGTTATCCGAGTCGGCCAAGAAGGCCCGGCCAGAAATTGACTGGTATAAGATATCGGGCTTGCGCAATATTCTGGTGCATGACTATCTGGGGATTGATATCGATACGGTTTGGAATATATTAGAGCGTGATTTGCCCCAGCTTAAGCCGGCGGTCAAAAACATGTTGGAATAAGGACGAATAAAAAGTGTCTGAAGACAGAGAGATAATTTGATGTGTATTAAGCCGGTAGATGAATTTCAGGCGGCGCATTTGCGTAAGGGTGAGCAGATGCAGCAGGAGATTTTTCGCAAGATGACGCCGGGGCGAAAGCTGGAAATTGCCTTTGCTCTCTACCGGGACGCTCGTGGATTAAAGGCGGCCTGGCTGAGACAATGTAATCCGGATTGGACCGAGGAGCAGGTGGAAGCCAAGGTAAGTGAGTATTTTGGGTATTCGGACATTTGAATAGCTAACATTGTTATGAAAAATACGAGTAAGAAAATTCGATTGGGTGTTTTGTTGTCGGGGGGTGGGCGGACGATGGTTAATATTGCCCAGTGCATTGAGCGGGGAGAGTTGAAGGCGGAAATTGGGGTGGTTATCAGTTCGCGTTCGACGGTGGCGGGGGTGGAGCGGGCGCGGGAGCTGGGGCTGGAGGCGAGTGTGGTTCGGGTGAAGGATTATCCGGATGTGGATGGATTCAGCGGTGAGATTGTCCGGCGGCTGGATGAGGCGGGAGTGGACCTGATTGTGCAATGCGGATGGCTGTGTTACTGGAAAATACCGGGGCGGTATGAGAACCGGGTGATGAACATTCATCCGGCGCTGTTGCCGGCGTTCGGTGGTAAGGGGATGTGGGGCCATCATGTTCATGAGGCGGTGCTGGCGGCGGGGTGCAAGATCAGCGGGTGCACGGTTCATTTTGTGACGAATGAATATGATGCCGGGCCGATCATTGTGCAGCGGAGTTGTGCGGTTCTGGAAAACGATACGGCGGAGAGTCTGGCAGGTCGGGTTTTTGAGCAGGAGTGCCGGGCGTATCCGGAAGCGATTAAGTTGTTTGGAGAAGATCGGCTGGCGGTGAAGGGCGGCAAGGTAATTATCCGCAAAAGAGAAAAATAAGAAACATGCTTAAGCTTCGCGTAAGCACGCCACCCAAGCGACAGATTAATGACGAATGACGACACGAAGCGCAGCGGAGAGCCCGGTACGGAAACCAGAATGATGAATCAATGACGAATAACGAATGACGAAACGGATTACAACAGAACGGCGGTAATTAACAGCGATTCTGGTTTCGGCGTTTGTGCAAAAAAGGCAAACATGCTTAAACCGCTTTGCGGCGTAAGCATACCACCCAGCATAGAGGCAATAAATATAAAGATGTATCAGGCACCATTACCGGAAAAATTTCAGAAGATGGAGCGGGAAGAGGCGCTAGCTTTGATAGCTGAGCTGAAGGGTCAGTTGGCGGAGCGGATGGTGATCCTGGGTCATCATTATCAGCACGATGATATTATTGGTTTTGCGGACTTTACGGGGGACAGTCTGAAGCTTAGTCAGATTGCGGCGGAGCAGCGGGATAAGAAATTCATTGTTTTTTGCGGGGTGCACTTCATGGCGGAATCGGCGGACATTCTTACCGGGGGAGGGCAGAAGGTGCTGCTGCCGGACATGACGGCGGGTTGTCCGATGGCGGATATGGCGGAGATCGATCAGGTTGAGCAGTGCTGGGAAGTGCTTGGGGAGAAACTGGGCGGGAAGGCGAAGATTGTTCCGGTGACTTATGTGAACAGTGCGGCCAATATCAAGGCTTTTTGCGGTGAGCATGGGGGGATGTGCTGTACGTCGAGTAATTGTGAGGCGATTTTTGAATCGATCTGGTCGGCGGATGCTGAGGCGATGATTTTGTTTCTGCCGGATCAGCATCTGGGGCGCAACACCGCTTTTGCGATGGGGCACGCGGTTGAAACGATGCCGGTTTGGAATCCGTTCGAAGCGGAGGGGGGGATTGAGCCGGGACAATATGAGAGGGCGCGGGTGATTCTGTGGGATGGTTATTGTTCGGTGCACCAGGAATTCAAGCTGGAGCAGATTGTCAAAGCCCGGGCGGAGGATCCGGCGGTGAAGGTGATTGTTCACCCGGAGTGCTGTTTTGAGGTTGCTCAGAATGCGGATTATGTGGGATCGACCGAGGCGATTATTAAAACGGTCAGTGCGGCGGAGCCGGGGAGCAGTTGGGTGGTGGGTACTGAGATTCATCTGGTGAAACGACTGGCGAATCGGCTGGCGGTGAAGAATATTAAGGTTCGTTCGTTGAGCGATTCGCCGTGCATGTGCGAGACGATGTACCGGATTGATCTGGGGCATCTGGCTTGGTTGCTGGAGAAGTTGAAGGGGCACTGCGATAATCCGGAGGAGAATCCGCTGCCCAATCAGGTTAAGGTGGACGATGAAACTGCGGAAGATGCACGACAGGCATTGGAACGGATGCTCAAGGTTACGGCGGCGAAAAATTGATGATTAGCATTTGGAAAAAAACATCAATTCGACTGCTGGTTCTGGTATTGTGCTGGGGGGTTTGGATTTGTCTGGCGGGTTGTCAGGGGGGGGCGATTGATGAAGCTGTGAATCTTTCAGCGGGGGAAAAGTTAGCGGTGCGTTTGGGTAAGCTGCCGACGGTGCAGAAGGTGGAAAGCTGGCAGGTGCCGGATTATCTGTCTGATGAAGTGGTCGAAGGGTTGGAGATTACCACTAATCACTATCAGATTTTCACTACTCATCAGGATCCGTTAATTATGTCGCTGGTGCCGCCATTTCTGGAGTCGGCGTTTAAAAGTTATGCGAAGTTGCTGGGTTGTCCGGTGGCTACGGAGAAGAAACTGCTGGTTTATCTGTTTGATAATCGTGAGCAGTGGGAGGCATTTACGCGGCAGTGGGTTCCGGAGCAGTCGGAGATTTATTTAAAAATCACGGCGGGTGCTTATTATGTCAAGGGTGCGTGTGTGGTTTATCGGATCAGCCGAACGGCGGATTTTTCGGTGCTGGCACATGAAGGCTGGCATCAGTTTGTCGATGAATTGTTCCGGTTTCGTTTGCCGGCCTGGCTGGACGAATCTCTGGCGACCAATTTTGAAGCATTTGTTCGGGAGAACGGCAGGATTCGCTTCGAACCCAGGCGTAACGGTTCAAGATTGTTTGCTTTGAAAAAAGCGGTGGCTGGTGGGCAACTGCTTTCGTTGGGCGAATTGCTGGTTCTGGATGCCGGTCGGGTGGTATCGCATACGCCGGAATTGTCGGGAGAGGGATCGTCGCTTATTGCTACATATTACGCGCAGCTTTATGCATTGGGGCGTTTTTTGCAGGAGGAAAAATACGGTCGGCATGTGTTGAAGTTTCAGAAGATGCTCAATGGAGCCCAGATGGGTCGCTGGCCGCTGTCGGAGGCGGATGCTGCGGAAGCGGTTCAGAGATTGCGTAATCCGAGTCGCGACTGGAACGGTCGAGTCGGGCCGCTGGTGTTTGATTATTACATAAGTCCATCGAGACGTGAAATTGAAGCGGCGTACCGGTCTTACTGCTATCGAATTGCAGCACAGGCGCGGATAATGAAATCGCGATGAACACGAATTTATTTTTAGACCTCTCACGCAAAGACGCAAATAAAATTTGAAGCGAGGATTATAAGTTAACCCCAAAAAGCACAAAAGATATAAATTTTTAAGACTGGATGCCCGATCAAGTCGGGCATGACAAGTCGGGCCGAGGGTAAGTTGGGAAGATATCGGACACCCCCAAGAGTACTTGGCGGTGCCACCCGAGGGATTTATTTCGCCCCTTCAGGGCTAAAATACATAAATAATGATTATGTCCCAGGGCGTTGCTCTGGGCTATTATATTTCGCCCTTTCAGGGCGGTTATGAGTAAGTTTTCTATATTTGAGTTGCCCTTATGCAAATCAGTGTTCGTGTTTGGGTAGTACGTCCGATTCTTTGACGAACAAAAGGGGGAAAACGATATCGCTGATGCAACAGGGTAACCAGACCGCTACGAACAAAAAGAGGGCAATGCCGGCGTACACCCACAGGGTAATATGTCCGGTCAGGGCCATCATGATGTGAAAAAGTGATGCCCAGATACTGAGGAGGACATGGCCGGCGTGGGGGAATTTTGTTCGGGGCCAGAAATAAGCGATAATGATTCCAATCAGGGCGGCGGGATTGACGATGTACCATTCTTCGATGAAGCCCAGGTGCAAGCCCCAGTTTGATTCGTGAACATGGTCCACGTGCGGAGTGTCGGTGAGGAGCTGTTCATTTTGGGTGTGAGAATCATCAGGTTCTGTTGAGCCGTGGGCGTGGGGGCTGAAATCATGCAAGCCCAGGGTAACTTCGCCAACGTAAGGGATGACGGAGTCGCTTAAGGTGGCGATTCCGACAGATCCGACATAGCCAATGAGCAGAATCGCAAGAAAACCTGCTTTTTTGACGTGGCGAATGTACATAGCCGCTGAAACTACCGCACTTAAGAGTACATGAGCGGGGTGAAAGATGTAAAAGAGCCGATAACTGGCTGAGGAGCTCAATACCTTACTGAAGACCACCATGAAGACCACCCCCAGGAGAGCTCCGAAGAAGGCAAAAGGGGCATGAGCTTCTAATTCATGTAAAATATAATTTAATTTGCGGTTTCCCAAAGCAGGCGTCTCCTTTCAGTTTCGCTCAAAATTCTACGGGGATTATACCAGATTAGGGCCTCTGCGGGCAAGAGAATGAATACTCTTGCCCGTGGCCAAGTTTATTATTATAATTTTCCGAGGTATTAGAGCAATTTATTTTTCGTGCTTTAGGTGAAAGCTGTGTGAAAAAAGGCCAACTAAGTTTTTTTACGTCTGAAACGACAAAAGGTTCATGCAAAGGAGCGGATTTTGAGCGATAAAATCAGGCGGATAGGAATAATCGGCGGTACGGGCCTGGGTCAGGCGTTGTCTCATCGGACCGAGGGGACGGTTCACGATCTGGATACCCCTTTTGGGTTGCCGTCGGGGAATATCATTACGACGAAGCTGCATTCGATACCGATTGCGTTTCTGGCCCGTCACGGAGCGGGGCACATGCTGGATCCCTCGACGGTTCCTTACCGGGCGAACATCCACGCGTTGAAGCAGTTGGGCGTTACGCACATTATTGCGTCTTGTGCATGTGGGTCGCTGGTGGAGGAAATTGCTCCGCGAGATTTGATAATTCCCGACCAGGTAATCGATAAGACTTACAAACGGCAGAGCAGTTTTTTCAGCGGTGAGCTGGCGGTACATGTTGATTTTGCCTATCCGTTCTGTGACAAACTGCGTCGTTTGCTGCTCGATGCGGCAGAAGCGGTTAAGGCCAAGGTGCATGGCGGAGGGACTTATGTGTGCATGGAAGGTCCGCAGTTTTCTACACGTGCCGAGTCGCTGATGCACCGTAGTTGGGGGGCGCAGTTGATCGGGATGACGTGCATGCCGGAAGCCAAGTTGGCGCGTGAAGCGGAGATGTGTTACGCGTTGGTGGCGCTGGCGACGGATTATGACTGTTGGAAGCCTCATGCGGGTGACAATGATAAGCATGCTTTGATGAACGATATCATTAACAATGTTAATGTGGCAACGGACAATGCTATTGAGTTGATTGGTGAGGCGGTCAAGAATGCCGGGGCGTTGTTGGAGGAAGATTGCGAGCATCATCATGCTTTGGAGTTGGGGATTTTTTCGGACAAGAGCCGGATTGCGGATCCGGCGTGGCATCGTCTGGAACTGCTGTTGGGAAAATATCTGGATTAGTTTGGTGGTTGCTGATTTATTGAACGTTTAGAATAACGATTTATTATTTTAGCCATTCGTACATTTCGTAGTGGTCGCGGTTCATTCCCAATTTTTCATAAACTTCTCGGGCGACGGAGTTGGTTTTGTCAACGTAGAGTCGCAAGCCTTTGAGGTTTGGGTCCTGGATTACCTGTTGTTTGAGGTTTTGGTACAACAGCCGAAAGAGGCCTTGTTTGCGGGCTGGGGGTTTAATGTAAAGTGAATGAATCCAAAGGACTGTTCCGCAGCGCCAGTCGGACCATTCGGGAATAACCAGCATCGAACCGAGCAATTGTACTTTGGCTTCGACGACCCAGTAGGTTCCGCGGGCGGGCTCAGCGAAAACACCGGCAACACCCCGGCGGACAACTTCGATGTCCAGTTCCATTTTTTCGGTTTCCCGGGCCATCAGAATCTGGAATTGGGTGATCTGTTCGGCATCATTTTTTCGGGCTTTTCGTACGTTCACGCTCGGATCCTCGGTAATAAAAAAACGACTGGTTATTATGGTTTTTTTGGGCTATAATATCAACCGTTTTCCGACTATCTAACTAATGAATGTAATGGTGGAATATGGCTGTGGTTGCCAAAAGCGGTTTTTGGAAGGAAATGCCAAAATCGGGCTTTTTGGGTAAGAATCGGTGAACAGGCGGTGCGGGTGGTGCGTAATGTTAGTTGAAGTCGTGGTTTGAGGGCTGATATGCGAAAACCAATCGAGAAAAAGCTTAGTCAGGTCCGTATCAATTGTATTATAAATTTGCTTATAGAACAGTCTGGTCGGGTGTTGTTTGTGGCCGGGATTGCTGCTTTTTTGGCGGTTCTGGTGGAGAAGTTGCTGGCTTATAACGTTATTAATCAGCAAGCCATTCTGGGGATTGCTGTTGTGGCGGGGACGGTCGTTATTTGGTTATGGATAAAGAAGTGGCCGAGCAAGATGCAGGCGGCGTTGCTGGTCGATGAGCGACTCCGGCTGCATGAGCGATTCAGTACGACGCTGGCGTTAGCTGAGAGTCAGAATCCTTTTTCGCAAGCGGCTCGTGAGGAAGCTTTGCAGATGGCGGGGCAGATTTCGCTGGAGGGGCATTTTCCGGTTCGGCCGACGCGGCGATGGTATTGGGTGGTTAGTTTTTGGCTGACAGCCATTTTGCTTTTTGCGTATCTGCCGCAAAAAGATCTGCTGGGTTTTCTGGACAAGAAGGCAAGTGAGCAGCTAATTGCTCAGGAAAACGAGAAAGTTCAAGCGGAGATTAAAACTACCGCCGGGATTGTCAAGCAGGCGGTTAAGCAGTTGGGGAACCCGGAACTTACAGATGAGTTGGCACCGTTGGAGAATTCGTTGCCGGAATCTGATCCCTTAGCTATGAAGCAGCAAGCGATTAAAAAGCTTGGTGACCTATCTGAGAAAATCAAGAATCTCCAGAACGCTGAGCAAATGGATTCCCTAAGTTCTTTGCAACAGATGTTCAAGCAGCTCAAGGGATCGCCGGAGGAGTTTTCTCAGAAGCTATTGAGTGCTATGGCTCAGGGTGATTTTTCCAAAGCGGCGGAGATGCTGAAAAATCTTAACGAGAAAATGGCTCAGAACAACCTTCCCAAGGATCAGCAAAAGCAACTAGCTGAGCAACTCAAGCAAATTGCTAAGCAACTGGAGGGGCTGGCAGAGAAAAATCAGGAGATGGAGAGGGAGCTGGAAAAAGCGGGGCTGGATAAGAAACTGGCCAAGCTCGATCCGGAGCAACTTAAAAAGGCACTGGAGAAACAGGGGCTCAGTTCGGAGAAAATTGAGCAGTTGATGAAAAAGGCATCGGCCTGTCGGATGGCAGCGAATCGTTGCAGCGAGCTAAGCCAGGCGATGGGAGCGTGTGCCGGTGGTGACGGCGGGCTAAGCGGGGACGATATTGAGGCTTTGGCGGGTCAGATGGAAGAGTTGGGTGCTGCCGAGGAACAGATGAAGCTTTCTCAGGCGACCCTTGACGAAATCGAACGGGCTATTGCCTGCCTTGGCCAGGGTATGTGTCAGGGGCTGGGTGGATATGGAGAATTCAAAGAGGGCTCCTCCGATAAAATCGGCACAGGTACCGGCGGGCCCGGCAAAGGATTCGGCGCTCGTGATTCGGATAGCAGCGGCCAGACCGCTACCAAGAGTACGAAAATTGAATCGCCCAGTTCAAAAGGTCCGGCGGTGGCGAGTTACTATTTTAAGGATTCGCAGGTTAAGGGTCAATCGCGGCGGGAGCTTACCGAAGTGGTGCAAGCCGCCCGCAAGAATGCTTCGGAAGCAATTGACGACAACCAGATACCCAGGAAATATGAAGATTCCGTTAAAAATTACTTCGGGAATCTGGAACAGGAAGGTAATGACGAATGACGAAGTTCGAATGACGGAATCAATGATAAATGATGAATTTTAGCAATGAATTGAGCGATTTGGAAAAAGGTTGAAGATCGCTGGATTTTCAGATGCAATTTTTCGGGGTAAATTATGGTTTCTTCATCCTCGCGGGACAGCAATAAAAAAGAAAGGGGATTATTTCGTGTCGTACGCTAAATTTTCTGAATTATCACGATCAGTTAGCGCTATTATCACTCCGGCCTTGCTGATGGTTATCCTGGTCTTGCTATTGGTTGTTCAGCCGGGCTGTAGAAATCGTTCGTCGGATGGTGATTCCTCCGGCGAGCAGAAACAGGTGGTTCTTTATTGTTCAGTTGATCAGGTGGTGGCGGAGCCGATTATCCGGGAATTTGAGAGGCTTAGCGGAATAAAAGTGCTGGCCCGTTTTGATACCGAAGCCAGCAAAACTGTTGGTCTGGTGCAGAAAATTCGTGCTGAATCGGCAGCTCCATTGGCGGATGTGTTCTGGTCGGGCGAGATTTTTCATACCATTCGGATGGCCCGGGAAGGATTGCTGGAGGGATATTCCAGCGACCGGACCGAAAAATGGCCTGGGCAGTTTGCGGATCCTGAGGGTCGTTGGTATGCTTTTGCTTTGCGATGTCGGGTTATCGGTTACAACAGAAACCGGTTGAGTGCTGAAGAGGCGCCTAAATCACTTGAGGATCTGCTTGACGAGAAATGGGAAGGGAGGCTGGTGATGGCTACGCCTCAGTTCGGCACAACCGGTGGTGATGTTGCCAGTTGGTTTGTGCATTATGGTGAGCAGCGTGGGACAGAAATTCTCCGGCGGCTCAAGGAAAACCAGGTTCGGATCGTGGCGGGAAACAGCACCGCGGTCAGGATGGTGGTATCGGGGCAGGCTGATATTTGTCTAACTGATACCGACGATGTTTATGCGGGCCAGAGAAATGAATGGCCGATTGCTTTGCATCCTCTCGATCAGGCGGGGCAAGGCGCTTTAGCTATTCCTAACACGGCGGCTCTAATCAAAAAAGCTCCTCATCCGGAAGCGGCGAAGATGCTTATGGAGTTTTTGCTAAGCGATAAACTCGAAGAAATGCTGCTGGAATCGTATTCACATAACATTCCGGTCAATAAAACCATTGAGCAGTTGCCGGAAAGTCTGAGAAAGTTCGCCCTTGGTAATCATCTGGAGATTGATTACCAGAAAGTTGCCGATCAGTTGCCCGTGGCGATTGATACGGCCGGGGGAATTTTTCAGTGAAAATTGAACCTGCTGCTGCAACAAAAATAATTATTTTGGTAACGCTGGCGATCTGGGTGGGTTTATTTTTGTTGCCGCTGGTTGGAATGTTTTGGGAGCAAAACTCTGGTGCCGGCGATGCTGATGTTGTTCAGCAGTCGTCAGGATTGTGGCTGAAGTCGTTTGGGCTGGCGGGATTGATCGCGGTTGCAGCAGTGGTGCTGGGTTATCTGCCGGGGCGATTGCTGGGAACGTCCAGATCGGGCAGTTGTTGGCTGTTGATGATTCTGCTGATGCCGCTGGTGCTGCCGCGGTATGTGCTTTACTATGCGTGGTCGCTGTTGTCGGCGCCGACGACGGAACTTGGTCGGGCCATTGCTGCTAATGCGGAGTTGGCCCGTTTTGTGGGTTGGGCTGGTGCGGGTTTGGTTTTGATTTTGTGGTACTGGCCTTTGTCGGCATTGTTAATTGGTCAGGGATGGCGAAATCTTGATCGGCAGATTTTTATGGCAGCTTCGCTGGAGGCGGATAATCGCCGGAGATTTACGAAAATTACTTTGCCGCTGCTGGCCCGGCCAATGCTGCTGGCTTTGGGGGTTTGTTTTGTTCTGGTGTTGTCGGAATTTGCCACTTTTCATCTGGCTGGTGTAAAAACCATCGGCACCGAGTTAGCGGTGCTCTACGAACTTACCGGTTCGTCGGCTGTTGTGGTGCAGGCTGCGTGGCCGGTTGGGTTGGTTGCGTTGGTGGTGGCGGTTATTCTCAGTTGGGTGTGCCCGGAATGGTCGGACAAGACCAGTATCCTGGAACCGCCTCGACGGGAAAGATCTTTCAATGCCTGGCTGGTTACGATATTGCTTTTGGCGATTTCCCTGCTGGTTCCGCTGGTGTTGCTGATTGGGAATCTCAGCAGTGTGGAACCCTTTGTGCAGTTTTTCAGTCTGCACCTGGACGGACTGGCGTGGTCTTGGGCAATTGCGACGGTTACCGCCCTAGGTGCTTACCTGCTAGCTTGGGGTACTATGGTTCTGGGTGATTATGGGAAATTTGGCAAATGGCTGGCTTTTATGGTGCGGTTTTCAATCTTTTTTATGATGTTTATTCCCGCCTCATTACCGGCAGCGTCATTGCTTAGTCTGCTCTCGGTTAATTCGGCTGGTCAGGCTGTGCGGCAAAGCTGGCTTTTGGTTTGTGCGGGCCAGGTGGGTCGTTTTGCCGGGGTGGGTCTGATCGTTCTGCTATTGAACCGGGACAGTCACCAAAAGGTTCTTACGGAAATGACCCGGTTGGATACGTCGTCGCGATTCAAAACTTTTTTCTTTGTGCACCTGCGGCAGTCCTGGCCGATTTTTGTGGGGACTTTTCTGCTGCTGGTGATGTTCAGTCTAACGGAACTGTCGGCTACAATGGTGCTACTGCCGGCCGGGCTGCCGAATTTTGCCCAGCGGTTGCTCAATCAGATGCATTATGCCCGCGATCAGCAGGTTATCGTTTCGTGCCTGGCGTTGGTGGGACTTTTTATGGTACTTACTTTGATAGTCGTTGTACTTTTCCATGCAAGGAAGCTAACCCGCTCGGCAATGTTGATTGCGATGAGCTTTTGCGTCCTAGCGATTGGAGGCTGCGAAGACACGCTTAGCGGCGATACCGGGCCTGAGGTAATTGATTCATTCGGAGTACTGGGGCGAGGACAGGGACAATTTACTTATCCGCGGGCAATTGAATTGGCGGGGGATAACTCCGTCTTTATCGTGGACAAGACCGGTCGCATACAACATTTCGATGGGCGGGGTAATTATCTCGACCAGATAGACATGCCCCAGACAGAAGCGGGCAAACCTGTTGGTCTCAGTTTTGCACCAGATGGAAATTTGTACGTTGCTGATACCCATTACCACCGGGTGGTTGTTTTTTCATCGAAGGGAAAATTAATCCACGAGTTCGGCAGTTTCGGTGAGACTGATGGGTGCTTTATCTATCCCACGGATGTTGCTTTTGCCGATGATGGGCGGATTTTTGTCAGTGAATACGGTGGTAATGATCGGATAAGTGTTTTTAATCGTCAGTTTGAATTTTTATATTCGTTTGGCAGTGCCGGTTCCGAGTCTGGCCAATTCTCCCGGCCTGGGGGTTTGGCGGTGGATAGCCAGTGTGGACGACTTTACGTAGCCGACGCCTGCAACCACCGCATCGCTGTGTATGACTTCGACGGTAACCTGATCGGTTATTTCGGTTCAGTCGGGTGCGGTGCGGGGCAGTTGCGTTATCCTTATGATCTTGACATCCTCGAAAATGGGACATTGTTAGTTTGCGAATACGGCAATAATCGGATACAATTGTTTGATTCCGATGGTAATTCATTAGCAGTATTTGGTCGAGCCGGACGTCAGCCTGGTCAACTGGCCTATCCGTGGGGATTAGCCGTTGACGAGAAAAATCGCGTTTATATTGTTGATGCCGGAAATAACCGTATTCAGATTTGGCAGTTATGACAGGCAATTATCACATTTATTTTGCACAGCCGGTCTGGCTGATTGGCTGGGTGCTGATTATCCCGCTGCTGTGGCTGGCGAGGTATAACCTTGCTACCCTGGGGCCTGTGCGGCGTTTTTTGGCGGTTATTTTTCGGTGTCTGACTATCGCTTTGCTGGTTGGATTGCTGGCTCAGCCCAAGTTGACCAGGGAAAATCAAAATCTTTGTGTAATCGGTGTCCTGGACCGCAGTTTGTCCATTCCCGAGCCATTGGCCAAAGCGTCTCTGCAATATCTTATTGATTCCCTGCCGGACAAACTTGTTCAAAATCGTTTTGCGGTTGTCGATATTGCCGAAGCCGCCAGCATTTCCAAACTGCCCAGCAACACTACTGAAATCAGGCAGCGCAACACTACTCTTTTTGGTCGGCAGACCAAGCTTTCTGATGGGGTGCAAATGGCCCTTGCTATAGCACCGCCCGATACGGCTACCCGATTGTTGCTTATCAGCGACGGGAACGAAACTGACGGCGATCTCAAGGAAGCCGCCCGCATCGCCGCTGCCAACCAAATTCCTATTGATGTGCTTGCCCTGCGATATCAATATGAAAATGAGGTGATTTTCAAGCGGCTGGTTGCTCCGGCTCATGCGCGCAGCGGGCAAACTGTTTCACTGCGTTTTGTGTTGGCTTCGACGGTAGAAACTCAGGGAAAACTTTTTCTCACTCTCAACGGTAAAAGTGTTGATATTGATCCTGATTCTGACCAAGTTGCTGCTGTGGTGCATCTGAAACCGGGCACGAATGTCAAGACTATTTCTTTGCCGTTGGGTACGCGTGGGATCCATGATTTCAAGGCAACGTTTATTCCTGATGATCCGCAACGGGACAAGATTACTCAGAACAACCAGGTTTCGGCGTTGACGGCGGTTCTCGGTCCCGGCCATGTTCTGGTAGTTGATGCCGACGGGTCCTCCGGGCAAACTCTGCGCGGTTTGCTGGGCAATACTAACCTGGATATTCGGTCTTGCCTGGTTGATGATTTTCCCACAGATCTGTCGCAGCTAATTGATGCGGACGCTATAATTCTGGCCAACACCGATTGCGGAAGCTTCTCTTTCCATCAGCAACAATTGCTCACCCGTTATGTTAACGATCTCGGCGGCGGGTTGATTATGACCGGCGGCCCGAGCGCATTTGGTGCCGGTGGATGGATTGGTTCGCCGGTGGCGGATATTTTGCCGGTCGATCTTGATCCGCCCCAGAAAAAACAACTTCCCAAAGGTGCTCTGGTGTTGGTCATGCACGCCTGCGAAATGCCCCAGGGAAATTACTGGGGCAAAAAAGTTGCCCAAGCGGCGGTTAAGACTCTCAGCCGCCATGACCTGGTGGGCATTCTCGCATACGGTTGGCAAGAGGGCGGCAGTAATTGGGTTTTCCCGCTTTCGGTAGCTGGAAACAAATCGGCGGTAATGGCTGCTATCAACCAAATGCAGATGGGTGATATGCCCGATCTGGCTTCTCACATTCAGGCTGCTTATGACAAACTCAAGGATAGTGACGCCGCCCAGAAGCATATTATTGTCATCAGCGACGGTGACCCCTCTCCGCCAAGTGGTAATCTGCTTGGCCAACTCAAACAGGCCGGCATCACCTGCACAGGCGTGGGGATTTTTCCTCATTCGCCTGCTGACGTTAACAGCCTTCGGCGTATTGCCCAGCTTACCGGTGGGCGATTTTACAATGTTAAAAATCCAAACCAGTTACCCCAGATTTTTATCAAGGAAGCTCAGGTTGTTCGCCGAGCTCTAATTGTCGAAGAAACCTTTACCCCACAAATCAGCTATTCGCTCAACGAAATCACCCAGGGGCTATCTGTGCCGCTTCCTGATCTGGATGGTTATGTACTGACCGGGCCCAAACCCGGTTTGTCTCAGATGATCCTTAACAGTAATCAGAGCGATCCGGTTCTGGCCACCTGTCAGTCGGGGCTGGGTCGATGTCTGGTATTCACCAGTTCCCTCGACAGCCGGTGGGGATCGAAGTGGCTGAGTTGGAGCCAGGCAGAAAACTTCTGGGAACAGGCTCTGCTGTGGAGTGCTAAATCCGCCCAAACCGGTGATTGCGAGATTCTGACCGATGTTAATGGTCGCGACGTTACCGTCAACATCGAAGCGATTGATCCGGAGGGCAAATTCCAGACCCTTTCCAACATTGGCGCCCAGGTTATCAGCCCGGACGTTTCCGCCAAAAATTTGCAACTGACTCAAACCGGGCCCGGACAATACCAAGGTCGCTTTCAGGCGGACAGTGCCGGAAATTACATTTTAAACCTGCGTTATCAAAAGCTCGGTGAAGATGCCCAGCCTCAAATCACCCAAACGCCCATAACGGTTCCGTTTGCACCGGAATATCGCGATCTATCTGATAATTTTGCGCTGCTTCAGCAGGTCAGCACTATTACCGGTGGCCGAATTCTACCGGAGGATCCCGAGATGGCTGACATTTTCTCAACAGCAGGTGTTAAGTTTCCTGAAACGCACCTGCCGCTTAATCAGCCTTTGATGCTGATCTGGCTGGCGGTTTTTCTGCTCGATGTAGCGATCCGCAGAATCGCCTTTGATTTCAAAGCCCTGACAAAAAAGCTGGCGATCATTTTCCGTTCACCTGCGTCGGCGAAAGAATCGGAACAAACCCTGGAAAGATTGAAAGTTACCCGTCGAAAAGTTCAGGACAGCTACACCAGTAGCGGCCAGGATATTGCTGTTTCAAAAGCTCAGGCTAAAAAGCGTTACCAAGGCGCCGACCAGATTGCCGATCAGTCTGCTGTGGAAATGCCTCAGGCCGGCGGGGCGCAAGCGGTTCAGCAGGCCGGTGGGAAGTTTGATGGGCAATCTTCACCGGACTCGGATAAGAAAGCTGCTGACGACTCGAAAACAACCGCTTCGCCTGAGGACCAGGAACAATCTCATATTCAGCAGCTTCTGCGGGCTAAACGTAGAGCTGCGGATCGAAAAAATAAAGACAAACCAGAAAGATGATAAATAACACAGGAGGTTTATTATGCCTGAAAACCAGAGGCCATCCGAAAAAGTTGAAAAGCAGTGCGGTGAATTTCGAGACATGTTTACCAAACTGCATGGTGAAATTTCCCGGGTAATTGTCGGTCATGACGATATTATCGACAACACTCTAATCTGCTTGTTCTGCGGCGGTCATGTTCTGCTCGAAGGTGTTCCCGGGCTGGGTAAAACCCTGCTGGTTCGCACGTTGAGTTCCGCGTTGTCATTAGAGTTCGGTCGGATTCAGTTCACTCCCGATCTCATGCCGGCTGACATCATCGGCACCAACATTGTCATGGAAGACCAAGCTACGGGGCGACGCAGATTTGAGTTTCAGAAGGGTCCCATCTTCGGTCAGATTATCCTCGCGGACGAAATCAACCGTGCCACTCCCAAGACCCAGTCCGCCATGCTGGAAGCTATGCAGGAATGCTCAGTCACTTCCGGTGGCACAATTTATCAACTTCCGCAGCCTTTTATCGTGCTGGCCACTCAGAATCCCATCGAACAGGAAGGCACTTATCCGTTGCCGGAAGCGCAGCTTGACCGTTTCTTTTTCAAATTGCTCGTGCCCTACAGCAATCGCGAAGAATTACGCACCATTATCGACCGCACGACCACTGCTGAAACTCCCCAGGCTAAACCCGTTATCAACGCCGAGCAGATAAACTCTGCGCGGGAGTTGGTCAAGCGGGTTGCGGTTGCCGATCATGTTCAGGACTACGCTATCCGACTTACGCTGGCCACTCATCCTCAGGGTGAATTCGCTCCCGAGATTACCAACAAATACATCCGTTTTGGCTCCTCGCCTCGTGGTGTTCAGGCGTTGATCCTGTCCGGTAAGGTCCGCGCGATGCTCGATGGTCGCTATCATCTCAGTTTCGCCGACATTGCTGATTCATTTTTGCCGGCTGTTCGCCACCGCATTTTGCTAAACTTTGAAGGTCAGGCCGAGGGCATCTACAACGACGATATTCTCCAGCAAATCCTTAGCGAAATCCCGAAATCGGCTGAACAGTCGCTTAACGTGCCATAAAATTGTTGTAAACCATGCGAACCATACAAACCTTTAAACCGTAATAAAAGGAGAAAGCCTTATAAGCCCGAAATTATCTGGGCTGTTATAGCAGCCAGAATGTCCGATTGAACGGTCGGCATTAACAGTGGTTTTTATAAGGATAATCAGAATGGCAAATTCAACTGCCAAAACTCAACCGCGTATTACCGATCTACTGGACCCGGGTTTCATGGCCCGGCTGGATGCGCTCGATTTGCTCAGTCGAAAAATCCTCCAGGGTAAGCTCCAGGGACAACGTCGTTCCAAACGTCGCGGCCAGAGTGTCGAGTTTGCCGATCATCGTCCTTATGTTGTCGGTGATGATTTGCGTTTTGTGGACTGGAATATTTACGGTCGGCTTGAACAGTTATTTCTTAAATTGTTCCTGGAAGAGCAGGACCTCACCGTGCACATCGTCATGGACGTCAGTGCCTCGATGGATCCGCCGGCTTCACCTTCCTCACCATTATTCTCCGGGAAAACCAAGGATCAGCCGGCGGATAAAATTTCCAGCAATTCCAAGGCCGTGTTCGTTAAAAAATTGACGGCTGCTCTAGGTTATGTCAGCCTGGTTAACAACAACCGCGTAACTATCAGCTCTTTTTCCAGCGGAGTTCAACGTCAACTTCCCAACATGCGCGGCCGCAATTATTTGGCGCAGATGGCGGAATTTCTGGTTACTGAAAAATTCGAGCGGCCTACAAATTTCGACCAGACCTGCCGACAACTAGCCGCGGGGCGCATCGGCAGCGGCATCATAATTATTTTGTCCGACTTTTTTTTCAAAGAAGGGTATGATTCCGGTCTGCGGCGAATGATTTCGCCAAAATACGATATTTACGCCATCCAAATCCTTTCTCCCGATGAACTCAATCCCAAGTTGACCGGCGATTTGCAACTGCTCGACGTTGAAGATGACGACACCGCCGAAATCACCGCCAGCAGTGCTTTGCTGAAATATTACCAGAAAAATCTCGCGGCCTATTGTAACGAACTTAAGGATTTTTGTACTCGCCGCGGTGCGACTTATGTGTTGGCGAATTCCGCTGAGCCTGTCGAAACTCTCGTGCTCAACTATCTCCGCCTAATCCGACTGATACACTAAAATAAATACAACCTGGCAGGCAACAAATTGCTCCCGAAAAAAATAAGGACCCGAAAAAAGTAATGAAATGGTTTTTGAAACGTCAATAACTTAACAGGTTTTATGAGGTTTTCTAACGCCATAATCGTTCGGGATCAATAATCCCGCTAAAGATGAGATTATTATGCAGTGGCTAACTCCTACAATCGCACTCTACGCAGCCTCAGTTGCGATTCCGCTTTTGCTGTTGATGTATTTTCTCAAGCTCAAGCGTCAGCAGCACTTCGTTTCCAGTACATTGCTCTGGAAACGAGCGGTTCAGGACCTGCAGGTGAACGCTCCTTTCCAGAAAATCCGCCGCAATATTCTACTGCTGCTTCAGATGCTGGCGATTTTGGCTGTGCTGCTGGCCCTGGCTGGTCCGCTGCTTTCGCTAAACACCACTACGGCTGACCGCCATGTTCTGCTCATCGACCGCTCCGCCAGCATGAAAACCATCGAAAACCAGACCACCCGTCTGGAGCTCGCCAAGAAACAGGCCCGCAACTACATTGAATCCCTTCGCAGTCGTGATGTATTCACTTTTCAGGACACTTCTGACCAGGCCATGATCATCACTTTTGATAACCAGGCTAAGGTGATGTGCAATTTCACCTCCGACAAGCGACAACTGCTAGCTGCTATCGACAGCATTACCCCCACCGATGCCGGTTCTTCAATTGCCCAGGCGGTAACTGTCGCTCGCGCTTTCGCCCAGTCCCCCGGAGAGGACAACGTCAATTTATCCGTCAGCAATCCCGCTCAACTAGTTCTGTTCAGCGACGGCCAAATAAGTGATGCTGAAAAGATTACCATCGGCCCCGATGAAATGATTTTCAACTGTCTGGGCACTTCCGCCGATAATTTTGCTCTGACTGCTATGCAGGCCCGTCGCTCATACGAAAATCCGGATGAACTTAACATCTTTGCCACGGTTGCCAACTTTTCTGATTCCGCCAGGACAATCGACATTCAACTCGCACTGAATGATCAGGTTCGCGCCGTAAAATCGGTAACCGTCGATCCTCTCAGGCAGGATCCCGCCATCGGCAGTGACCTCCCCGGCAAGGTGTCTGTCAGCTTCACCCTGAACGGTGTCGAATCCGGCCTGTTGGAAGTCCGACAACTGAAGAAGGATTCGCTCAGCGCCGACGATGCCGCATGGGCAGTGGTTTCTCCGCCCAAAAGAATTACGGCACTGCTGGTTACCAAGGGCAATCCGCCTCTGGAAACTGCTTTGTCAAGTTGTCCCCTGGCAGCTTTGGACACCTGCCTGCCCGGTGAGTTCAATGCTAAATTCAATCTTAATTCCAACAGCGGCACTAATGATAATTCCAACGACGACTCCAATACTGATTCCGACGACAATACCTATACTAATTCCAACTTAAACCAGACCGATTCATTACCTAAAAATTACGATATTATTATCCTGGATAAATACGTTCCCGAAAACCTGCCTCGGGCACGATACCTCGTTTTCGGCCGGCCGCCCAGTGATCTGGGTGTTACTGCCGACGAGCTTATCAAAAACCAGTTTATCGCCGACTGGCGACCCCAGCACCCGGTTCTCAAATACGTCAACCTTAACAACGTCTTTGCCACCGATTCCCTGAAATACACCTTGCCCCGCGATGCTGAAATCCTTGCCGAATTTAACGAAGCTCCCGCTATCGTACTGCTGCGGCGACATGGCAGCGTCTTTTTGCTGGTGGGATTCGATGTTATGGAATCCAACTGGCCTTTTGAACCGTCGTTCGTTTTGTTTTGCTACAACGCTGTAAATTTCCTGGCACTGGAATACAACCAGGATCAACAATACAATCTACCCGTATCCAAACCAGTTACCATCGAAAATCTTCCCCCCGAAACCATTGCCCGGATTTCAGTGCCCAACCTCCCGGAGCAAGAAATCATCATTGGTGATTCCGGGGTACTACGTTACTCCGCCACCGAACGCGCTGGTATTTACGTTGTCGAAATCCCAGACCAGCCCCCCCGTTATTTTGCGGTGAACCTGTTGAACGAAAACGAAAGCAATATCAATCCACAAAAGGAACTGACTTTCACCGGCTTAACATTGCAGGCGCGTGATGAATCACTCTCATTGGCCAATTTACCTTTGTGGCCTTACCTGGTTGCTTTTGCCTTATTCATTGCCGTGCTGGAATGGCTGGTTTATATTAAAAAAGTTCGCTTATAAAACGTACCTTATGAAAACTGAAATCATTCAGCTCCGGCTTTGAGATGAAACTGATAAGATAAGAGGTTTTGCTATGAAACAAATGAAGTTTTTCACGATTCTGGTCTTAGTGATTTGCTTTTGCGGTACTGCAGTCGCCGAAAAACCGGAATACAACGTTGATATCTTTATCGGTTGGAACGGCTGCTTTCGCCCGCTCGAATGGACGCCTGTCGAAATCGGTATCGGCAGCAATCTTACCGAACCGCTGGCCGGACAGATATTAATATCCGCTCAGCAGGATGAGCTTAACGTCATGAACATCTCCCAGGATTTTGTGCTCCAACCTGACCTGCCCCTGCATCTGCCGATGGTTACCAAGCTGGCTTTCGCCGCCGACAAATGCCGCCTGCGTCTGGTGAACCAGAACGGCAAAACCTTATGGAAACACGATCTTGACCTCTGGGATTACTCCGACGAGAATCGTTATCTTAAGGCCGTCGAAAAAAACGATCTGCTTATCGGTGTGATCGGTCCTCGAAAATTCGGTCTGACCCGCCTGGCGAAAAACACCTCCTGCTGTATTCGATATTTCGATCCGGATGACGCCCAAAAAACGCGTGGACAACAAATCGGCCAGGTCTATCTCGAAGAAAAGCTGCCCGCCATGGCTCCCTGGGACTGGACCGGGTACGTCTCTGTTGACCTGCTCATCCTCTACAATCCGGATTGGCAGGGTTTCCGCATTCAACAACTGAACGCTATCGCTCAGTGGGTGTCCAACGGTGGAAAATTACTTGTTGTTTTGGCAGACAATCCAGTGCCGCCTAAAAATCCCCTTGCTCAACTGCTGCCCGCCAACATCCAGTCCGCTCGCCAGGGGCAGATATCCCCCGGTCTGCTCCGCCAGTGGTCCCTCGATCCCCAACAAAGCGAATCTGTTACCTGCTGGCCTTTGACACCCAAGCCCGATGCAAACTTTAGCCGCACTCAAAAAAACACCCAGGGGCAAACTCTATTCTGCCAAGCATATCGCGGTTTCGGTCGGGTCGGCGTCATCGCCTTTGACCCCGCCCAAATGTCCGAAAAACAACAAAGCCATGCCGGACAATTCTGGACCAGTCAAATCGCCGCCATCCTGGAAGATTCTGCTATCGACTATGCTGATGCTCCCACCCCGAATAATGATGAGAAATCTCAAAATTACTATGGCAGACAAACCTTCCATCAGAAGCGTTCCATAATCTACACCCCTGAAAGTGAAAAAACCCCCGGCGAAGAAGATGAAAATCAATATTACGACAGTTCTTCTTACAGACTCGGTTTTGCACAAATAGGCAGCAACGCCATTATGGAACACCTCTACAGTATCTCCGAAATGCGTCCCTTGAGCATCTGGTGGGTCATTCTCCTGCTTACCTTGTTGGCTCTGCTGCTCGGTCCGATTGATTACAAATTCCTCAAAAGCCGCGGTAAACTACCCCTTACGTGGCTGACCTCAACCTTCTGGATTATCGTTTTCTCGGTCGGTGCCTATTACGGTATCCAGGCTATCCGCGGTGGTAAGATGCAACTTCGTACGGTATCCGTAATTGACGGCATCAAAAACTCAGATCACAACTGGAGCACTTCCTACACCGGTTTGTTCGCCCCTTTTAGTGAAAACTATCAGTTTGAAAATCTCCAGGAGCAACAATGGTGGTCAGGTATTTCACCCGCTCAGGACTATCTTTACCTCCACGACCACGGCGTCGGCAGCCGCAACATCTTTTGTCGACAGGTTGACGGATCGAACCTGCCCACTGCGCTGCCCGTTAATATCTGGTCCATGCAAACCCTGCTCAACGAATCACCCCTGGACCAGATGCCCATTGATGCATCACTGACAAAACAGCAAAATCAATGGACCCTTACCATTATCAACCTTTCCGACCACCCGGTTAAAAATGGTTACGTTCTGATGGATAATAATCAAATTATTCCCTTCGAAAAGGTGCCGCCACACACAACCATAACCTTCAACAATAATATCGTCACCGATAATCCCTGGGCCAAACCCTTTGGAACGAATGGAACTCATGAATATAACTCCTTCGAACCTACCCCAAAAATATCTTCCAAAAACGAAATAGCCTTCTTTGCCCGCGGCATCCTGCAACGCACCGAAGCCATCCAGGCCTATCTTGCTCACGGGGCCGCTGTCGTCTGCGCCGAATTCGAAAACGCTCCCACGCCTTTCCAGGTTAAAGACTATGCCTGTGAATACAACCATATACAAATAGCACGCTTAATTATATTTCCCTTAAGCCTTGATGAGGTAACCAAAAATGATTGAAACCAAAAACCTTACCAAACACTATGGCGATCTGGCTGCCCTGGTCAACCTGAACCTGAATATTCAGACCGGTGACATTTTCGGTTTCATCGGTCCTAACGGCGCCGGTAAGACAACCACCATGCGTATCCTGGCCACGTTGCTTGAACCAACCTCGGGCCAAGCCTTTATCGACAGCTACGACGTTACCAAAGCCGGTCAAAAGGTCCGCCGCTGCGTCGGCTATATGCCGGACTTCATGGGTGTTTATGATGATCTGAAAGTTTTTGAGTATTTGGAATTTTTCGCTGCCGCTTTCAATATCGAACGCAAAAAAAGAAAATCTATCGTCGAAGGCGTCCTCGAACTTACCGACCTCCAATCCAAAAGCACCACCGCAGTTGACAGTCTGTCCCGTGGTATGCAGCAAAGACTCGGACTGGCCCGGGTGCTTATCCACGATCCCAAAGTGCTCATTCTGGATGAGCCCGCCAGCGGCCTGGACCCGCGCGCCCGCATCGAAATTCGTGAGCTGCTGCGTGAATTGAAACGCATGAACAAAACCATCATGATCTCCAGCCACATTCTCAGCGAACTGGAGGAAATCTGCAACCAAGTGGGCATCATCGAAAGCGGCAAACTGGTCTTTAGCGGGACCATGGACGAAATCAAACAACGCATGGGTATCCTAAGCAGGGTTAAGGTCCGCGTCGCCGACCAGCCACAACAGGCTGTGGAGTTGCTCATTGCCCTGCCCCAGATCCAAAACGCCACCATCGTTGGCGACCATATCGCCGTAACCTTCAACGAAGGTGCCGATGGAGACGGCATCATCGCCCGCACCCTGGTTTTGGGTAACATTGACGTTATCTCGCTGGAACCCGAACAGCTAAAACTTGACGACGCGTTTCTGCAACTAACCAAAGGAATCGTCAACTAAACCGAATCAACATTGACTGAACCGGATTAATTTTGAAATCGTTCGACGTTAACAGGTTGCTTCATAATGGCGCAAATCATAACCAACATCATCGCCCGCCTTAATCCGGCCGCACTAACCGGGCCTATTTTCGAAAAGGAACTCCTTGTCTCCAGCCGGCGAAAAAGAAACTATTACCTTCGCTTTGTTTATTTAGCTCTTTTGACCATCTTTGTCGGTTACACCTGGTACAATATCGTCGGAGAATTCAGCAACGATTCTGCCGTTTACCGTGCGTCACACATGGCCGAGGCCGGCATTGCCATTACCGCCACTATCGTCTGGTCCCAGTTCATCATGATTCAGCTCGTGGCTGTTTCGCTATTGTCCGGTGCCATCAGCGACGAAACCAACAGCCGCACACTCGGCGCACTCATGACCACCCCCATTAGCTCACTGCAAATTGTCCTGGGCAAACTCTTCAGTCGATTGCTCCAGCTTTTTCTGCTCCTGGCACTTAGCCTGCCAATCCTGGCCATCGTCCGTGTCTTGGGCGGTGTACTCTGGGGCTACATCATTTCCAGTCTCTGCATCACTTTCACCGCCATGCTTTTGGCCGGCTCACTCAGCCTTTTATTTTCTATCGACAGCAAAAAATCTTCCCAGGCATCTGGTGCGGCCCTGGCAACTTTATTTATTTTTTATGGCTTGATACCCTTATTACTCACTTGGCTGATTTTCGAAAATCACCTGTCGCAAAACTTCCTGGATTATTTTCTCTGTCTGACTAATCCTTTCTACGTCCTAACCTTCAACACCGGCATAATGTTTTCCACAGGTGCTGCTGTCCCGATCATTCCCTGGTGGGTGCATTGTCTTTTTTCGCTGGGTGTTTCCGTTGCCATTCTCGCTTTCGCGACGGTGCGAGTTCGCAAAGCGGCCCTAGCCCAGCTTTTCGGTAAATCAAAAAAATCCAGAAAAAAGCTTCTCGCTGCCCAATCCTCCAACTCATCTGGCTTGCCTTCCAAACGCTCTGATAAAATCAGCCACGTCAAAGGCCATCCAATCGCCTGGAAAGACCTCATCACTTTCACTCGCAAGCAAACCAAAACTGCCACCAACCGTATCGCAGGGGGAATGGTTCTCATTGGTGCGCTGTCTTTATATGCTCTTTGCTTTGCCAAAGGATGGTTCAAGGAAGAAGTCTGTCAGTTCGCCTATATTCTGGTTTACATGGTCGTCCTGATAATTTGCAATGCCACCATGGCCGCTGAATCCATTACTTCCGAAAAAGAATCACAAACCTGGCCCCTGCTGCTGAACACTTCTCTGACTGACTGGCAAATCATTTTTGGCAAATATCTCGGTGTGTTGCGCCGCTGCCTGCCAATTTACATTTTACTCGCTGCCCATTTGTTGTTGTTCACCCTGCTTGGCTATATTCACCCGTCCGCATTGTTTCATCTGCTCCTGATAGTAATCGGTATCTTTGCCTGGTTTGCCGGATCCGGAATGTTTTTCAGTACCCTAACCAAAAAAACCTCCACCGCCATTAGTCTGACTATTTTCCTGTCTCTGATGCTGGGTCTCTTTATTCCTATTTGCGGTGGAGTGGGAACGAATGGAGACGCTGCTGAAGTATTATTTTCTGCCAACCCACTCGTCCAAACTGGCGTTGTCTTAAATGAAACTCTCGGCGAACGAAATGTTCGTAAACCAGTAAGCCATCTTCGCTACGAATGGCCCACTGACAAATACAATTTCAGAGAAACTACATTAATAATTTCTCCATCGACTTTTTTCTATCTCGTTGCCGGATTTTTCTTTACTATCTTTGCCCGAGGCAGCTTGCGTCGGAACATTTTCGCAAAAACCTAAAGAACTCAGCATTTTGCATAACCGCTCAGGCTTAACAAAGCCCAAGATTACGAACTGTTGCAACCGGGCAAAAAAACTGTAACAATGAAATCGGACTCAAAAAAATTAATCACTCACTTCAGTCTGGCAGCTCTAACCGGCCCGGTCCTGACCAAGGAACTCCGCGTCGCCAGCCGCCGAAAAAGAAACTACCTCCTCCGTTTCATTTACCTGGCTTTGATGACCTGTTTTGTGGTGTTGGTCTGGTTCAACACTGTTGAAAGCTACAAGTCCGCCTCCTACGCCACCAGCCGCATGGCCGAAGCCGGAAAAACCATCATCGCCACCATCATCGCCTTTCAGTTCCTCACCACCCAGATCATCGCCGTCATCATGCTGTCCAACTCCATCAGCGACGAAATCTACCACCGCACCCTCGGCGTGCTCATGACCACGCCCATTAACAGCTTTCAGATTGTCTTTGGCAAGCTCACCGGCAAACTGCTCCAGATCATTCTGCTCCTGGCTATTTCGCTACCCTTGTTGGCCATCGTCCGCATCTTTGGCGGGGTACCCTGGAATTTTGTCGTTTCCGCCGCTTGCGTAACTTTCACCGCGGTTATCTTCGCCGGCTCGCTCAGCCTGCTGCTCTCGATCAGCGGACGACGTTCTTATGCTGTCATTCTTAAAACCCTCTTTATCCTTGGCACTCTTTACGGATTTTTCCCCGCCCTGATCGAATACTGCCTGCAGGGCACCGTATTTATAAGCCTTCTCCCTTCGGTTTTCTATTACCCCAATCCATTTGGCGTCATGATCCAGATGATCGGCCAAATGCTCAATCCCGGCGCTTTTACCATACAATTCAATTGGCTTCTCCATTGCGCCATCATGCTCACCGCTTCAGCTTTTAACATCGCCCTGGCCGTCAAGCTCGTTCGTAAAGCCGCCCTCGCCCAGGCCGTCGGACAAATCAAACACCAAGCCGAATCACAAATCATCACCCGAATCCTCAAGCCCAAAAACACCTCCGCTTCATCAAATTCCTCCGCCCTTACAAAAAACTTTCCATCCACCCAAGATTCCCAATCCCTCAGATCGGTAACCGGCCCTGCGATTATCTGGAAAGAGCTCCGCACTCCCTTCATCCAGGGCGGTCGAGATTACAACGCCATCGGCCTGATCGTCGGCTGCATCGCCCTGCTTATTACGTATTTCTCCTCCGCTTACAACCAGGCCCTCGACGAAGATTTTACCCATAGCACTTATGTAATTGTTTTTGTTATGCTCGCCTTGCTTACTAACATCGTTCTTATCGCCACTTCGATCACCACTGAAAAGGAATCCCGCACTTGGCCCGTTCTGTTGGCCACCACCCAGACCGATTGGCAAATCCTTCTTGGTAAAGCGGTCGGGGCCTTTCGCCGCTGTCTGGTGTTCTGGCTCTTCCTGGGTGGACACCTGCTGCTGTTCACTCTGGTAAGATACATCCACCCCATCGCGATTGTCCACCTAACCATGATTTTCGTCGGCATCGTTATTTTTCTGGCTGGTTCCGGTTTATATTTCAGTGCCCGGTTCAAACGCTCCACCTCTGCCGTCGTCGCTCACCTTACGCTGCTGCTGATCCTCTGGGCCGGCGTACCTACCATAGTCGCCCTTACCCTTGGTATCGCCAACATCTCCCGCGGTAACCGTGCCATGGAATTATCCGCCGCTGCCAATCCCGTCATTCAGTCCGGCGTCGTTGCCCATGCCGCCGCGGGCCTTTCCAATGCCCACAATCCCATCACCGAACTTAAATACGAATGGGGCTTCCGTTACGACTGGAAAGCCCTGCCCACCACGATCCTGGTTTTCACTTACATGGTGATGTATATAATACTCGGACTGTTATTTGCCTGGCGCGCCAAACACCGAATCCGAAAAAACATCTTTTAACACCCATTAACTACTTATGCAGGCAAGCTTTGATTGTCGATTAAAATCCAAAATTGGAATAATTCCAAAGCTATCCTTTTACATTTTTTCAAATAATATCACTGGATTTAACTGTGTCCGAAACCTTAATAAACATCTTTAGCCGTTTGAATCCTGCTATCCTGACCGGCCCTATCTTCGATAAGGAACTCCGCATTTCCAGCCGTCGAAAAAGCAATTATTGGCTACGCTGTATCTATCTGGCCCTTTTGGCTTTCTTCATTATTATGGCCTGGCTTCAGGCGACTGTTTTAAGCGGCGGTTTTTCTAACGTTGTTCGCATTTCCCGCATGGCCGAGATCGGTCGCACCACTATTGTCACCATCATCTGGTTCCAGTTTATTGCTACCCAACTAATAGCCGTGGTCATGCTCAGCAATGCCGTCAGCGAAGAAATCTCCAAACGAACCTACGCCGTTATGCTCACCACCCCCATTACCAATACCCAGTTCATTCTGGGGAAATTCTTCTCGAAAATCATCCAGTTGATATTACTGCTCATCCTCAGCTTTCCCGTGCTGGTCATCTTAAGAATCATGGGCGGCATGCCCTGGAACTTTGTCACTGTCGGCTTTTGTGTAACTTTTACCGCTGTGCTCTTTGCCGCCGCGGTCAGCCTGTTAATTTCCATCGTTAACCGACAAGCTTGGTCCGTCATCTTCCTGGTCACGGCTCTGTTAGCATTGCTCTATGGATTATTACCTCTGATTCTGAATATTACAAAATCCCTGTCCGGCTCCGCCGAAACCTTCCTGCTGCTTACTAATCCCTATTACTATCTCATCCGACTTACCGAAAATACCGTTTTTCTCAGAGGCTCAGCCCTTAGCCTGCCCTGGGTTACCCACTGTCTGTTCATGATTGTCGCATCGGGACTGGTATTGTTTGTCGCTGCTCTGGGCCTGAGAAAAACCGCCCTCCGCCAGGCCTTTGTACCTCGAACGAACTTATTTAAATCAACATTTTTCAAAAAAATCCCCATATTAGGAAAATCTTCTGATAATCGTCTTAGACCGGTTAATCGCAAACCAATTATCTGGAGAGAATTATTAATCCCTCCCCTGATCCCGGGTTTTTCAGGTGTTACAACTTATATAGTCCTGCTTGTCCTGCTGCTTATTCTGAATGCTTTATTGTTTTATTTTAATTTTTTCGACGAGCCGTCCATCCAGATAGGTTGCCTGTCCATTTTATTGTTCATTACTCTTATCAGAACCGCCACTTACGCCGCCTCTACCTTCACCCGCGAAAAAGAAGCCCGCACCCTCACACCACTGCTAACCACACCTCTAAGCGACGATGACATTCTCCGCCATAAAGCCCTGGCCTCGTTTTTACGCAGCCTTCCCTTATGGGCCATCATTTTCACACACCTGCTTTTCTTCTCCCTTGCCGGCATTATCAACTCCCTCAGCTTTGTTATTGTCCCCCTGATGATGACCGGACCAATATTTTTCCTGATCGGCTCCGGAGTTTATTTCAGCACCCGCCTGAAAACCACAACTAAAGCAGTTGTTGCCACTTTCGCACTGGCACTGGGTACTTGGTTTATATGTCCCTGCTGTGGTATGGCTAATCCATTTTATATACTCTTTTTTATGTCAACAGAAGTTGACGAATTTATAGGTTTTTACTTCTTATTTTGCTTGATCGCCTCCATTGTAGAACTGATTGTCGGATTTTGTTTTTATGTTGCTGCCAAAAAGCATATACGCTGTAATCTTACGTAAAGATTCACCAAAATTATTAAACGGTTTTCTGCTAGGTAAAATTCATGATCAAACACCTTGCCAATTTATCCTCTTATATCAGCCCTGCGTCTCTAACGGGACCCATCTTTGAAAAAGAACTTTGCGTATCCAGCCGACGTCGGCGAAATTACCTGCTTCGTTTTGTCTATCTTATCCTGTTAACCTTTTTCGTCGTGCTGGTCTGGCTCGGCGAAACACAATTTTCTCGCAACCGCTCGGTCGTTTATCAGGTTTCCCGCCTGGCCGAAGTTGGTAAAACCGTTGTCCTGACTATTGTCTGGTTTCAGTTTTGCTTCACTCAACTGGTCGCCGTTATCATGCTCTCCAACTCCATCAGCGACGAAATCTACCACAAAACCCTCGGCACCCTCATGACCACCCCCATCAATGCCCTGCAAATCGTCCTGGGAAAATTGCTCAGCAAGCTCCTGCAAATCCTTATCCTGATCGGTCTGTCCCTGCCTCTGCTAGCTGTCGTCCGCGTCTTCGGCGGCATCCCCTGGGATTTTGTCGTCTCCAGCCTCTGCATTAACCTCACCACCGTCATCTTCGTCGCCTCCATCAGCATGTTCTTTTCCATCTTCACCCGCCACAGCTATCTCGTTATCATCTTTACTGCCCTGACCATGGCTGTTCTTTTTTATCTGCTACCGATTATTGCCGGACTAATTTACTTGGGTTGTCATATATGTAACGAAAACACTTTCTTATCTGTTCTTTGCAACTTTAATCCTTATATTACCCAGATAGCCGCAACTGTAAAATTAATGTCAGCGCGCGGAATGCCATTTTCTTGCTACTGGCCGGCACACTGCCTGATCTCTCTAGCCGGCTCCGCTGTCATACTAATCTTTTGCGTTAAAATGGTCCGCAAAGCCGCCCTCGCCCAAGCCGCCGGCATCCCCATTTTTGCCCCCAGAAAAAAATCCTCCCCATCCGCCAAAATCTCCAACCACCCCACAAAAACCTCTCCCGTCGCCCGTATAAGAACTGTCTCCGGCTCCGCGGTCCTCTGGAAAGAACTTAGGAAACCTTCCTACTTTCGCCGCGCTAAAATACTTAAATACCTCTTTTTTATTTTCGCCCTGGCTGTCCTGGTATTCACCTATATCGGCCTCGCTTTAGAAGACGATTTAAAACACGATGAAGTTCAGATTACTTACGTCATTACCATGATGTCCCTGGCCATGCTCTTTACCATCACTCTGCCGGCCACCTGCATCACCACGGAAAAGGAATCCCGCGCCTGGCCTATCCTGCTCGGCACTACGCTAAACGACAATCAGATTCTCATCGGTAAATTCCTCGGCCAGATTCGTCGCTGCCTGCCCGCCTGGATATTGATGTTCGCCCACATTACCTTTTTTATATTGGATGGAATCATTCGCCCCATTGCTCTTCCCATGATGATTATCATTTCCGCCTGGGTCATAATCTTCTTTTGCTCCACTGGCATCTACTTCAGTGCCCGCTTCAAACACACCACCACCGCCGTCATTATGAATTTCGCCTTGGCAATATTCCTCTGGTTTCTCGTCCCCTTTGTTTTGCTGCTACTTTGTGAAGCCTTCAACCTGATTAACGACGACATCGCCGAAGGCTACATTAATTGCATTCCCTTTGTTCAGGCTGTTGTAGTTATCGATGGCGCCTGTAAGCCTGAGTTCTCATTTTATTGGCCGGAAATCAGACGCATTGGCACCATTTCATCCCTGCTGCTGCTGTCGGTGTTTTTCATTGGCTATTCCACCCTTGCCGCCGCCTTCCTCTGGCGCGCAAAAAAACTTTTCCGCAAAAAAATCTTCTGATCCTTCCCCCTAAAAAACTGCACAATCCATGGAAAAACCGCATCTTATTCCTGCTCTGCAAAACTCGCTCGGGTCTCCACCGGCGGCAAATACCCCTCATCCCCACAAGCTTCAAAAATTCGCCGCGCAATCGGTGCCGCCACCGTTCCACCGCCGCCATCATCTTCCACCACCACCGCCAATGCAATAGTCACACCGTCCGCAACGTGTCCGTAACCACCAAACAACGAACAATGCGTTGTCGAACCGGTCTTGCCGTACAACTGCACCGTTTCTTTGGGCCAGGGTGCTGGATTAAATGCTTTATAACCCGATCCGCCCCTTTCGTAAACCACCGCTTGCATTCCCTCGCGCACCCACCGAATATTTTCGGCATTAACACTTAGCTTTTGCCTTTGATCAGCAATTGAAAAATCATCTATCAGCCTTGGCCGCATCAATACCCCATCCCGCGCGATCGTGCAAAAACTGTTGGCAATTTGCAACAGTGAGTCATCCAGGGTCCCAAGTCCAACTGACATAGATTGCAAATCCCTAACGCTCGGCTCGCTGCCATCCCAAGGCCCCATGTGCCCTACTGCCTCCCGGAACGCGATGTGAATCCTGCTGTCCGAAAGCCCACTTGGCCAGGCCAGCTCCCGCCTGCCAAATCCCGCTTGCCTGAGCCAATTTAAAAACCGCTCGTACCCCATTTTGCTCACCAATTCAATAAAATAAAAATCGCAACTGCGCTTCAACGCATCGCGACCATCAACCTCACCATGTCCATACAGATAACAAACCGACCGCGGCAGCATATTAAAATTCCCCGGCACGCACAGATATTTCCACTCGAAAGACACCACCCCATCTTCCAACAGTCCAAACAGCAAAGTCGGCTTGATCGTAGAACCCGGTTCATAAACTTCGCTAAGTGCCCGATTGAGCTTGACCTTTTCCACATCACCTGCCCCCGGAAAGTTAATCCGCTTAAACTCCTCCGCCAGATAATACCGGCTCAAATCAAACGTCGGCACCGACACCATCGCCAACACTTTTCCCGTCACCACATCAATCACCACCGCCGCACCACGATAAATTTTACCCTGGGCATTGTCCCCCTCAAAAAATCTCGCTATCCTCCGCTGCAACTCAATATCAATCGTCAACCGCACATTACTGCCGATTACCCGCTCAATTTCACTTACAATCTGTCCGTGACGATCCAACTTCACCCAACCTCGCCGGCCCCGAAGCTGCTGTTCAAACAAATACTCAACGCCCCACTCGCCCCGCCGCTCACCCAGACGATACCTCAACAATTCCTGCAAATCAGGCTTATCCCTCTCCGCCTCACCTGCTCCTTCCGCCAAACCAGCCACTTCCGCCTGAATATCATCTTTTATCGTCTCTTCCGCCTGTACCGCCCGAACCTGACCGATCAGATGACAACCTGCCCGCCCATACGGAAAAACTCTTCTCTTGCCCAAACGAATGCTTATCAAACGATTGCTCCCCTCACTCCCAAACCAGCCCCCCACCATCCGCTCTTCAATCGTCAATGCTTCATCTCTACTGATGTTCGCCAATATCACTTGCGGCTCATACATCTCCCGCACCGCGTTTTCCGCCTGATACAGTTGCCACAAACGCTTATCCTCATCCGGTACCCTTTCCGCATAATCCCTCAATATCTCCGCCGCACCGGCCATCGTCCGCCACTGAAGCTTCTCGTTTTCATAGTGCCGCCGCCGCGCTCGTGCCGTTTGCAAAACATGAATGCTGTCATTAATCTCATTGATACTCTCCAGCAATTGCTCACATGAAACACTGCACAACTCCGACAGGTCCTCCAGCAGATCATCCGCTTCCGACCGCTGCTTCAGTAACTTCTCCCGCTGCTCCTGTTGTTTATCAGGATTTTTCTGCCAGAACAATTCCTGATACTGCCAGAATCGCTCATCATATAAACGTGTCAACTTGTAGGTCAGACAAACATCAAAACTTGCCCGATCCAAGGCTAATACCCGCCCCTTGCTATCATAAATCGTCCCCCGGACGGTTTCAATTTGCCGGCCCGGCAACTCCAACGCCGCCTTCGATAACAACTGGTATTTCTCCCCCTCCAAAACCTGCAACCAAATCAGCCGACAGGCCAACATCCCCAATCCCAACCCCATAACTATCGCAAAAATTCTCAGCCGACGCTGGAACATCTATCTACACCATTAGTGCACACTTCACAACTTCTGGAACTCATTTCACGATCTCTGAAACACATTTCACAAATCCCCCCTCAGATTCACACCGCAAAACCAACGCTGCCATTCGCAACAATTTACTTGCCCCCTCAACCAACTCCGGCAAATTACTTGCCCCCCGGCACCAACACAATATCCAGTCCGTCAGCAAATCTCAATATCCCGCTCGAACCGACTTCACAGCCAATCAAACCCAAAGAATCCTTTATCGGCTTCTTAATCAAATATATAATTTTCACTGTCTCCATACTGCCGCTCTTTTTGACCAACTCAAGCTTTTCCGGATAACCGGCAAAATTATTCGCCGTCAAATTTTTATCCGACGTAACGTAACCAAACTCAATCGCCTTGTTGGTGCCTATCTTGCCCACCACTATCATACCCGCATGTGGATAGGTTCTTAACTGACTGTCCACCAGTTTGGGTACTTCAAAGTTTGATCCCGATTTATAATCCTTGGCGTCAATTTCCAAAAGCACTGCGGTATAATCAGGGGGAACAAAAACGCCTCTGGTCGATTTGCCGTCAGTCTTGCCCTCCAATTTAACCAGAAAATGACCGCTCTTAACCAAATCACCCTCAAGCTTTAAAGCCGCCACTTCTACATAATTACCTTCCTCTTTCTCCTTCTCTTTCTCTTTCTCCTTCTCCTTCTCCTTCGCTTTATTGATCATTTCCTCACCGGGCACTCCCAGTTTCTTCAGCAACTCCTGATTTTCCTTGGAAATAACCGTCAATTTCTCAAAATTGTAAACAATTGAGCTGTCCATAGGCTTCAGAATTTTCCCTTCACCTGCCGCACTCACCGCCGCATAACGATTCTCCACCGGCGGCTCAGCTTCGGCCAGCATTTTTGCGCTGGTAAATTCCACCCAGGCCGTTCGCTTAAACTCGATATATTTCGGAGCAATCTCCTGCATATCACCAGGCCACTCAAAAAGCAAATCTACCTCACGAGTGTTCGGCAACATCTTGCCGTCGCCCAATCCCACGCTATCCACCACCTTCCAATCCGGCAGCAAAAACCCCATCGGATAAATCGAAGTCCCCGGCTCCCGGTGATCCTCCGAATCGAATCCTACCAGCCGAAAATTACCCAGCGTAAACCTTATCTTACCGTCTGCGTCCTTTGCCCCAGGCTTCGCCTCGCTACCCGCCGAAATTTGAACCCGCGCCGCAATAAATCGACCATCTGCTTCAGGAATTAATGTAGTGCCGCTCGACAAATCTTTTAATCCATCCCCGATTATCCACGCCTTAACCAGCCGTATCGATTCCGGTGCCGCTTCCTGACGACTACCCTGAGCCAACGTAAAACGATTCATATACAACTCACGACGCATATCCGGATGAAAACGACAAAAATTGGTCGAACCGCTAAAACCATAATTGCTCGACTGCTTCACCAGCGAAAGTACAAAACCGTCCGCGTTGGGAAATAAATTCTTGGCTTCTTCAAGCTTACCCAAATCCGGATACCGGTCATACCCCTTAATCTGCGGCGAAATCGGCATCATCTGAAATCCCAATGCGATAATGCCTACCATCGTCAAACTGCTCAACAAACCAAAAAAACTCGCACCAATCCGGTCTATCAACATCGAAAATTTCATATTCCCTTTAATAAAACGATCCGTCAATAATCTCAAAATCAGTAACGTCACCAGAAAAATCGCTATCAGACTTCCCCCCTTGGTACCACCGGCCGCGAATCCCTTACTATTCAACAGCCCCGCCAGCAACTCAAAATAGTTGAACGCCACTAGCGCCGACATCATGCTCAACATCGACATAATCAATGAACTGAACAAACCCTGGGTAAAAACCAGATAACTTGCCAGCCCCAACACCAGAACAAAAACAATAAATACCACCATAATATCGAAACCTCCAGCGTTCTCTTTAAAACACCGAACATAATTGTTCAGAAATAACCGGTCTTGATCTTTAATCCAGCCGAAAACTTATTTTGTCAGAGCTAATTACTTCCCCACCTGTTCAGAACTCGCCTGGTTCTGCTTCTTGGCCGGGGGCCGGTTCTTCTTCTCCGTCGTCACACGCAAAACTTCCTGGATACTCGTCGTACCATCAATTACCCTGCGCAAAGCCTCTTCCTGCAAATATAGCATCTTCTCCTTGCGGCATTGCGCTCTTATCGAATTTACCGGTGAGTCCTGTCGTATTAATTCACGCAGACCATCTGAAATAAATAACGTCTCAAAAATGGCCGTCCGACCAAGATAACCTGTCCCCTGACATACCGGACACACTATGGGACGACCCCGCTTGTCATATTCAATTTCACCCGGACGGTAAAACTCTTTTATCTTGTTCGACGGCAAATTCAACTTCTTCAGCAATTCCTTATCCGGCGTATACTCCACTCGGCATTCCGTACATAACTTACGAAACAAATTCTGACAAATCACTGCCAATAGAGTATCTGCCACCGCCTCGTTCTTCTGAACCATATTCAACCAAGCCTGCAATCCATGAAATGTACTCTGCGCAGCTAAACCAAAATAAAGCTTCTTGCCGTCTAAAGCCCCCTTGGTCCCCACCTGAGCCATCTTATTACCCTCGCAAAAACCCACCATCACCACGTCCGGGTCACTACGCAAAACACTCTGCAATTGCCGGGCATAATCCTTACCCTCCACTGTCGGATCAGTAGTGAATCGCTGGGAAACATTATCCATATCCAACAATTCCTTTTTCTCCAAACTCGACACATTCTGAATAAAAGCATCGTGAGTCAACGCCATACTATACAAAGTCGTCGATATCCCCGAGTCCTGCTCGCCACACACCAGCACCACCCCCTTAGGCTTGGCAATTATCTCTTTTATTACTTCCAACTGACTACTGTTAAATCCCAAAGATTCCAACTTTAAGGTCCGTGCCTCCTCCACCCGTTCCAATTCCATCCGTTCTCCCTGAGTGCTTCCCGCAGTACGGATTCGCCATCGACAGTCTCGATGCTCACCTAATTGAACCGAAAAATGGCCCTCCTGAGGTTTACGCCGGTCCTTAACTTCCAGTCCCCCCACCGCCTTCAAATAAGTTATCGCCTGCTCCGTCTCCAGATTCGTCCACTCGCCAGCTACCCCTTTGACGCCATCGATAACATATAGCATCTGATAGTTCTCACCCATCGGATTCATTTCTACCAGACTAACCCGCCCGTTGGAAATCTCATATACCAGCCGCTCACCCGCAATGTGCCCCGCATACTCCGGCTCCTGACGCAATGGCACCGGTAACTTGTTGCCGTGCGATGACACAAACACCAACCGCGATTTTACTTCTTTCTTACCTTCCCGTGCCAGAATACTCCTGATATGATCCGCTGTAAAAATACGCAACTCACGCGAAACTCGCACATTTCGGTGCATCACATAGATTATCATCAATGTCACCCAGATAGACAAAAACAGCAACATATCGACAATAAAACTCGTCGGCAAAATTATCCACAGCAAAAACGCCCCACTACCCGCTCCAACATACAAATTATTCCAAAACGACTGCCTGGTCTGAACCAGCAGCGTATCCTTGTCCAACCACTGCCCCACCCACGCCCATATTCCAAACAGAAGAATAAATATCACTACCTTCCAGATAGCAAAATAGCCTCCTAACGCTACCGACTCACCTAAAATATACATAAACATGCACGACTCCATAACCAAAATTCCCATTAAGGTCAATTGCTATCTACCGTCATCTTAGAGCCCTTAACAAAACACACCAAAAACGAGGCCTACCGACCATTAATACAGCCGATATTTCATTTTGTTAGAACCAATTATCCGCTTTTCACTCGATTCACTCAGCCTATAAAATGCTCGCTCCGCCGGACGAAATACCCTTCAACGCCATCTTTAACTCGTCCGCGTTCGGTGAGTACGCATAAGCCGTCTTCAGATCAATGTATTCCTTTTCAACCAGTTGCTTCAATGATTCCGAAAAATTAATCATCCCCTCCGCATGTGACGATTTTATCACCGTTGCCAACTCCACTTCACGCTCATCAGCTATCAGCTTTTTCACCGATGCATTAACCAGCAGTATCTCCGCCGCCGGCACCCGCGAAAATTCATCACATATCGTCGGTAACAACCGCTGCGAAATCACCGACCGCAGGTTACCTACTATCGCCTGTCGAACCATGTGCCTCTCAATTTGCGGAGTCAGATCCAGTAACCGCGTGACTGTCTGATAGGCATCCGTGCTGTGCAGCGTACCAAAAACCAAATGCCCCGTCTCCGCCGCTCGCAATCCCGCTATCAACGTCGGATAGTCACGAATCTCACCGATTAGCACTACATCCGGATCTTCACGCATCAGCGAACGCAGCGCTTCATCGTAATCCGCTACATCCACGCCGATCTCCCGCTGACTTACCAACGCCTTGTCGTCCTGAAAAATAAACTCAATCGGATCTTCAATCGTAATGATATGGCAGGCTCGATTACGATTGATAAAATCCAGTATCGACGCAATCGTCGTACTCTTGCCACAACCGGTTACCCCCGTCACCAGCACCAGCCCCTGATAATATTCCGCAATCTTCTCCACCGATCCCGGTAGATGCAATTGCTCAAACGGCGGCACCTGGCTGTTCACCCGACGCGCCGCCAACGCCGCATGTCCACGCGCCCGATAAATATTCACCCGAAACCGATCCGTACCTCCCATGTCATAAGCAAAATCCAGAGAACCATTCTCCAGAAAATAAGCCTTCTGCTCCGGACTCAATAACTCAAATATCAACTCCTCCGCTTTATCACCCGGAATCGGATCACCTGTGGTCGTTTTCAATCGCCCGCCCGCCCGAATCCGAGGCTTCTCCCCACCCTTGATGTGCAAATCCGATCCCTCAGACTTGATAACCAGACTGAAATACTTATCCAACTGTGCCGGCTTATCCGACAACAAACGCTTCATCAACGGTTGCTTAGCCAATTTACAACTCCATTCCCAAACACACTTATTCACTGAGAAACATTATTGCACCATTGTTTTTCAGTTAACCGATGTCAAGTTCTTCTCCTGATTGTCCAGCCTAACATTCACTCCTTTGTCCCGTAAATATCGCTTCGCCTGTTCAATCGTGTACTTACCAAAATGAAAAACACTCGCCGCCAACGCCGCATCCGCCTTTCCTTTCGTCAGCACATCATACATATCTTCCAGCGTACCCGCACCGCCGCTGGCCACTACCGGAATATTCACCTCTTCACTTACTGCCGAGGTCATCTCCAAATCATAACCCGCTTTGGTCCCGTCCGCATTCATCACGTTCAGCACAATCTCACCGGCTCCGTCATCACGACCCTTACGCACCCAACGCATTACTTCGATCCCGGTTGCCTTGCGCCCGCCGTTGACGAAAACCTCCCAAAACTCCTTGCCGTTCTTCTTCACCCGGTTGGCGTCTATCGCCAGAACAATGCACTGACTGCCAAACCGCAATGCCGACTGCTTTATCAAACTCTCATCCAGCACCGCTGCTGAATTGATACTTACCTTATCCGCCCCGTTATTCAACATCAGCCGCACATCTTCAATTGTTCTTATCCCGCCCCCCACCGTCAACGGCATAAACACCCGTTCCGACGCCTCTCGCAAAATATTCAGCGTCAGTTCCCTCTCCTCGTGGCTGGCTGTTATGTCATAAAAAACCAACTCATCCGCACCCTGCTGCTCATACCGAACCGCACATTCTGACACACTGCCCGCGTCCACGTGGTCAAAAAATTTCACGCCTTTGACCACTCGCCCCTTGTCAACATCCAAACATGGTATGATTCTCTTGGCCAGCATAACAAAATCGGTGGGTAAAATTCCTTAATTTTTGCTTTAAGCATATAAAAATACAGCATTTACGACGCAGCCGCCCCGCCTCGGCCGTCGCAAAAACCAGCCCAAACACCACTTTCATCCCCAAAATGGGCGAATTACTCAATTTTAGTCATTATCACCCACTTAGCAAATGAATTTTCAGCAGGATTCGAAGCTTCGAATCGAATCCACCTGCCCCAAAAACCAGTATTCGCCACCCACCCACAAAAACAACCCCCGGCTGTTGTTGCCGGGGGTTACATTTTTCTAACTTAGGTCTCGACTTCCACAATAAGCGAATCGCCGAACTTATTTCTGCTCAGCCAGCACCGCTTGAGCCGCTGCCAATCGGGCAATCGGCACCCTGAACGGCGAGCAGGAAACATAATTCATGCCAACTTCATGACAGAATTCGATACTGCTCGGATCACCGCCGTGCTCGCCGCAGATACCAACCTTCAGCTTCGGATTAATCTCGCGGCCCAACTGAATCCCCAAATCCACCAGACGCCCGATCCCCATCTGGTCCAGACTCTGGAACGGATCCTTTTCATAAATACCCAGCTCGGTGTATTCGCCCAGGAATTTACCCGCGTCATCACGACTGAATCCCATCCCCATCTGCGTCAGATCATTCGTGCCAAAACTGAAAAATTCCGCTTCGGTAGCTATTTCATCAGCCGTCAACGCCGCCCGCGGAACCTCAATCATCGTTCCAACCATGTAAGCAACCTTGGTTTTCTTCTCTTTGAAAACCTTTTCTATCTCATCGATGATGTGCTTTTTAACAAATACCAGCTCGCTCACCGCGCCTACCAGCGGAATCATAATCTCCGGAAGCACTTTTTTTCGCTTCTTTGCCACAATAATCGCCGCTTCCATGATTGCCCGCGCCTGCATCCGGGCAATTTCCGGATATGTCACCGACAACCGACAACCACGATGACCCAACATCGGATTGAATTCATGCAAATCCTCCACCTTGGCCTGAACCTCAGCCGGCTTGACTTTCAACCGACGGGCCATTTCCTTCTGGCTCTTGGCGTCCTGCGGCAAAAACTCATGTAGCGGCGGATCCAGCAAACGAATCGTCACCGGCAATCCCGCCATCGCCGTGAAAATCCCCACAAAATCCTTCCGCTGATAAGGCAGTAGTTTCTTGAGAGCACCCTCGAATTCCGCTTGGGGAACCTTAAATTCCTTTTTCAATCCCGCCAACTCCTTCTTCTGATCAGCTTCCAGATCACCCTGCTCTTCCAGCTTAACTATTTTATCCCGCAGGTCCGCATAAACATCCGCCGACAGAATCATCTGCCGAACCGCCCAGATCCGGTCGCCTTCGAAAAACATGTGCTCGGTCCGGCAAAGCCCGATCCCTTCAGCTCCAAACGCCCGCGCCCGGATCGCGTCTTCCGGCGTATCAGCGTTGGTACGAACACCCAGCTTGCGAATCTCATCCGCCCAGCTCATTAACTTGGCAAAATTACCGCTCATCTTCGGCTCCACCAGCGGCAACTGTCCCAGCAGTACCTCTCCACGGGTACCGTCCAGCGTAATCCAGTCACCCTCCTTGATAATCCGAGCGCCGGCTTTCATCTGCTTTTTGGCATAGCTGATTTCAATATCCGAAGCTCCCGCCACACAACAGCGACCCATCCCCCGGGCCACGACCGCCGCGTGACTGGTCATCCCGCCCCGCTGGGTCAGAATACCCTTGGCCGCGTCCATCCCGCCAATGTCTTCCGGGCTGGTCTCGATCCGCACCAGCAAAACATCCTTACCCCTGGCCTTCCAGGCTTCGGCGTCTTCGGCATTGAATACCACCTGGCCAACCGCCGCTCCCGGTGAAGCAGGCAGCCCCGTAGCAATAACCTGACGCTTGGCTTTGCTGTCCAGATGCGGATGCAGCAACTGATCAATCTGCGCCGGCTCAATCCTGCTCACCGCCACCTTCTTATCAATCAGCTTTTCCCCCACCATTTCCACCGCACAACGCATCGCCGCTTCCGCCGTGCGCTTGCCGCTGCGCGTCTGCAAAATATACAACTTATTCTGCTGGATCGTGAACTCAATGTCCTGCATATCTTTGTAATGCTTCTCGAGCTTGTCCATCAAACCGGTCAGTTGTTTGTATATTTTGGTATTTACCTTATTCAACTCAATCATCGGCACCGGCGTACGAATCCCCGCCACCACATCCTCGCCTTGGGCGTTCATCAAAAATTCACCGTAATATTCCTTCTCGCCCGTGCTGGGATTCCTGGTAAAACACACCCCCGTCCCGCAATCATCACCCATGTTGCCGAACACCATCGCCTGAACATTAACCGCCGTGCCCTTTAGCCCGGTGATATTGTTCAACTCGCGATATTTAACCGCCCGAGAACTGTTCCAGGAACCAAACACCGCGTTAATCGAAAGCTCCATCTGCTTGATCGGATCCTGCGGAAATGTCTTGCCCACATGCTTTTTGTAAACCGCTTTGTATAACTTAACCAGTTCCTTAAGATCGTCAGCCGTCAGATCGGTATCATCTTTGACACCACGCTGCTTTTTGAGCCCCCCGATAGCATGTTCAAAATGCTCATGATCGCACCCCATAACCACATCACCGAACATATCAATAAACCGACGGTAGGAATCATAAGCAAAACGGGCGTTCCCGGTCTTGGCGATAATCCCATCGACAACCTTATCGTTAAGCCCCAGATTTAAAACCGTGTCCATCATCCCCGGCATGGATACCGCCGCACCGCTGCGAACCGACACCAACAGCGGACTGTCGTGGTCGCCAAAACTGGCCTTCATTGCTTTTTCCAGCTTCTTCAGGTTATCTTCCACCTGCTTTTTCAACCCGACCGGCCATTTTCCCCCCGCCTTGTCGTATGCCGCACAGGTCTCGGTCGTAATTGTAAAACCACCCGGAACCGGCACGCCGAGATTGGTCATCTCTGCCAGATTGGCACCCTTGCCACCCAGCATTTCTTTCATTTTCGCCGTTCCTTCAGCCTTACCGTTACCGAAAAAATATACCATTTTCTTACTTTTGCTCATCGCGGGTCACTCCTGCTATAGGTTTGTATATATTGGATTGTTTCTGTTAATTATCTAAGGTCTGTCAATACTGTTGTTAATTCATCAGGGGGGCTTATCATAAAAACCTAACCTGGAGGTGTCAACGCAAAAGAAGGATTTTAAAGGAATTATACACTTAAAAAAGCCTCAGACGCACTTTTCTACACATAAATTTTTAAAAATGCTCCCCCGCAGGAATTGCTCTATTCCAGCCCAACAAATTAGTTGAAACCGATAATCTTCTCACTCGCACCCCCGGCTTAAAACCCTGCCGATTAAGACATTATGCGATTTTGGTAACAGTTGCAGAATAGGTAACTTGCCCCCAAGCAGCCGGCTCACCCTCTTAAATAGCGAATTAAGAGCACATCAATAACCACCGCTATTGCCGCCGCCACCACCAGATAAGCCTTCCGCACGCCCCAAACTCCCCCAGCCGCTTCAACTATCACCGGCTCATTCTGAACCGCTCCGTCCCCATTTTCTGCCCTGCCGTTACCCTTGGCTCCACCGCTGCCTTTCCGCCATAACTGCATCTCCCGCCGACTGGCTACGTAAAGCTTCTTCTGCCGCACTGCTTCCACAATCTGAGCCATCAACATATTCGCCCGAAACGGATGAATTTCCCCCTGCCGCGCAATCCACAACAGCTCCAGCCGACTGTCATAACGAATTAAATCACCCTCCAGCCGGCAAATCACCTCCCGACAGAACGCATCCTCGATCGCCGTCTTGTCCGGCTCGCTTAACTGCCGTGCTTCCTGCCCCGTCCCGGCAAATCCCTGAGCCCGCGATTCCTGGTTCGCCCGCCCCTGCCAGTACCCAATACTCCGCCCCTGCAAATTAATCTTCCGCTCTTTCGCTAACGAAATCCGCCCTGACATTCCTCCGCCCGTCCTGCCCAGTTGCTCCACCCGCCGGGCCACCACACTTTTCCGCCCCGCCGTCCCCGCCTCACCACTGACAAATCTCCTTCTCCCGAACCCTTCACCATCTGCCAGCGTTTTCTTCAACTCAACATAAGCCCGCTCCACATCTTCCAGCAAAGACTTTCGATAATAGCGCAGCCCGCTCCGCTCCGCCGTCAGACGTTCATACCGCGCCCGGCTCACCTGATAAGCCCGCTCCAGACGCTCCGCCGTCAAAGGCTCACCAGCCTGCAAAATCACCAGATAATCCGAAATTTCCTTCTTGCCTAACATGATTGTTCCTCTATACAGATTATATCACACTTAACTGCTCACGGTTAAGCCATTTTCACCTAAAAACCTTGAACCAAACCCTCACCCACCCCTATAATGTTGCGGATGTGACGGTTAAGACAATTGGCTGATTTTATTCCACCGCACGATTACTTAACCTCAACTGTTTATCGGACCTGAACCAGAACTTTACCCCTGGCATTTTCGATAGTTATGAACTGCTGAATTTTGAAAAAATCCCAATGAAACCCCACCGAACTCCCAAAACCATCCCTCAACTAATAAAAAGCATCATGATTATCACCCTGGTCAGCATCACCTCCGCCGCTGTACTCGTCGGCCTCACCATGTATTTCCTGCTCAAACACCAACCAGCCGATTACCGCCCCGTCGCCCTCGATCCGCCCCAACAAAAACTGGCCAAAAAACACGGCGACCAAAAATACAACGAACTCTACAACAGCACCCACCGCATGCAGCCGTTCGTTATCAATTTCGACCAAGTCCTCCTCAACCAACTGCTCAGCCTGGACAACACTCGCGATTTCATCAAAACTCGTTGGCCTGAATTCGCCCAACAGTTCCGCAATCCCCAGATCAGCTTCGACAACGGCAAAATCCATCTCATGGGCCAAACCACCCTAAAACAACGCCAATTCGTAATGGTCCTCACCTTCGTCCCCCGCCTCACCAACGATGGACAACTCGAAATCACTCTCGACTCCGTCAGTGCCGGCGCCCTCAAAATCCCCAACTCCATCCTCGATACCCAACTGCGTAACCTCACCCAAAAATTCATCCACGAAACAAACACTCCCCTGAAAACCTCCTACCCCAACGACCAAAACACTCAAATGGTTGACGACCTCACAATTCAACTGGCCGAACTCATCAACAAACGTAAAATCCTGCTGGATTCCCAGTTCCGCGTCGTCGAAGACAAATCCACCCGCATCGAAGCCCTCCGCATCGACAACGGTCGCATTGAACTGCTCCTCCAACCCATCGAACTTGACGACTAAAGGTTCCATAAAAACCCAGCTACAAAAAAACTTGCCATAACCTCCCCCCGCAAGTTAAGCTCTAATAATGATCAAACTGACCCGTGGACTTGATTTCACCCTGAATTCCGCCACCCGGAGACTCACGCTCGGCTGCCCCACCGCCGCCGACCTGACCCAAATCCCTCTGCGCCTCTGGCTCACTCTCACCGGCCCGCTCAATCCCCAAACCGGCATGCTCATCAACGTCACCGACATCAACGCCGCCTTCCGCCAGGCCCTTACCGAATTCCCCTTCCACCCCCAAACCCCCACCGACATCCTAAACTGGTCCCGAAAAATAACTAACACCCACCTGCCCAATCTCGACTTTCTCACCGCCCGCCTCGAACTTCACCCCCATCTTTCCATCAGCATAAATCTGGAGGATCAAAACATGATCGAATTAACCACCCAATACGAATTAGCTGCCTCTCACCGCCTCTGCAATCCCAACTGGGACCCACAGCAAAACCTCGACGCCTTCGGCAAATGCAGCAATCCCCAAGGCCATGGCCACAACTACACCCTCCAGATCACCCTCCGCGGCATTCCCAACCCCCGCACCGGCCAACTCGCCGAACCTCAACAGATCGACCAGACCGTCCAGGAATTCATCCTCGACCGCTTCGACCACAAAAACCTCAACGAAGACACCCCCGAATTCGCCGAACTCATCCCCACCGTCGAAAACATGGTCAAGGTCTTCTGGGAACTGCTCGACGGTCGCTTCCCCAACACCCACCTCGCCCGCGTCGCTCTCTGGGAAACCCCCAAAACTTACGCCGAATACCTCGGCCCCTCCGCCGGCCCCCTACGCTACAGCAACTCCGTCTGAAAAACCGCCTCCATACCCCAGTAGCACGAACTCACCCTTCTAGCTCTCTTCTTCCCCTTCAGGCTTCAAGCTTCAAGCTTCAGGCTTTCTTCCCAATCACCTTTTTCAACCGCGCCCTGGTTTCTCGCCGGATCATATCCACCTGCTGCTGATTCACCCCGATCTGACGCGCAAAATCCACCACAATCTCCTTCTCCACCTCTTCCAGCTTCACATCCCGACCCGCCACAAACAGCATATCCTCCATATTCCGAATCCGCTCCGACAGCCGCGCCGGAAACACCACCTTAAAATCCGCCTGCCCCGCCATATCCAGCGCTTTACGCGTCTGAAAATATCCCGCCCCAATATCCTTAGCCATCTGCTCCACCGCCTTGTCCTCAACCGGGTCCACCTTCCCATCCGACCGCGCCACATGAAACACGTTCGCCAAATATTGAATCTGCTCCGCTTCCGTCATAACTGCCTCACTTTCAACCTGTCATTAACTAACCAAACCGACCGGCTCTATTCTGTCTGACACAATAAACACATTATATACAACCGTTTACGCATTAAATGAATATAAAAATTCCCGTCCGCCAAAGGCGGACGTGTCCCGCCGTAGCTTTGCTTGTCATGTCGTAGCTTCATGCGAAGACAGATGCGAAGGCGGATACCTTAATTTTGATTTTTTATCTTTGATTTTTGATTTTAACCTAACTTCACCGCCGTTCCATACACCAGCAGCTCCGCCGCACTACCCACCACGCTCGTAGTCATGTATCGCACATTAATCACCGCATCCGCCCCCAGCTTCACCGCATCCGCCGTCATCCGCCCCGTCGCCACCGACCGCGCCTTACCCATCATCTCGGTATATTCGGTAAGCTCCCCGCCCAGTATCAGCCGCAACAACGCCGACAGATCATTACCCAGCCATATCGCAAACACCGTGTGCCCCTGCACCAGCCCCAACACTTCTCGCGTTTCCCGGCCCGGCACCACATCGCTGTTCAACAACAACACTTCGCCTGCCGCCTCATCCACCGCCGGCTCACCGCCCGCCGCCTTAAACTTCCGCTGCTCAAACGCCACCGTCCCCAACACCACCAGAATCCCACCCAACAGAAAAAACACCGCAACCTGTAACCACCTCGGCACTGCCGGATCCTCCGCCGCCACCACCTGCCACGGCACCCCCGCAAACACCACCACAAACAACCCCAACACAAACCCCAACGACCCAATCTGCCTTATCACCTTCATAACTCTCTCCTAAAAAGATTTTCATTCAACTAATCGCCCATTCAAAAAAGAATATCTTCTTAACGCCCCGGATAAAATGCGTTGCCAAATTCACTCTGGCTTATTTTACAGACCTGCAGATTAGATAATATCAGCCGACTTCAGCCCTGATCTCCCCTGTTCGTTCACGTTTTTCGGAGGTGTTTATTTTACAGTTTGACCGGCAAGTAAGCCCTTGGCGAATTCCGCGCCCTTGTAAAGCGCCTTTTCATTTATCGGTATCGTTTTGTGATGCCGCTTGGCCAACACCTTTTCCAGGCATTTCACCGCTGTCTCCAACGGAATCACACCGCGCTTCTGCAGATAAGCTCCTATCGCCACCATGTTCGTCGATCTGGGCGAACCCAACTCAACCGCAATATCATCCGAAGGGATCGCCAGCACTTCCGCATCGACAGGTGGAATTACCGATCCAATCTTGCTGCTGTTATATAACAACAATCCGCCCGGTTTCAAACGTGGGCTGAACCTTTCGCAGGAAGCTTTGTTCAGCACGATAACACTGTCAAAACTGGTAACCAGCGGCGAAGCAATCGGCTCATTCGAAATCACCACCATGCAGTTGGCCGTCCCCCCGCGAACCTCCGCTCCATAAGAAGGGAAATAAGTAACTTCCAGTCCATCAATCATTGCCGCGTTCGCCAACAGCTTGCCCAGCATGATAATGCCCTGGCCCCCGAAACCAGCTATAATAATCTCTTCGTAATAATCTTGTTCTGTCATAAAGTGGTATCCTTGATGCATCCCAGCGGAAACACTTTTGTCATCTCCTGCTCAATCCATTTCATCGCCTGCACCGGGCTCTTACGCCAGTAAGTCGGACACGGCGAAAGCACTTCCACAAGTGACAATCCCTCTGCTCCGTCGATTTGCAACTGAAAAGCCTTCTGGATAGCTTTTTTGGTTTTACGCACCTGTGCCGGATTGTACACCGAGCAACGCTCGATGTAAATGCTGCCCGGCAACACCGCCAAAATCTCCGAAACCTGCAACGGATATCCGTCGTGTTTAACCGTGCGCCCCTGCGGTGAAGTCGAAGTTACCTGGTCATTCAGGGTCGTCGGTGCCATCTGCCCGCCCGTCATGCCGTAAACCGCATTATTCACAAAAATCACCGTCAGATTCTCCGCCCGATGAGTGGCGTGCAGAATCTCCGCCGCCCCAATCGACGCCAGATCACCATCGCCCTGATAAGAAAAAACAATATTCCCCGGCAGCACCCGCTTAATCCCCGTCGCTACTGCCGGCGCCCGCCCGTGCGGCACTTCCACCATATCCACATCCATATAATTATATGCCAGCACCGCACAACCCACCGGCGCTATCCCTATTGTGCGATCATGGATACCCAGTTCGTCAATAGTTTCGGCCACCAGCCGATGCACAATACCATGACCGCAACCCGGACAATAATGTGTATGACATTCCTTTATCGATGGCGTTCGCTCGAAAACCTTCTGCATTTTCAAAAATACCTCTCGCGACTCGCGGTTTTGAATTTCATATTTCGGTAATTGAAATTTTTCATCCTTCTAGCTTCAGGCTTCATCCTTCAGGCTTTCTTCATAACTTCAGGCAGCATAATTTTTTCAATGTGTTCCAATACTTCATCCACAGTAGGAACCGCCCCACCGGCCCTGCCGTAAAACAGCACCGGTCCGCCGCCGCCAACCGCCAGACGAACATCCTCAACCATCTGACCATTGCTCATTTCAACAGCCAAAAAGATTCGTGGTTCTTTTGCCAATTCCGTCAACACTTTACTCGGGAACGGCCACAACGTAATCGGGCGAACCCAACCGGCTTTGATTCCTTTTTGACGAGCCTTGCTTACCGCCGCACGGGTTATCTTGGAGGTAATTCCATAAGCCACTAAAATAATGTCCGCATCTTCAACCTGATATGTATCGTAACGGGTTTGCTCATCCCCGATTTGCCGGTAAACTTCCTGCAACTTAAGATTCAAAACTTCCAACTCATTCCCCTGCAGTAAAAGCGTTTTAATGATGTTTTGCTTACGACCCTTGGCACCGGTCAAAGCCCAGGGTTTTGCTTTGGTTTTTATCGGCTTGAGATGATCTAATGTAATCGGCTCCATCATCTGGCCTAACAGCCCATCTGCCAGAACCATCACCACAATACGATACAAATCCGCCAGTTCAAAAGCCTTGTGCGTCAGATCCGCCATCTCCTGCACCGACCCCGGTGCCAGCACAATCGTGCGATAATCACCATGCCCGCCCCCGCGGGTCGCCTGAAAGTAATCACCCTGGCTTGGCGAAATGTTCCCCAATCCCGGACCACCGCGCATAACGTTAACCACAACCGCCGGCATCTGTGCCGCACACATATAGCTTATCCCCTCCTGCATCAGACTGATTCCCGGCGATGATGAACTCGTCATCGCCAGCTTACCTGCCGCCGCCGCACCGAAAACCATGTTGATCGCAGCCAATTCCGACTCGCTTTGCAGAAACACCCGCCCTTCCTGCGGCATTCGTCGCGCCATGTAGGCCGGCACCTCGTTTTGCGGAGTAATAGGATATCCAAAATATGCATCCACCCCGGCAATAATCGCAGCCTCGGATAACGCTTCATTGCCGCACATTAATATTTTTTCGCTCACGATTTTTCCTTAATCATTGCTTTAGGACGTGCTGCCCCGGACTCAACTTCCTGAACCTTATCCCGGAAAACTTCTATCGCAACATCCGGACACATAACTGCACATGCTCCGCAGCCTATACAACTGTCTCCACAGCACTCAGCGGGAAAATACCCCATGGCATTGGAATTTTTAGATATTCGGACCGCCCCCTTAGGACATACCTCAACGCAAAGGCCGCAACCTTTGCATTTCTCGGCATCTATTAATATTTTACCTGCCATTTATCGATGAACCTTTCTTTCCTTGCCGATATCTAAAATTGTAACAGAGCAACTGGCCCTTGGCAAAAATAATAACCTCATTGTACCGGTAGAGACTGGCTCCTATACACATTATAAACGATACGAAGAGCCGCTTCAGCAACATATAGAGCTGCGCCAGCAAAAATGTTTGTTTCCTTATACCATAAAACCATTCAAAGCAATAGCTTACATTCTCGACCGCCAGGTTTTTTCATCTGGCTTGAGTATAACAACCAGACAAAAATCAACAGGACCGGTGGCGACGTAAATGCTTCTATAAGAACAGTTTATGTTTGAAATGGCAGCAATTTATTGCTTGATTGTTTTTTAACTTACTGTAGAAAAATTTTATCATGAGTAATGAACCGGATTATACCGTTGAAATTGGCGGACAGATAATTCAAGGGCCCGTGGGCTCCGATGACCTCGGAAACGGCGATAATCCCGGTACTTCTTTCTATGGACGTGCTTATATCAGCGTTCTATTTGAATGCTGTAACGTTTATCAGCGAATTTACCGCAATACCTCCGCTACCGCTTATGAAGGTTTCTGCCCCAAATGTTTGCGAAAAGTGCGGGTGCGTATCGGCCCCGGCGGCACCGATGCCCGCTTCTTTACCGCCAAATAATTGATGTATTGGTTGCAAGTCTTTACCTGATAGGGTTTTATCAATTTCGGGCAGGGAAGGGGAATTATCTTTACTCATTTATAGACTGATCCATGTAGCAAAATTTTCGTAAAAAAACAATTGGCGGGATTTCATGAACCGATCAACCATAAATTAGATCAAAACTAACCCACTTTAATGTCTTATTTAGCAATATATTACGCCAATCAATGTTTTCTTGGGGTAATTTAACAAAAAATTCCTGAGTTTTTATTGACATTTGACGATATTAATCTTATATTACTGTTAAATAAATAACAACGTTAATATTATAACATATACAAACGCTGGCGATATGGAATCAATAAACATGGCTGACTTATCAAAAAAAACCGTTGAAAGATTATGTGTTTACCATCGGGAACTGCTGGAGTTGGAAAACGAAGGAACAGACCACATTTTTTCCCACCAGTTGGCCAAACGGGCCGGGGTATCACCGGTACAACTCAGACATGACATCATGGGTATCGGTTATTCCGGCAGCCCGGCACGGGGGTATGAAATCTCCGAAATGCTTAAAAGCATCGCCAAGCAACTGCTGTCAACTAAGCAGCAAAATGTTGCTATCGTGGGCATTGGAAATCTGGGCCGGGCAATAATGGCTTATTTTCACGGACGGCGCGAAAACATCAGGATAATTGCCGGCTTTGATTCCGATTTGCAGAAAATCAATCGCACCATAAGTGGTTGTTATTGTTACTCCATGAACGACATCGAAAGAATATGTAAATATCACAAAATCAAGGCCGCAATTATCGCCGTTCCCGAAAGAGAAGCACAAGATATTGCGGAAAAACTCTCTCAGGCGGGTATCCGGGGAATAATGAACTTTGCTCCGGTTAGGTTGGTGTTGCCGGACAGTATATATGTCGAAAACCTGGACATGGCTCTTACCCTGGAAAAGGTAGCTTATTTTGCCCGCCAGTAGTACCCCCGAAAGGATTAAAATGTCGCATTCTGATGAAATAACTGCCGTCCTTAAAGAACATCCCCAAGCCCGGCGGGACTCTTTGATACCAATCTTGCAGCAGATTCAAGACCGCACCGGTTTCATCTCCCCTCAAGCTGTACAGATGGTCTCGGATGAATTGTCCCTGCCGACCAGCAAAATTTACGGCGTGGCAACTTTTTACAATCAGTTTCGTTTTCAGCCCCTGGGAAAATTTCATGTTCAGGTTTGCCGCGGAACTGCCTGTCACGTTAAGGGCTCGGCCGCGGTTTTGGACATGTTGATCAGGGAGCTTAACATCAAGCCCGACGAAACCACTCGCGACGGCTTGTTCAGCCTGGAAATTGTCGCCTGCATCGGGGCTTGCGGCTTGGCTCCGGTAATCAGCGTAAACGGCGAATTTCACGGCGGTGTTACGCCGGACAATATCAAAAAAATCTTGGATTCTTATCGCGCTCAAGCTCAGAAAGATCAATCTCAAAACGATGCTCAGGAAGATAAAGCAAAATGAATAAACCATCCAACAGCAATGTTTCCCCAACAAAAAACGCTCAGGACATCCCGGAAGTTATGGAATGCGTAATGGCGGGTTTGTCCTATCAGAACAATGAGCCGATTAGCCAGGTCCAGACCGAACTTCTGGAACGGCTGCGGCGTGAAAAACTTATCCGACCGGCTTTATTTGTCGGAACCGGCACCTGCGGTCTGGGGGCCGGTGCCGGTAAAACGCTGAAAAAAATAAGCGATTATCTCGAATCTAACACTATCGATGCCGATATCGTTGAGGTCGGCTGCATTGGTTTGTGCTCGGCAGAACCCATTGTGGATTTGCAGATCCCCGGCAAAACCCGGGTGTCGTTTAGTTCGGTTACCCAGGAAAAAGTTGAAGCTCTGCTCTCGGCGGTTTTCGCCGATGATATTCCAACGGATCAGGTTCTGGGCCAACATCGACAATTGGGCCTGGAAGCCTGGCAGGATGTTCCTTATCTCGATGAACATCCCTTTTTCGCCCCCCAGACCCGCTGGGTATTGGCCAACTGCGGCATTATCGATCCCGCCAGTATCGACGAATACATTGCCCGGGGCGGATACAAAAGCCTGGCCATGGCTCTGCAAAATATAACCGCGCCGGATTTGTGTGATATCGTCGAAAAAAGCGGCTTACGCGGCAGGGGCGGCGGCGGGTTTTTAACCGGAAAAAAATGGCGTTTTGCCTCCCAGACACCCGGCGATCAAAAATATCTGATCTGTAACGCCGACGAGGGTGATCCGGGAGCGTTCATGGACCGGGCTGTCATCGAGGGTGACCCACATCGCCTGCTCGAAGGAATGGCTCTTGCAGCTTACGCAATCGGTGCCTCAAAAGCCTACGTTTACATCCGTGCCGAATATCCCTTGGCGATTGCACGTTTGAAAACCGCCATCGCTCAGGCTCAGGAGTATGGTTTACTGGGCAGCAACATCCTGAGCAGTGGTTTCAACCTGAAAATCATCATCAAACAGGGAGCCGGTGCGTTTGTTTGCGGTGAAGAAACAGCCCTGATTAACAGCATCGAAGGAAAACGCGGAATGCCTCGGCCTCGGCCGCCGTTCCCGGCAATTGAAGGGCTTTTCGGCAAGCCCACGATTATCAATAACGTGGAAACCCTGGCGAATCTGCCCGGAATAGTAGTCAACGGCCACCAGTGGTTCAGCAACGTTGGCACCGAAAACAGCAAGGGCACCAAGGTTTTCGCTCTCTCGGGTAAGGTCTGTCGCACCGGATTAATCGAAGTGGCGATGGGAACCATGATTCGGCAGATTATTTTCGATATCGGTGATGGCATCCCAAACGGCAAAGAGTTCAAAGCAGTGCAAATGGGCGGTCCCTCAGGCGGCTGCATTCCTGCTCAACATCTGGATATCAAAGTTGATTACGAATCGCTCAAAACCGTCGGCGCAATGATGGGCTCCGGCGGCATGGTGGTTATGGACGAAAACACCTGCATGGTCGATTTGGCTAAATTCTTTATGGATTTCATTCAACGCGAAAGCTGCGGCAAGTGCATCCCCTGCCGCGAGGGAACACGACGGATGCTGGAAATTCTACAGCGGATCACCCGGGCCCGGCGTAACGAAACCGGCTCCGAAGCTCTGGAACGCTTCCAGGGCGTAATGTACATGAATCGCCTGGCCGAAGTTATCAAAGACACCAGCTTGTGCGGACTAGGACAAACGGCACCAAATCCGGTGTTAAGTACCTTACGCTGGTTCAGATCCGAATACGAAGCGCACATTTACGAACGCCGCTGCCCGGCGGGGGCTTGTAAAGAATTGCTGCTTTATCGGATTGATGAAGAAAAGTGCAAGGGCTGCACACTCTGTGCCAAAAAATGTCCCACCGACGCAATCATGGGTTCGGCCCGCAGTCCGCATTATATCATCCCCGACAAATGCATCGGTTGCGGGAATTGTCTGGAAGTTTGCCGTTTTGACGCGGTAATTGCTGAATAAATGAGGAAATATACCCAAGTGATTAAGATTGAAGTTAACAACCAAAGCATTGAAGCAAAAAAAGGCGAAACGATTTTGACGGCACTGAAACGGGCGGGTATTAAGGTACCCACGCTCTGCCACATGGAAAACCTGGCGCCGACCGGTGCCTGTCGAATGTGCGTTGTGCAGGTCGAAGGCCGACCCGGCTTGATCCCCAGTTGTGCCTACCCGGTTGAAAACGGAATGAAAATCCAGACCCACAGCAATCGGGTCTTACGCGCCCGAAAAACCATCGTGGAATTGCTGCTCGCCGATCACCCCGACGACTGCTTGTACTGCGTCCGTAACGGCAACTGTGAATTACAGCGCCTGGCAGAAGAATTCCAGGTACAGCAACGGCGCTACACCGGAAAAAAGTGTGACTATAAAGTGGACATGTCGAGTCCGGCGATAGTACGCGACCCGGCTAAATGCATCTTGTGCGGGCGCTGCGTCCGAATGTGCGAGGAAGTCCAGGGCGTCTCCTGCATTGATTTCGTCGGACGGGGAAGCAAAACAATTGTCGGCACCGCTTTTGACCAGGGCTTGAATGTTTCCAGCTGCGTTAACTGCGGACAGTGCATCAAAGTTTGCCCCACCGGTGCCTTGAGCGAAAAAAGCCAGGTTAAACAGGTGCTCGCCGCGCTGCGTGATCCGGAAAAAATCGTGGTCGTTCAGCACGCCCCGAGCGTCTCGGTTACGCTGGCCGAAGAATTTGGCATGAAGCCGGGGGTGGACATTTGCGGCATTATGGTTTCGGCCTTGCGCCGGATGGGTTTCGACAAGGTTTTCGACACCGCCTTTACCGCCGACCTGACCATCATGGAAGAAGCTTCCGAACTGGTACACCGGATTCAAACCGGCGGCAAGTTGCCCATGATGACCAGCTGCTCGCCAGGCTGGGTTAATTTCGTCGAAAAGTTCTACCCCGATTTGATAGATAACATTTCCTCCTGCAAAAGCCCTCAGCAGATGATGGGAGCGGTCATCAAAAGTTATTTTGCCCAACGCGAAGGGATCGACCCAACCAACATCTACAGCGTCTCGATCATGCCCTGCACCGCCAAAAAATTCGAGGCCCAGCGACCGGAAATGAACAACAAAAATGTTTTTGATGTGGACGCCGTGCTGACCACGCGGGAACTGGCCCGGATGATTCGTTCGCACGGCCTGGATATCAACTCGTTGTCCTCCGATTTGGCCGATTCTCCTTTCGGCCAGAGAAGTTCTGCCGGAAAACTCTTTGGCGCAACCGGTGGAGTAATGGAAGCAGCTTTACGAACCGCTTATCATCTGTTGACCGGCGAAGAATTGAAGGACTTAACCTTAAAGCCCTTACGCGGCTTGAAGGGTGTTAAACATATGCAGGTCAGCATCGCCGGTCTGGATTTGAAAGTGGCCGTAGTCAGCGGCCTGGGTAACGCCCGTAAGTTGCTGGAAGAAATTCGCTCCGGCCGGGAAAACCTCCACTTTATCGAAGTGATGACCTGCCCGGGCGGTTGTATCGACGGCGGTGGGCAGCCCCTGGGAACCGATCTCCAGGCGGTTCGCAAACGGATGCAGGCGTTGTACAAAATCGACCGGGACGACCATCTGCAGTGCTCCCATCATAACAAGGAGGTCCAGCGTCTCTACGAAGAATTTCTCGGCGAACCACTCAGCGAAAAAAGCCACCATTTACTGCACACCCATTATACGCAAAGAAAAGTCTCAGTTAACAGAAATTAACTGTTTTAGAAAGTAACGATGGTTATTCCACTGAATATATCATTTATCCAAACCGCTAAAGAGCGTTGTCGTGTCTGTTACACCTGCGTACGGGAATGCCCCGCTAAAGCCATCCGAATCGCAGACGGCCAGGCTGAGGTAATTCCCGAACGCTGCATCAGTTGTGGTAATTGCGTGCGGGTTTGCTCTCAGCAAGCCAAGCAGGTGGTCAGTACCATCGACCAGGTTGATAATTTGCTGGCAGGACCCGACCCGGTTGCAGCTTGTATCGCACCGACTTTCCCGGCGGATTTTCCTGATTACGATTATCGCTGCCTGGTCGGAATGATACGCCAGTTGGGTTTCAACTTGGTAAACGAGGTGGCTTTTGGCGCAGACCTCGTGGCAAAAGAATACAAAAAATTGTTCTCGGCTGAACCGAACGGAAAAAATTACATCTCCACTGCCTGCCCGGCAATCATCGGATACGTGGAAAAATATCATCCCGACCTGGTCGATTCTTTAGTTCCAATTGTCTCACCGATGTTAGCTACCGCCCGGGCTCTGCACCTCCTGCACGGAAATCATTTGAAGGTGGTTTTCATCGGACCCTGCATTGCAAAAAAATGCGAAGCGGTAAGCGAAAACACTCTCGATGAAGTGGATGCGGTGCTGACTTTCGCAGAATTGCGACAAATGTTCGAACAAAAACACCTCGATCCGAAAAAAGTTACACCAGACGATTTCGACCCCCCACATGCCGGACTGGGTGCTTTGTTCCCCATCAGCCGCGGGTTGCTCCAGGCCGCCGACATTACCGAAGACCTGGTTGCCGGTGAAGTTGTCGCCACCGACGGCAAAACCAATTTCGTCGAAGCAATTCGCGAATTTGAAAGCGGGGCTCTGGATGCCCGTTTGCTGGAAGTCCTGGCTTGCAACGGCTGCATTATGGGAGCCGGCATGACCGACGATGCTCCCCTGTTCAGCCGACGCTCGAGGGTCAGTCGCTATGTCCGAAAACGCATGGAAAACTTCAACAAACAGCAATGGAAAAGTGACCTGAAAACTTTCAATAACCTGGACTTGTCACGAATATTCACCAAAAACGACCAAAGAATTCCAGTGCCCTTCGAGGATGAAATCAACCTGATCATGGTCAGAATGGGCAAACACCAACCCGAGGACGAACTTAACTGCGGGGCTTGTGGATACGACACCTGCCGCGAACATGCCGTCGCAATTTTCAAAGGCCTGGCCGAAAGTGAAATGTGCCTGCCCAACACTATCGAACAGTTACGCAGCATGATTAACCAACTCGCCAGTTCCAACGAACTGCTTGCCAATACCCAGGAAGCCCTCATGCAATCGGAAAAACTCGCCAGCATGGGACAACTCGCCGCGGGAATCGCCCACGAAGTCAACAACCCCCTCGGTGTGGTGCTCATGTACGCCCATATGCTCCTGGAACAGTTTGAGGAAAAACCGGAATTAAGCGAAGATCTGCGGATGATTACCGAACAGGCGGACCGCTGCAAAAAAATCGTCTCCGGCCTGCTCCACTTCGCACGACAAAATAAAGTTCAGCTAAAGCCCACCGACATTTGCGACCTCGTCAACCGGATCATCAAGGTTAATCCGCCTCCCGATGGAATCGAAGTGCATCAGGATATCCAGATCGATGACCCCGTAGTGAAAATCGATCCCGATCAGATTATTCAGGTAATTACCAATCTGGTGAAAAACGCCTTTTCCGCCATGGACAGCCGGGGAAATTTAACCCTGCGAATTACCGGTGACGACAACAACATCAAAATTTCGGTTATCGACACCGGTTCGGGAATCCCCAGGGAAAACATCCCGAAACTGTTTGAACCATTCTTCACCACCAAAAAAATCGGCAAAGGCACCGGCCTGGGATTGGCCGTAACCTATGGAATTATTAAAATGCACCAGGGAAATATTACCGTCGAATCCAACGACGATCCCACAACGGGACCGACCGGTTCAACTTTCACGGTACAACTGCCCCGAATATAATGTTGAATAACCCGAACAAAATTGTCCGAAAGTGATGAAAATTTAACTTCAGTAACCAGGCAAAAAATGACTATGGAAAAAACAAAGACAACCGTTTTAATAGTGGACGATGATTTCGACTTCCGCAACCAAATGGAAATTCAACTCAAAGCAGCCGGTTATCAGGTCGTTACCGCCCAAGGCCAGGCCGACGCCGAGAAAAAACTCAAAGACCTCTGCCCGGACATAGCGGTAATCGATCTCATGATGGAAAACACCGACGGCGGCTTTGCCCTCTGCTACCACATCAAAAAACTTTATCCCTCGGTCCCCGTCATTATCGTTACCGCCGTAACCAGCGAAACCGGCTACGAATTCGACGCCTCTACCGCCGAAGAAAAATCATGGATCAAAGCCGACCGCATGCTTACCAAACCGGTTCGCTTTGAACAATTAGATGGCGAAATCCAAAAACTCCTAAACAGGTAAATAAAATGGAAACCTTACGTGTTCTTGTCGTCGATGATGAACCCGGAATGCTCAGCAGTATCCAAAGAGTGTTACGCAACACCCGTATTGATCTTGCCGACCTCGAAACCCAGGTCAACTTTGACGTTCAAACCTCCGACACCGGCGAAAAAGCCTTGGAAATCATCAGCAATTCACCGCCGGACATCTTGCTGCTGGATCATCAGTTACCCGGCATGTCCGGCCTGGATGTGCTCGACAACATCGCCGACCAGAAGGAAAATATCCTGACCGTGATGATCACCGCTTACGCTTCTCTGGAAACCGCAGTCGTCGCCATTAAACGCGGCGCTTATGATTTCCTGGCCAAGCCCTTCACCCCCGGCGAACTCAAAGCTACCATTCGCAAAACCGCAAAAAGCCTCATTGTCACCCGGCACGCAAGAAAACTGGCCCGCGAAAAACGACAGGTCCGCTTTCAGTTCATCTCGGTACTGGCCCATGAGTTGAAATCTCCCATAGCCGCCCTCGAAGGCTACCTCAACATCATCAAGGACAAAACCGCCGGCGACGACCCTGCCGTTTACGAAAAAATGCTGGACCGCTGCTCAATACGTCTGGACGGCATGCGCAAGTTGATCTTCGATTTGCTCGATCTTACCCGCATCGAGTCCGGACAGAAAAAACGTGAACTCAACATTGTCGATCTCCGCGAAATCGCTCAACGTTCTATCGAATCTGTGCTGCCCCAGGCTGATTCTCGCAGCATCACCATCAACCTGCTTGCCGACGAAAAACTAAACATGACCGCCGACCCCGGTGAAATTGAAATCATCTTAAACAACCTCATCTCTAACGCCGTTAAGTACAACCGCGACAACGGCCGCGTTAACATCGTCATGACCGCCCGCAACGGTAAAGTAAATATTTCCGTCTCCGATACCGGAATCGGCATGTCCCAGCAGGAAACCGACCGACTGTTCAACGATTTCGTACGCATCAAAAACGCCAAAACCCGAAACATCCTGGGCAGCGGTCTCGGACTGTCCATTATGAAGAAACTCGTTAATCTTTATGAGGGCGAAATTTCCGTCCAAAGCACCCCGGACGCAGGAACCACCTTCACCGCAGTACTCAACCAACACATTCAACAGCCCCAGGAAAACGCAGTACTCACACAACACACTCAACAGCCCCAGGAAAACGATGAACACCCAACAAATCATCAAGTGGCTTAAAGAACAGGACTCCCACAAGCTCGATCAGCTTTGGCAGCAGGCCGACCGGTCCCGCTACGAACACGTCGGCAACCAGGTGCACCTGCGCGGCCTCATCGAAATTTCCAACCATTGCTCACGACAGTGTCAATATTGCGGCATCCAGGCCGGCAACCGGTCCCTCCAACGCTACCGCATGACCATGGATGAAATTCTTACCTGCGCTCTTCAGGCCCAGGAGCTAGGCTACGGCACCGTCGTCCTCCAGGCCGGCGAAGATTTCGGCCTGACCACCGAATGGATAACCAAACTAATCTACAAAATAAAAACGAAAACCGCTTTGGCAATCACCCTTAGCCTGGGTGAAAGAAATGACTCCGAACTTCGCAAATGGCAACAAGCCGGGGCCGACCGCTACCTTTTACGCTTCGAAACTTCCGACAGCGAACTTTTCCACCGCATTCACCCCGGACACGCAAATAAAATATCCGATCGTTTCGCAATCCTCGAAACTCTTAACCAATTGGGATACGAAACCGGCAGCGGCGTAATGATCGGCATCCCCGGCCAAACTTACGATTCCCTGGCAAACGACCTCCTTCAGTTTCAAAAAATCAACCTCGACATGATCGGCGTCGGACCTTTCATCCCCCACCCAGCTAGCCCGCTCGGAAAACAGCATGCTAACCTCAACGAAAAAAACAACCCTGATCCCAATCAGGTACCCAACACTGAGCTGATGACCTACAAAGTCGTCGCTCTGACTCGGCTCCTTTGCCCACAAACCAACATCCCCAGCACCACCGCACTTGCCAGCCTCAACCAAAACAACGGACGCGAACTGGGGTTGCAACGCGGAGCTAACGTAGTAATGCCCAACCTGACTCCGCTTCAGTATCGAAAATTATACGAAATTTATCCCGCCAAAGCGTGCCTGCAGGAAAAACCCGACGATTTCCACAAACACTTGATTAACCGCATCACCGAACTGGGCAGAACGATTGGACTGGGACGCGGAGATTCTCCCCATTTCAAAGCAAAAAAAAAGGACAATGTGACTCGCTTCACATTAAGGCGAAAAACACCAACACCAAAAATTATGCAAAGGCAGGTACGCCGTGACTAAATTGGCAACCATGACATTAAGTGAAAATTGTAAAGATTTCATCGACGATGATTTTCTTAACAAATTGCTCACCGGCCCCCAACCCTCCCCCTCCCGCATACAGGAAATCATCAGCAAAAGCCTCGCCAAAGAAGCGCTAACCGTCGAAGAAACCGCCCAGTTGCTCCGCGCCGATGACCCCGAATCCGTCGAAAGCATCTTCGCCGCCGCTCGACAACTGAAAACCCAGGTTTATGGCAACCGAATCGTCCTCTTCGCCCCGCTTTACATCGGCAATGCCTGCGTTAACAACTGCCTCTATTGTGCATTCCGCTCCAGCAACCAACAAGCCGTTCGAAGAACCCTCACCACCACCGAAATCCGACAGCAGGTCGAAGCCCTCGAAAACGTCGGCCACAAACGCTTGATTCTCGTCTTCGGCGAACACCCAAAATACAACGCCGATTACATCGCCGATTGCGTCCGCGAAGTTTATGACACCCGCGTCGGCCACGGCGAAATCCGACGCGTAAACATCAACGCCGCCCCCATGGACCACCAAGGCTACAAAAAAATCAAAGCCGCCGGCATCGGCACCTACCAGATCTTCCAGGAAACCTACCATCACCAAACTTACGCCAAAGTCCATCCCTCCGCCACCCGCAAGGGAGATTACCTTTATCGACTCGACGGACTGAGCCGGGCTTTCGAAGCCGGCTGCGATGACGTCGGAATCGGCGCACTCTTTGGACTTTACGATTGGCGCTTTGAAGTGCTCGGCCTGGTCAGCCACGCCTTGCATTTGCAGCAGCGCTACGGTGTCGGCCCCCACACCATCAGCTTCCCCCGGCTCCAACCGGCCAGCGGCGTTGACCTGGACGAAAAATTTCTGGTTAACGATCACAACTTCAAACGCCTCGTTGCCATACTACGCCTGGCCGTCCCCTACACCGGCTTGATTCTCACCGCCCGCGAAAATCCCGAACTACGCCGCGAAGTCATGGCTTTCGGCGTCTCACAAATCGACGCTGGCAGCCGCATCGAAATCGGCGGTTACACCGAAGCCGGTGACGCCCAGGTAATGGAACGCGAACAGTTCTGCCTGGGTGACATCCGTTCGCTCGATGAAGTAATCTGCGAATTACTCCAGGACGGCTACCTCCCCAGCTTCTGCACCGCCTGCTATCGACTCGGACGCACCGGCGAACACTTCATGGAATTCGCCATCCCTGGTTTCATCAAACGCTATTGCACTCCCAACGCCCTCACCACCGTCACCGAATACCTCACCGATTACGCCTCCCCAAAAACCCGCGCCGCCGGAAAAAAACTAATCCAAAAAGAACTGGACAACCTCGAAAACAACCCACAAAAAAATGAACTACTCAAAAGACTACAACGAATTAAACAAACCAACGACCGCGACCTGTACTTCTAACAAATAGGTTTTGAATTTATAAATTTGGAAAATTTGAATTTGTTTAGGATTTCGGATTTAGTGCTTAGGATTTCCAGTACCTGGCTAAGGAATTAAAAATGCAGAAGGTTCACAAAGGCCTAAGGTTACACATCGGCATCTTCGGCAGACGCAACGTCGGCAAAAGTTCACTGCTCAACGCTCTTACTCGCCAGGCAGTTTCGATTGTCTCCGAAGTCGCCGGCACCACCACCGACCCCGTCGAAAAGCCCATGGAAATGCTCCCCGTCGGCCCGGTCCTCTTCATCGACACCGCCGGCATAGACGATGTCGGCGCTCTGGGCCGCGAAAGAGTCCAGAAATCCCGAAAGATCATCGAACGAACCGACGTCGGCCTGATCATAGCCACCGGAGACGACTGGAGCGATTTCGAAAAAGACCTGCTCACCCAGTTCCAACAGCTAAAAATTCCCGCCATCGTAGTCTTCAACAAAACCGACCTCGCCCAGCCCGACCCCGCACTCCTGGCCGACCTGGCTCAGCAAAAAGTGCCCATCGTAAATACCATCGCCGACAAAGGCCAAGGCATCCTCGCCCTGCGCCAGGCCCTGATTGAATCCGTCCCCCAGGAATTCATCAATCCCCCAGCCATCCTGACCGATCTGGTTCCGCCCGGCGAGTTGGTCCTCTTCGTCATTCCCATCGACATCGAAGCACCCAAAGGCCGCCTGCTCCTGCCCCAGGTCCAGGCCATGCGCGAGGTCCTCGACCACAACGCTTACTGCATCGTGGTAAAAGAGCACCAGCTCGCCTCGGCCCTGGCTCGACTCAACAAACCGCCCGCCCTGGTAGTAACCGACAGCCAGGCTTTCGAAAAGGTCGACAAAATCACCCCGCCCCAGGTCCCCCTGACCTCCTTCTCCATCCTTTTCGCCCGCTTCAAAGGCGATCTCGACGAATTCGCCCGCGGCACCGCTGCCATCGAAAATCTCCAGCCGCACCAAAAAATCCTCGTCTGCGAATCCTGCACCCACCACCCC
>JAFGSR010000154.1 GCA_016934515.1 Sedimentisphaerales bacterium
GTTTGCCACAACCGAAAGAAGAAAAATGCAAAAAGTACGATGAAAGTGATTGACAGGCTCCGGTTCATAGGATTACACGGATTTTTTCAGAGATTTGCAGAAAAACCTTTTTGAAACCGCAGATTAACGCAGATCCGGCTTCGCTTAAGCTTCGCCGCGACAAGTTTCACGGATTTTTTGCAGATTCAAATCCTAGTGTTGCGGTGGGGATTAAAATTTTGAGTTTTGGGTGATGGATTTTGAATGGAAGAAGAGATTTCACGCCAAGACGCCAAGTCGCTATGGAGAATTTGAAAGGCGGAATTTAGAATTGCCACGAAAAAGCTTAGGGCGGTCAAGCCGCAAACAAGATGAAACCGCCGATGCACGCAGATAAACGCGGATTTTAAGACAGCCACAAAAAACACAAAAATCACAAAAGCACATGGGAGAAGACGCAGGATTGACAGAATATAATGGATATATTATATTGTTATAAGATGATTGAGTTGGAATCCAAAAAATGTCATGAAAAAATGAGGGTATTTTTTGATGGAATTGGCGAGGCGTATTCGGGAGAATAAGGTGTACTAAGGGCAGTATGGACTGAAGGGCATCCTGTGGACTTATTGATTATTGAAAAATAAAATAAACAGCTATCGCCTACGGTGTCATTCCCGCGCAGGCGGGAATCCAGGGTTCCGGATGGTTTTCTGGACCCCCGCTTACGCGGGGGTGACATAGAGAACGTCTAACAATGTTAAGTTTATTATTCAAACTTCAATAAGATCAGCATGGGCTGAAGGGCATCCTACGGAACTAAGGCACAATCCCGGTGAAGAAGAAAAGTAAAATAATATTAACCATTTTCCTGATTTGGTTTTTTGGTAAGTTGATGGGCGGCTTGTTTCTTATTCCGCATCCCTGGGGGCTGGAAATATCCGGCGATCTGCCCGATGGCGGACGAGTGTATTTTCAATCGAGGCAAGTCGGCAACGAAACGGATAATCGGCTGGTCTGGATCGACAAGATGGGACAGAGGAATGAATTTTGGGTAAATCGTAATCATGCGGGTCCTGAGTACGTTGTGATGAAAGTAAAATCTGATAAGACCGGGGTATGGATAGAGTCGGACGAAAAGGTAGGTGCTTCCTTAGATCTTACAACCGGAGAATTCAGGTCTGAGGATGATATTCAATTTGAATGGGCAAAATATGGTTTGGGGACAACTCTGGCCAAGGGATGGACAAGGGGCATTCTGAATTTATTGCTTCCCTATTAGATGTAGAATCTGACAGGCAAGTTGGACAAGTGGATTTGATGGCATGAAAAAAAAGTCGATAATTATAATTGCAATAGCATTATGCTTAAGTCTGTTAGCTTTGTTAGCGTTGAGTGTATATCAAATCGATAAAACTGCTCTCGGACTACGGATGGCATGGAACTCCGACACTGACAAACTTGACGAACTTAAAAAAAGTCGTTTTAGAATAATATTGTTTCCATGTATCACTTTGACTGACGAAAACGCTAAGAATCCTCTTTCTGTCGAACGGGGTTTTCTTGTATCTCTTGAGGAAAGCGAGCGACAGGAAATTGAAGTTTGGCTTGACGGCAAATCTGAACTATATGAGCGAAAATTATTTACCAGCTATCCTCCCTCAGACAAATACCAAAACTATATTCATCAATTAAATCAACAGATAAAAGCATGGAAAGATGACACGGATTGGGCACACGTTAATTATAGCTTTTCATCGAATAGCGATACCCCGCTGGTGATCCTGAAAATTAAATGCAAGCGAAACTACGATTATGAATATGCCTACGAGTGCGACAAATCCGGTGCCGTTAAACCGAAATGGATTAAATTTAATCGTTAAAGCGCTTCGCCGACCCGGTCGAGTTCGTTCTGACACTTCAGTTTCTGGCCGGGATCGGAAAGTTTTTCCAGGGGGATAGCCCCAGGTTATTACAGGTTTATTGGCGAGTCAGCCATCCCAGTCTTTTGAAGGCGGCTAAGGGGCAGGTTACACTGGTCATATAGATTGAATTTTGTTTATAATTTCCTTTCGGATGCATACATTCCCAGGGGCTGCCGAAGCCTTCTCCTTTACGATAGTCGCCTTGCCGCAGTTCCTGAATATATTCCTTGGCCAATTTCAGCGCCAGATCTTCATCGACCTGGGCCATGGAATAGCAGACCCAGCCGAGAGGCGTACCCCAATAAGCCCCGTGCTGATAAGTGGATTTCGAGCCGTCCCCATTAACGGGTGTGTCCCAGGAGCGCTGATCGTCATAATCATCTGTGGTCCGCAAATGCCTAACCTGTCCTTTGTAAGTCAAAGTACCCTCTTTATAGGCCTGGCATAAAACATGACTGATTAACCGGGCGTAGGGTGATTCGACCGCTCCGACATAAACAGCAAAAGCTGAACCCCAGACGCAGGGCTGATTACTCTTGCCGGTACTGGCCCGAAATAGTCCATTTACCATAGGAAACGTCCGGGAGATGTTATTTTTGATAGCTGTAGCAATGGTTTTATATTTTTTGACTTTTTCCTCGTTTTTCAACAGCGCATACATTTCAGATAACTCACACGCGGCACGATATTTTAAAACAGAGCCAAAAAGCAGATTACCCGTATGCCGGACTGAATCCATAAAACCAAAGGAAACACCCCGATTTCCTTCGTTTACCACAAGCAGATGCGTTTGGGGATCGGAGGGTGGAACCTGAAAAGCCAGTTCCAGGCGTTCGATTAAAGATCGGCCATTAATATCCATATTGAGGATTGCTTGTTCTTTGGTTTCCTGAATATAGTACCAGGCCATATGAATGAAAAAGTAATGGTCATCTAACGAAGGTAAAATTCCCCACACATCCCCTCCCTGATGGTTATAATCATAAGTACCGGGATAAAAAATGGGATTTCCGTCATAATTGATATGGTCCGCAATGGAACCCTGCGGGACAAATGCACCTGTAGCGTTGATCTTCCAATCCTTTTCCTGCTGCCTGGCGGCGGTCAATATCAGCGCATGCTGCTGTTCTTTTGGAGTGATTTTGCCACTTTCGAGCGACAGGGTATAATCGCGAATCCAGAAAGCCGGATAAAAACCGCCCGGACAGATCAACGTGCCACCGGTGGTATTGTTATTTACGCCAGACCGAATACGTGCTTTTTCAACCACATCAGCAGTAATCTGTTGGAGAAACCGGGTATCCTCAACAGGAAGTCTGCGTTGTTTCGCATAAATCATGCCTGGATAAGGTATCAGGAAAACCAAAACAGCTAATAGTAAAATAAACCGGCTTTTCATCATTGCGCCTTTTCTTTGCATGAGTACCCTCCTGTTGAATTGGGCTTTGAGGGGTTTTCTCGTATGTTAGAAGTAGTTTCGGATATTATAGGCGTCCCGGTCGGGTGAGTAAGGTTTTTGTTTCTGATCGGAGTCGGGCTGAGTGAAAATTAAAATTGCATTGCCGTTATAAGGTTGATAAAGGACAAGTTCTTCGCGTCGGTCCCCGCAGAGATCGAGGGCAAACGCCTGTACCGCGAGATTGCTTTTTGATTGGCCCCACTGGAGAGAATCTTTAACCAAAGTTTCATAGTCACCCAAATGTGCAATAACATTACCACGGCCATCTACCAACGAGCGGTCAATGGGAATCCACAAGGATTGTTCATCGGAATTCATCCAGTTGACCACACAGGGGAAATCGGGGTATCCTTTATAATTTTTTCTATGCTGAAAGGCAGCTAGTTGTTTACCATCTTTGCCGCGCAGGGTAATAAAATCACCCACGTGCCCACTGCGCAGGATGATAACTTCCAGTCCGGGCTGGTCGGCTATGAAGTTTCCCACCCATATCCCCTGGCCGTGGGGAACTTCTTTGCGAGTTTTTTCCCAAAGTATGTCGCCGCGGGCTGACATACAATATGCCGGTCCGGTATTACAGACACTGATGAGCACCTCCTGTCCCGGTGTCGGATGCAAGTTTGCGATTTCGGTACAGTCGGCATGTTGATCAACCTTTTTTTCCCAAAGTGTTTTTCCATCGTTATCTGCAAGCAGGGTGCCCAGGATGATTTCGTCGCAGCCGTCATCATCCACATCACCGACGGTCGGTATATGTCCCATGGAGTGTTTGCTGCTGTTTATTTCCCAGAGTATATCCAGTTTCGCATCCAAGGCTGCGGCGTAGCAGGGTACGAAATTACTCGCTCCGTATTTTAAGACAAGGGCGGGCTTTTTATTTTTCCCTTCCAGGAAGGCGATTCTGCCTACGGGGTGGCAACGGCTTCTTCTGCCGGAGCGGACGTTGAGATTGAGCGGCGATTCTTTTTTTTGGATAATTTTTCCAGTAGTGCCTTCCAGTATATATAGCCAAGGTTTATTATCTTGCCAGATTTCGGTAATCACCTCAGCTTTGCCGTCCTGGTTGATATCGTAAATCAGAGCGATTCCGCGCAGGGCAGGTTCGTTGCCCAGGCCGTCAGTCTGATGTTTTTTAAAGTTGTGATTTCCTATTTCCCAGAGAGTTTTACCATCATGATCGACAGCAGCGATAAAGGCAGGCGTAGTCATCGGTCCCTGTCGAAATAACAAAAAATCTACGCGGCCATCTCCGGTCAGATCGCCAAGACATACAAACGAACCCCGGTATCGACTAATGTTGATCTGCTTCCACAATTTCATTTGCTGTTGGGTCACCGGTTCCGGGAAGTGAATGTCTGCAGATGCGTTAAACGCAATGAAGGTAAGGTGCAGGAAGAAGATGTATTTTCCGAAATTTTTCATATCATTGGCCCCGGTCGGTTGACCAAAATACCAAGGTATTCTGAAGATCAATCGTAAGAACATCATATCAGAAGAAGCGAAAAATGTGAATATTTTGAATTTTATATGACTCAAGCTTACCGTTTTGGTGCATATTTTTGTGTAAGTGTATTTTTTACAACAATTTATGAAATTTTTCACCAATGACTCACTTTTGACGGTGGCATCAATGATGAAATTCGACACGGAGCGTAGCGGAGAGCCCGGGACGGAATGACGATTTAATCCGGCGGCGGCGGACGAAGGTCGAGTTCTTTAGCATTAGGCCAAACCGCAATGAAAATTGAGGTCGGCGTTTACAAAATAATTGGTAAAATGAACTTATCCCGGCTTCGCCGGGGACTGTACCGCCGCCGTCCCGGCGGCAATTGTCCAACCAGCCGGCGAGACGCCGGCGATACGGGAAACCGCATGGGCTGAAGCCCATCCTACGGGACTAGCCGGCAAGATGCCGGCGATACAAATACAAATTCCTATACGTTTAAGTTACCAGCTTACGCTGGACCGGCTTCCGGCAGAGCCACATCGAGGCGTTTGCCCTTATCGCTCATCAATTGCCCTTATCGCCCATCTGCCAAAAATTACAAATTACTATGATATTTCAAGTTATTTGTTGCCGACCGTCGATAATTCTATATAATCAAGTTCGTCGTTAATGGTCTTAATGATGTCTGAATATTATGTTACAACCGCCTTTATGGGCGTTCTTAACGACCGGCAGCTTGACAGGGATGTCCGCATGAACGATCAGGGAAGATTGGCGAAAGTTATGTTGGTTTTGGTAGTTTCGATGACTGCCGGGGCCTTGTTGCTTTTGTCGCTGCAGGGCAATCCCATCCAGCCGATGCCTTTTAGTTTATCCAGCCAATCCCGTCTGACCTCGGCAGAGACCGCTCTGGGCACGGAAATCGGCATCGAGCAGGGTCGCTGGCAGAATATTGAAGTTTCATATTGTTCGAGTGCTTCGTGCCTGTCCAATTCGTTGGGACTTACGGGCGAGATGGCATTACGTTATCATTTTGTGATTTCCGATGGTACAGAGGGCAAGGATGGGCAGATTTACGCCTCAAACCGATGGGTAAAGCAATTAAACTGCCTTAATCCGGGTCAGGGCAGCTATAATAGCCAATCCATCCGTATCTGCCTGATGGTACAAGATCCTCAAAACCCCCTGAGTACCTCCAGGCAGATGCGTCAACTGGAGGCATTGGTCTTGAGCCTGAGTAAACACTGCCACATTGACGCCCACATCACCTGGAAACAGTCCTCATAAAGCCCCACCGGCCTGAGGCAAATCTCTTTTTCTCCATGCAATTAACCTGCGCATCCGGGGTATTTTTACAAAAAATCTGTCTTAAACTCTTTTTGAAAAAGGGTTTAGGTGGCGATGGACGCCCTTGTTGATTGGTCTCAAACGGCCAATTTTGGGGAAATTTTAAAAATACCTGCAAAAAAATAAATAGTCTTGCCAAAATCATCCCATTTTTGTAAAATAATTGCCGATGTATTTCCTGTAGTAGTATTGAAGCAACGATAATTTGGTTATCCTGCATGGTGTTTTTGGGAGGTGGATTTAGGGCAAAAATTAA
>JAFGSR010000155.1 GCA_016934515.1 Sedimentisphaerales bacterium
AGAGTGCGTAACATGTATCCTTATCGTAACTTAGTGCAACATAAATATAGGGAAACAGGGTAGCGCATCGCAAGTTGCACTCATTTAAAAATAGTACTGTTTAGCGCGTTACGCCGCCAGCAGCGCAGCGGGAAATCCGTAAATAAAATTATTGCAGGATTATTCCGCAATGGTTGCCAATAGCCAATCCCGACAAACATCGGGCCAACCCTCCACCGGACCCTTACCCTGGCCCAGCCCGAATCCGTGTCGGCCTTTTTTGTAGATGTGCAGCTCAGCTTCGACTTTCGCTTTACGCAAAGCCATGTAAAATGCAATGCTGTTATCCGGCCATACCGCGCGGTCGTCATCGGCATGTACCAAAAACACCGGCGGCGTCTTATCGGTCACCTGCAAATCGGTTGACATCAATTTCTCCAGATCCGCATCGGGATGCTCCCCCAACAGATTATTTTTCGAACCTTGATGCGTAAACCATTCCGACATCGTTATCACCGGATAACACAATATCGAAAAATCAGGTCGGCTGCTCACCTTATCAACATCATCACCGGACATCCCGTATCCTTTATCGAACAGCGTTGTTACCGTGCTGGCCAAATGTCCTCCCGCTGAAAACCCCATCACACCAATCTTATTAGCATCCAAATCGCATTCAACTGCCCTGCTCCGCACAATCCGCATCGCTCGCTGCGCATCGTCTTGCGGCGCGGGGTATCCATAACCTTTTCCCGCATGACGGTAATGAACTACGAAAGCGGCGGTGCCGAAGGAGTTGAGCCAATTAGCGATTTGAACGCCCTCATGGTCCTCGGCGAGATTGTGATAACCGCCGCCGGGCAGGACCACGACGGCGGCCCGGATGGCGTTGCCGGCCAAGGGCAGGTACATGGTCATGGTTGGTTTGTCCTTAGGCTCGGTGCCCAGCGATCCGGGGGTGCCCTTGGGCCAAAGTTCTATTTCGACCGGTCCCAGCGATGCTTCGATTATGGTTGCGACCTTTTCCGCGAGATAGCGGTAGCCCTCTTTGGTGAAATGCACGTTCCCCGGCTGTATATAATACTTTTGTCCGGCAGCAGTTATGTAAGCGTGGAGATCATTGATCGCGATATGATTTTGCTGCATAACCTTAGCCGCCACCGCATTATATTTAATTGCGTCGCCCTGGATGCGGCCGACTTCGTCTTCGGGTACGGGGGTGGTGTTGGCCCAGATCAGTTTGGCGCCGGTGGTTTTGAGTTTTTTGACGAGCTTGGATATATTCTGCTCATATTGGTCCAGGGTGGTAGTTAACTTACCGTTAACCTTGTCTTTAGCTAAATTGGGGGAATCGGGTAGGCGATAGCAGAGGTCCCAGAGGCCCCAGTTGAAGTGAATTACGTCCCATTTGGTGTTTCCTAGCCAATTATCGAGGTTTTCGAGTCCCATGGCGGTGGAGCCGCAGTTGATGGGTTTTCCCTGAGGCTTTTGGGGGCGGCTGACGTCGGCTTTGCCGGAGAGCAACTGAGCGACGTCGTTGGTGTAGCCTAAGGATATGGAGTCGCCGATTATCAGCACCTTGGGTAAATCGTTGTTATCCTGGGCGGGGGCGGGGGATGTCAGCAGTAAAAAAGCAGCGGTGCAGGTTGCCAGGGAAATGCGTAAGATTCTGTTTTTTAACATGTTACGAGTCTCCACGAAGTAAGGTTTCCGGTTTTAGCAAACTTATGGCCGGGTTGATTGTAACAAAATGACAATTATTAGCAAGCTTACGCTTGATCGGATCTTTGGTTGATTGGATTAAGGTGGTAGTAACCCCTCGGACAGGCCGAGGGGCTAAATGGTCGGTGGGGATTCGGGGCAAGGGGGGCCGGCGGTTTTGAGGCGGGACCGGTTGGAACGTAAGTGCTTATTTTGCGTGTTGCAAAAACGGCCACATTATTAGATATGCGATATCCATTATGTGGCCGAAAATGAGGCGCAAAATAGCAGTTTTGTCCATTAAGATAGGTAAGATGTAACGATTATAACGTGTCAAAAGCGCGACAAAAGTGGGCCAAAAATGAGAAAAAGTAAAATTTTGTCAAAAAACAGGGGTGAAAGTTGAGTGGTTTTGGGGTGATTTTTAAAGAAAGTTGGGGCAAAGTTGGGGTTTTTTTGGAGTTTTTTGCGATTTTTGAAAAGGGCTTGTCGCGCTTTTGGACCGGTGCTTTTGCCACAGAAAATTTATGTAAACCCTTTTATATCCGCAGATTAACGCAGATTTACGCAGATTTTTGCTGATTCAAATCCTAGTGTTGTGGTGGGGTATAGAATTTAGCAAAAGATGTTGAATTTTGGATGTTGGATTTTGAATGGAAGAAAAAGAATAGCCACAAAAAAACACAAAAAACACAAAGATATTTTTAACCACGGATTTCATGGATTTCACGGATTAAATATCCCAAAAAAACGCATAAATATTTATATTTTTTGACAAAATAACATGATTGACTGGAATGGAAATGTGGTTTTATAATTAGGGGGCAAATTAAAGATTATCTAATAACAGATTGAAAATGGGTATATCTGGAAAGAATAATAAAAAGAAGTTAAGCCGATAGATACAGGAGGCATATCGTGATTGAGAGTATGCAATCGATGCGAGTTGAGAGTGTTCATTTGGCTAGGTTCAAGGGTTTTCAAGATTTTCGGATGGATTGTTCCCATTTTACCGCTCTTGTAGGATTAAACAACGGGGGGAAAACCAGCATACTCCAGGCAATTCGTCTTGTCATGGACATCTTCATGTTTGCCTTCGGCAGATACGCCAACAAGGATGCAGAGAAACCCGATTTCGCAAATCCGCAATGGGTTTCCAATCCAACGATTGCAGTAAATAGAATGGTTTATGCCGATCCGGAATCCCTTTGGCTACGCAAGATGACCAGCGAGCCGTGCAAGGTCACTTTGTGTTTTTCGGAAAACGTTAAACTGGACATCGAGATCGCAGGACGGGCTAAATACACGCTTGATATGTCTGTCAATGGAGAGAGTATTAAGGGAAAGGTCTTGGATGAAGAGGATAAGGACCTAATCAAGAAGCTTTTTGCGTTGCGCCCCGAATATCTCTCACCAGCTGCGGGGATATCTCCCATTGAACCTTTTATGAACTACCAGGAGTTATCCCAACGGCTCGATAAGGGAGCTATGGCGGAGTGCTGGCGTTCCAACCTGTACTGGCTTTGCAACGACGGAAACATGGAGGATTTCGAGGAGGTCGACAATATCGTAAAACGATACCTTCCGGGAGCACTCATTCATCAACCCACACTTAGCCACGACAGTCCGCCTCAGGTAAGGGTTAATTTTGAGGAAGATGAGATAAATTTCGACATAGGCTCAAGTGGTGGTGGGCTGCGTACTGTGTTCAGTGTGGCGGCTGTTCTGCACTTCTCCCGGTCACGATGTCTTCTCTTCGATGAGCCGGACGCCCATCTCCATCCGGCCCTTCAGCGGCAAGTTGCCAGCATGCTCTTGGACCACGCAATAGAGAACGATGTTCAAATCCTAGCTGCGACACACGCCCCGGACTTCATCGCGGATGTGCCTGTGGAACATTTGGTGTGGATTGATCGCACTCAGAAGGAAGCTGCGCGCTGTGATGGTCTCGGACGTGTTCTGACCGACTTGGGTGTTCTGAGCAAGGACGAAGCGCTCAGACGACATGGCGCGAGCAAGATATTGTTCATCGAAGGCAAACTTGACCGGAAGATTCTTTCCGCTCTCTCTGCGGCTGCTTGTACTAGCGATCCAGATTTGGAAAATCCCTTCGATGACAACGGCGTGATCGTGGCGGAACTTCCCAACGGGAAAGGAGATTCTGCTCACCTCAAGAGCTTCCAGTCCCTTGTGCAGAATAGCTTTGGCCTACAAATTAGGGTTGCCTGCATACTTGACAACGATTATGGGCTTTCTGGAAACACGAGCCAGCCGTTCTGTAAAGGCGAACCGTTGGTGGAAGCACTCGAAAGAAAAGAAATAGAGAACTACCTTCTTGAACCGGAAGTCGTGAAAAAGGCAATAGTGGATGTACTACAAGAGCGTACGAATAGAGGCGATCCAAGTGCCGAACCACCTTCGACAGAACTTGTTGAGCAGGAGTTACAGAAGATTCTTGAAACGCCGGAGATTATGGAAAGTGTAAAGTACCAATTGCGCCCGAAATACCGAGAGACACTGCAAGCTGAAGGCGACGCGTCAACAAGGGAAAGGAACGCAGATGAGTGGTTCGAGAGCAAGTGGTGTGATTCTCAGTGGAAACTGAACAACTGCCCGGGGAAAGAGGTACTGAAGCGTCTGAGAGAATGGTGTCGACAGAAGTTTAGAGTTACGCTTACGGACACAAGACTCATCGAAGAACTTGGCGAACCGCCTGAAGACGTCTGCAAATTGCTCAAGAAAGTCTGTGCTCATCTCAAGGGGTAGTTTGTTGCGGTAGGCAATTCTCCTCGACGCTCAAAAGCCACGTTGAATAGTGTAAGTCAGAAAGAATCGGTGGGGCAAGGGGTAATTTTAGGTTTTGAGTGTTGAATGGAATAAAGATGGAACCGCAGATCCGCCTTCACATAGAGCTACGGCGAGACAAGTTACGCAGATAAACGCGGATTTTAAAAGTAGCTGTTTTGCGGCGGGTGATTTAATAGAAGACCCCATGTTTCCATAAGGGGCTCGGGTGGTTGGTTGGGATGAGGTAGTTGGTGGAGGAAGTTAAGAGTGCCGGCAAGATGCCAGCGGTACAGAAATAGCTGGCGGATGTGGCGCCGGTGACGCATAATTTTTCGCCGTTTCTGGATAAGAATCCCAAGGCGTCGCCTGATGCGCGATATAAGGGTTTGGGCGGCATTTTCAGTTCGGGATTGGTGGCTTATGTTTCGGGTGACGGGATTCATTGGAAGAAGCTTCAGGACAAAGCTGTGTTTAACGATGAAGGGTGGGTGTTTGATTCGCAGAATGTGTCTTTCTGGTCGGAAGCGGAGGATCAATACGTGCTTTATTATCGTAAATCTCCGGCGGGTGTTCGGGCTATTGCGCGAGCGACGAGCAAGGATTTTGTGAACTGGTCTAAGCCGGTGATGATGACATACAGCGACACGGGCAGTGACGTTCCGGCGCATCATCTATATACGAACCAGACGCAGCCCTATTTTCGAGCGGGGCATATTTACGTTTCTACCGCGGCGCGGTTTATGCCGGGCAGGAAGGTGCTGACAGATGCGGAGGCGAAGGTGCTTAATGTACATCCGAAGTATTATAATGATACGTCCGATGTGGTGTTCATGACGAGCCGGGGTAAGAATCGGTATGACCGGCGGTTTATGTCAGCGTTTATCAAGCCGGGTATCGGGGTGCAGAACTGGGTGTCGCGGACGAATTATCCGGCTTTGGGAGTGGTGCAGACGGGACCGGCGGAGATGTCGCTGTATGTTAATCAGGACTATGCCCAGCCTACAGCACATGTCAGGCGATATTCACTTCGGCTGGATGGGTTTGGGTCGGCAAGTGCCGGTTACGAGGGCGGAGAGTTGATCAGCAAGGTGTTGAAGTTTGAGGGTGAGCGGCTGGTGATCAACTTTGCAACCTCGGCGGCAGGGTATGTTCGGGTGGAGATACAGGATGCTGCCGGAGAGGCGTTGGCGGGCTATTCGCTGGAGCAATCGCGGGAATTGATCGGCAACGAAATCGAAAGAGTCGTTTCATGGGGGGGCAAGAGCGATGTAAGTGAACTGGCGGGCAGGCCGATTCGGTTGCGGTTTGTGATGAAAGATGCGGATTTGTATTCGATACGATTTGAAAAGTAATGACCCAGGGCAATTCCCTTCCTGCATATATGCCGGTGGAGTGGTATATGGCGATGGTCAATGCGGTTAGAGAATTTTGGGGCGGTCGGTAAAAAAGATTTTTGTTATGGGCATATTTGGTTATAATTGTTGGTGATATAAGAATTAGGTAGGAGTTCTGATATGAAGCTAGCAAAATGTGACCGGCGGGAATTTTTGAAATCAGTCGGTTGGGGTGCGGCGGCAGTAAGTTTGCCGATGTGCACGAGCGTTCTGCACTCGGCGGAGATGGATGCCGGGGAAAAACCCAATATTGTTTTTATCCTTGCGGACGATATGGGTTATGGTGATTTAGGTTGTCAGAATCCCGAATCCAAAATACCAACGCCGTGTCTTGACGGTCTGGCTGCGCAAGGTATGCGTTTTACCGATGCGCACTCATCGGCGGCGTTGTGCACGCCTACGCGGTACGGGATTGTGACGGGGCGCTACAATTGGCGGACGAGGCTTAAGATAGGTGTTATTGGCGGGTATTCGCGTAATCTAATCGATCCCAAAAGGACGACGGTAGCATCATTTTTGAAGCAGCGTGGTTACAATACCGCCTGTATCGGCAAATGGCATCTTGGTTTCCTGTGGCCGAGCCCGACTGCGGAGACCTACGGCGGCGATTATAAGAATGGCACTGATAATTGGCACGATGTTCCGGTTCCGCCGGATGAGCATCTGATCGATTACAGCAAACCGCTGCGGAACGGGCCTACGGATTTGGGGTTCGATTATTATTTTGGTATAAGCTCTTCGCTGGATATACCGCCATATTTCTATATTGAAAACGACCATACTGTGGGTATTCCGAATACCGTAAGAGCTTTTCATCCCAACAAACCCGGCCCGTCGCGTACAGACTTTACAGCTGAGAACGTTATGCCAACTCTTACGCAAAAAGCGGTTCAATACATAAACAAGGCGGATAAAACCAAGCCGTTTTTCCTGTATTTTCCGTTGACGGCACCGCACTATCCGATTGTACCGGTCAAGAAATTTCATGCTATGAGTGAAGCGGGCAAATACGGTGATTTTGTATGTCAGGTTGATTTTACTGTCGGGGAAGTGCTTAAGGCGCTAAAGGAAAACGGTATGGAAGACAATACACTGGTTATTTTTACCAGCGATAACGGACCGGAATTCGAGCGAATTACCCATGAGTATCCCACGCAGTTCGGGCACTACTCGAACCGTCCGCTGCGCGGCAGAAAACGTGCTACCTGGGACGGCGGGCACCGAGTGCCTTTTATTGCATCATGGCCTGGAAAAATAAAACCGGGGACAACCAGCGATGAGATTATTTGTCTGACGGATCTGTTTGCAACCTGTGCGGCGGTTGTGGGGACAAAGAAACTACCTGCTGATGTTGCGGAAGACAGTTATAATATTCTGCCGGCGATGCTTGGTGAAAAACTTGATAAGCCCATTCGCGAAGCGACCATCCATCATTCCGGCGCGGGGAAATTCAGCATTCGTCAGGGCAAATGGAAATGTATTTTGTGTCAGGGCGGCGGAGATAAATATGTGCCCGTTCCCTATGATCCGAAAAAGCCAAAGGGGCAATTGTACAACCTGGAAGAGGATATAGGCGAGAAGAACAATTTGTGGGAGAAGCACCCTGAAATTGTCAAAAGGTTGACTGCGATATTAGAAAAATATAAAGCGCAAGGGTACAGCCGACCAATGTAAGCAGTTGGAAAAATGATTTCGATTGTGAGGGAATAAGGTTATAATGGCCGGGGATGTAAGAATGGGTATGAGTTATGTTAACGTTATTTTAGGAGCATGACATGAGAGAAGCATTAGTTGGAATGTTAGTATTGGTTTGTTTGTTGGTTTATGGGTGCCAATCGGGAGGTTCGCAACAAACGGGCGGTGATGGTTGCGGGGCGGGGTGGCAGTCGCTGTTTAACGGGCATGACCTGAGCGGGTGGAAGGCGAGCGAGAAAGAGGGATGTTTCAGCGTGGAAGATGGTGCGATCAAGGTGCACGGCGGTCGGAGTCATTTGTATTATGTGGGGCCGGTGGGGGGTGCGAATTTTAAGGATTTTGAGTTTAAGGCGAAAGTGATGACGACGCCGGGTTCGAATTCGGGGATATATTTTCACACCGAATACCAGGAGTCGGACTGGCCGAAGAAGGGATATGAAAGCCAAGTTAACATAAGTCATCCGGATTTTCAGAAGTCGGGTGGGCTGTACGATGCGGCGAAAGTGAATCCGGCGCCGGCGGAGGATAACAAATGGTATGAGCAGCATATCATTGTGAAGGGTAAGCATGTGGAGGTTCGGATAGACGGTAAGACGGTGGTGGATTACACGGAAGCGGATGACGTGTCGTTTGAGGGGTGGCCGGGGCGTAAGCTGTCGAGCGGTACGTTTGCGTTGCAGGGGCACGATCCGAAGAGCGTGGTGTACTTCAAGGATATTTGTGTCAAGGAATTGAAATGAGGTGCAGTTGGGAAAACCGATAAATGAATTCCTCCAGGTTGCCTGAGAGTGATAATGTAAAACTGCCAAAGATTCTGAGCTGAAATAGCTAAGAGGAGAGAAGGCACATATCATGGCAAAATACATTTTATGTATCATTTTGCTTATTAGTTGCTTTTTTCCTTTGTTTGGATATGTAGAACAGGCCGAGGCACAAGCAGAGGAAGCCCGTTCCTCCGTCAAGATGTTTGCCCCAGTAGTTAGGGACCAATACTATCCTGCGGGAGAAAAGCAGCAATTCGAGCAGTTTCTTAAAGAGCCAGAAGCCGAACAGGTTGCATCGATAAACTATAAAGGGAAAAACTACAAAGTTCTGGAGAAGAATTTTGAAGAGTGGGGGTTGTATAGTTTTATAAGTGACGAAGATGAAGTAGTGACAATCCGGAAAGCCGTGGGCAACCTGAGAGCAATTAAGTCAACAACGATTAAATATCCCGAAGGCTACATAGACGAAATTATCGCAAGTAAAACAGATATACCCGGCGAGCGAATTATGAGCGGGGCGGACGACCCATCCTTTGAGAATTGTGTTGGATTCCTGCCTGAAGTTGAAGGGTACACTTTTTTGTCAACGGAAAGTACGGCATATAACTATATCATTGATCCTTCGGGGCAAATCGGACATTTATCCCTAATGTACGGATATAAAAAATCAATGGAGAAAGTTGCCTTTGACCCCGACGATTACCTTCCGGTGCATAGCAAAGCAGAGGCCAAAAGAGGTTTGTTGGGCAATTATCTACCGGCGATTGACTATGGTTTCCATGATGTCGATAACAATGTGGGATGGGAATTGACGGCCTTTGCAGGTCCCGACCAAAATCTGATAAAACCCAAGGTGTTAATATGCTTGAAAACTGACAATAAGGGTATTATCTCAAGAAAGTACTTTAGTTTAATCGCTAATAATGTTGAAAAAGACAAAATTACTTTATGCGAGGCTGGGGAGTTTTTCAGCGAGTTGCTGCAATGCAAAGAATATTACGAAAAATTATTTGCTGATGCGATGGCTATCGATGTTCCGGATCCCAGAGTGGTCGATACGTGCAAAGCATCGCTGTTAAGATCATTTATTACCTATGAGTATTCCCATCCCAAATATGGAGTTGGCTATTACCAAGGCGCCAAGGACGACACATTTCCTCCGACGACAACAAATATGGTAAACGCGTGTATCGAATGGAACATGTACAAGCGAGCGCAAAGGTATCTCGATTATTTTGTCGATAATATTGTAAGTGACGACGGTGTGATAAAATACTATGGTCCGGCAGTTGACGAATACGGTCAACTACTTGATACTGCGGCGCAGTATGTTCGTTATAGCGGCAATGATAATTGGTTGATTGAGCACAAGGCCAAAATAACGGCAATAATCAACCATTTTCGCGACTTGCATCAACAAAGCAGAAGGCAGCGTAAAAAAGGCGAACTCTGTTACGGTATGATATCCGGAGTGCCGGAAGCTGACATATACAGGGAAGAGGTCCGTTACTATTTTTCCGGAAATATGTGGATATGGAGAGGTTTGACAGAAACAGGTAGAGTCATGCGGCGGTCAAGTGATTCCGAGTTGAGAAATTTAGGCAAGATTCTGGAGGATGAAACCGGTGGTTTTTACGATGACATTATGGCCAGTTTGGTACTGGTAAGTGACTTTAGTAGTGAGCCGGTTTTTTTGTCGCCGGTAGCTCAATTACAAAAACCTTTTGAAACCATGACGCAAGACAGATTTGCGTCATATACGAACTTCCGCTATTATGCTGAGATGCTTGCCAGTGATTTTCTGCCGGTGGAATATAAGCAAGATATTATTGAATATCGACGTCAACATGGCGGCGAGCTTATGGCAATGACGCGTTTTATGGGGCACCTTGACGATTTGCATAGTGCCAAGTACGGATACAATTTACTTAAACTTGACCGGGTTAAGCATTTCCTCCTGGGATATTATGCTCATATAGCTCACCACCAAATGCGTGGAACATTCAATGCATATGAACAAGTGAATATCCAAGACGAGGTCAAGCGTACATACAAGGCTGACTATTGCGTTCCGGCACAGTTGGTGACGCCTCTGCTGACAAAGTGGATGCTGGTTTTGGAAGAAAAGGATCAGAATATCCTCTGGCTTTGTCGAGCAACACCTCGAAACTGGCTTGATCCGGAAAAGCAAGGAATTACGGTTGAAAGGGCATCGACCAGTTGGGGGTTAGTTGATTTTGCTATCATTCCCGGCAACAACGGCGGTTACGATGTAGCTATTGAACTGCCGGAAAAGTCTTTCCCTGAGAAAGTCAATTTGAGAATACGCCAGCCGGGAGGGAAAAGTATCAAAAAAATCACGGGAGACTACAAAGCCAATATCAACATCAATAGCGAACAGGATTATATTTTAATTAGTGATATCGAATCCAATAAAATAGTGTTTAATGTCCGTTAGCGATAATTATTTTTTGAAGGTGTAGTGTTATGTCAAAAAATATTAAAGAACGGGTTATTTCGCGCAGAAGTTTTTTTTCAGAGATGCTGTCTGTGGGTGCAGCATTGGGGGCCGGGGCGGGTCTGAATATATCGGGGAAGGCGTTCGGTCAGAATTCCGTTGCCAAAGAAGAGAAATACGGCCCGGACAATCCGTGGTTTAAGACGCGGGGAGTCGTCCTGCTGCCGAGCGATATGAAGAGTTATCCGTGGGCCGAGAAGGCAAAGGAAGCGGGACTTTCCACTATCGGCACGCATTTTGGGCCTAAGGATGTTATCGCTTTCAGTGAGACACCTGAAGGTAAGGCTTTCTTTGAGCGATGTCATAAGCTTGGTGTGGAATTGGAGCACGAACTTCATGCGATGTATTATCTTCTGCCGCGAGATTTGTTCAAGAAAGACCCAAGCATGTTTCGCATGGATGAAAACGGCGACCGTACAGATGAAGGCAACTGCTGTGTTCATTCGAAGGAGGCTATAGAAATAATCCTTGAAAATGTGGTTAAGGTGGCGAAAAAAATTCCTTCTACGACCGGTAGATATTTCTTCTGGATCGACGACGGCAAGCCAATGTGCAAGTGTCCAAAATGTCGGATTTATTCCTATAGTGACCAGGCGTTGATCCTGGAAAATAAGATGCTTTTTGCCCTGCGCAAGCATGTTAATCCGAAAGCAACGTTAGCGCATCTGGCGTATCTTAAGACACTTAACCCGCCGATGCAAATAAAACCTGAAAAGGGTATTTTTCTGGAATATGCTCCGATTGCACGATGCCTCGATAAGCCGCTGGCAGATCGCGGAGCCAAACGAACAGATAATAGTGGCAATCATCCCAGTCATGGAGAACATCTGGATGCACTAGATAAAAATCTGGCTTATTTTGGTTCTAAGGATGCCCAGGTTCTGGAGTACTGGCTTGATGAATCATGGTATTTCCGTGCACAGAAACCACGTAAGATCATCAAGTTGCCCTGGTATCCGGAGGTTTTCAAATCTGACCTGGCCACATATGGCAAGCGCGGAATCCGTCACATAACAAGTTTTGCTGTTTTTCTGGATGGTAAATACTTTGAACAGTTTGGCGAGCCTCCAATTAAAGAGTATGCACAAATGATGCTCGACTGGACCCCGTCATAGCAGGAGTCTGGTAACATTTTTTTGGTTCTCATTGCAAAAAGTTGGTTAAAAAAGAAATATTTTAGACAGGATAACATGATTGACTTGATATAAAATCCTGTTAATCAAGGGCTTGCAATCTCTTAAGGTGCTGTTGTGGTTGTTTTTTGTGTTAATAGTATTGGCGCCATAAACCTAAGCCATTTCGGCTGAGCAGTTGGGAAAGGTGATGAAAAACTGTAATAGTTGCATCCGTGCACTTTCCATAAGCAAAACGATTGCGGTTGCGAAGCTAACTATCCTGAACATCCTGTCCGCCACGCCTGCGACGTTGTCGCGACGGGTTATCCTGTCAAAAATGATATTTATTCAGATAGACAGGATCAAAACAACCAACTTTTTCCGAGTTGATCCTAAAAAGTAAAAATGCCTAACAGGGTATGATATGAATAAATTAGAGGTACACGGGCTGTTTTGAAAGGATTAGAAAATGCGGCGAAGTATAGTTTTGGCCGGTCTGGTTATGGTGGCCTTGACAGCCCAAATCGAAGCAGGCAGCAGAGTTCGTCTGGTGACGGAGCGTGATTTGGAGTTGACGGGATTTCAGGATGCCGGGCCATATAATGCCAGGTGTGATTTTCGTAATGATTTTGTGATGGTGTATGGGGCGGATAATCCCAGGGGTGTTGAGTACATAAAATCCTGGGTGGAGAAGGGGTATGTTCCGCATCTGATGACGGGGATTGCATGGGGCGGCTATGCTGATTTCAGTGACATCAACGGCCAGGACATAATGTCGTTGACGCAAGTAAACGCGGACGGTTCAGAAAGGCTGCACGGGCATCGCGTACCATATATTGTGCCGTCGGTGGAGTTTGCGGATTACATAGCCGAAAAGCTAAAGCCGATGATAGATGCGGGTGTTTTGGCTATTCATCTGGAAGAGCCGGAGTTCTGGGCATCGGCGGGATTTTCGGAAAGTTTTCAGCGAGAATGGCGGCTTTTTTACGACGAGCCTTATGTTCGGGCGGACAGTTCACCGGATGCGCAATACAAGGCGAGCAGATTGAAATATTATCTGTATTTGCGTGCCCTTCGTCGGGTAGCTGAGACCTGCAAGGAATATGCGCTGCAAAAACACAATCGTGAACTCAAAATATACGTCCCAACGCATAGCCTTATTAACTATACGCAATGGGAGATTGTTTCACCGCAATCGTCGCTGATCGACTCGGCTGTCATTGATGGCTGTATAGCACAGATATGGACGGGGACCTCGCGAACGCCAAATGTTTATCAGGGTAAATTCAGGGAGCGTACCTTTGAAACGGCATTTCTGGAATATGGTGTTATGCAGGAATTGGTGCGTAATACCAACCGGCGTATGTGGTTTTTGCATGATCCGATTGAAGACAATCCGCGCCACGACTGGGATGATTATCGTTATAACTACAAAGCAACGCTGGTGGCGTCGCTGCTTCACCGGCAGATATGGCGATACGAGATCTGTCCGTGGCCACCGCGGGTTTTTCTGGGCAGTTATCCGGCTAATTCAGAAGATGCCAAACCGATCCCGGCTGAGTACGCCACGATACTTTGTACGGTTTTTAATCAACTTCGCGACATGAATCAGACGGATATTGAATGGGTGAATGCTACGCACGGAATAGGAGTTTTGACAGCGGACTCGGGGATGTTCCAACGTGCGGAGCCGGCATACCGGTTGGCAGCAAAAGACGACAATGACCCAACCAGAGCGGAGAGATCAGACATACAAAACTTTTCGGGCTTTTATGGATTAACGCTTCCGTTGCTGAAACACGGGATTCCCGCACAGCCGGTTCAGTTGGATAATGTTTCACGTTTTGCAAACTACCTGGATGAATACAAAGTGCTGGTTTTGAGCTACGAGTTTGTGAAACCGGAAACCCCGGCGATTAACCAGGGGCTGGCTGAATGGGTTGCCAAAGGAGGCGCGCTAATTTATGTCGGCGCAGATACCGACCCATTCAATACTGTTTCGCACTGGTGGAACACGGGCAAGAACAATTATGCTGCACCGGCGGAGCATTTGCTGGAACTGCTTGGGCTAGATGGAAAAGCTAAAGAGGGGCGATATTCATTTGGCAAGGGGCAGGTGTTTATTGAGAGGAAGCATCCGGCCTACTATACCCGCTCGGCGAAAGCTGCTGATGAATATCGCGAGGTAGTTAAACAGGCCAGCGAATCGGTCGGCTTAAATTATGTTGTGAATAATTATTTCCGGCTCAATCGCGGGCCGTATGTTATCGCTGCCTGCCTCGAAGAATCGGTAAGTGAGAAGCCACTGGAGTTGAAGGGATTGTTTATTGATATTTTCGATGCTGAGCTGGAGGTGCTGGAAAACGTTACCTTGAAGCCTGGTCAACGGGCGTGGTTGATGGACATTGATAAGCTGGAGAAAAATAAAGCTGAACCGGTGGCTTCGGCGGGGAGGTTTGAGAGCTGGAAAGAAACTGATAACGGCATTGAGTTTGAACTGACCAATCCAAAAGAGGTGATGGTTGCTACTCGCATCCGTTTGCCCAAAAAGCCAACAAAAATGATGGTTGGCCAAGAGGAATTTGCCGATTTTACCTGGCACGAAAAGAGTAAGACCCTGTTTTTCAAGTTAGCAACCAACCAACAAAAGCAAAACATAAACATGGTTTGGTAAATTATAATCAGGCAGCCTGAAGGAATATAAAATGAGAAGATTAGTTCGGTTAACATGTACGATTTTGTTGGGGATTATAGTTTTTTCGGCAAGTGTTTCGGCGGAAGATAACCCGGCGGTGATACCTGCAAGTCGCGGCGGTTGGTGGGCACAGCGTCATGAGGAAAAAAAGCTGCGTATCGAACAGGGCGACGTTGATCTTATTTTTATTGGAGATTCCATCACCCACAATTTTGAGAAGCCGGAATACCAGGAGGTTTGGCAGAAGTATTACGGGAAGCGCAGAGCGGTTAACCTGGGTTATAGCGGGGACCGTACGGAAAATGTGCTCTATCGACTTCAGCATGGTGAGATCGACGGTATTTCGCCAAAGGTTGCGGTGTTGATGATTGGCACTAACAATACCGACGCAAAGAACTATCCGACCACCCACAACGCCGAGCAACTAGCGGAGGGTATGACGGCAATTATTAAGACATTGCGGGAAAAGCTGCCCCGGACGAAAATTCTTTTTCTGGCGACTTTTCCCTATGGGGAAGCCCCCAATAAACGGCGGGCCATTAATGATGAAGCAAGCCGCATTGCTTCAAAAATTGCCGACGGAAAATATATTCACTACCTCGACATCAATGATGAATTTCTCAATCCCGATAAGACGATGTCATCGGTTATAATGCCCGATTATCTCCATCCTACGCCGGCGAGTCAATGGCTGTGGGCGCGGGCGATGGAGCCGAAGCTTGCTGAACTTATGGGAGATAATCCGTTTAAGCTCAACCGGACACTTGAGCTCCGACAGAAAGTCGATTCCAATTGCCCCAAGGGCAATTGCTCGGATATCATCGCAGTCTTAGACAACCGTCCGGCTTTCAAGGTGCTGCTGCCCGAGAATATCTTAGTTAATGGTCAGTGGTACAATCAAAGCGTATCTGATCCTCTGAGCATTTACTTTCACGTTGTTCCCGGGACTTGGAATGTCACGGACCAGGGCATAGAGGGCCGTTATACTGTCAAGGATATTGATATAACAGTGAGCCTCGATAAGGGGGGCAGCGAGATATACGTCACCCTCACTGTCACCAACACCGGCGATGAAGAGCTCAGAGATATCTGGGCCAATATCTGTATGGCCTTGCACGCCCTTCCCGGCAGCGGTCCGGATAATCCAGGCTGGATTAATACCGAGTTCCTGTCTGATTCGGTACCGCTCGATCGCACTCTGCAGGGCCGCTATTGGTTCGAAAATGTCACACCAATAGGATTACTCGCCCTGACCGACAACAAAGGTTGGGTCGCCATGCATCCTTATCCTGAAAACCCCGACGCCGATGCCGTAGAGCTCTATAGTTTTTCTCCCAGTGAAAAAGCTAATGCCCGGGCGTGCGCGGTCAGGTCGTTGGACGGACAATCATATTGCTTTCAGGCATGGAATAGCCCCTGTCGCTATTGCACTCCGTGTCCGGGCAGTGCCTGCATGCATCTGCATCCTTTCCTAGCGGAAGTCCTAAAGCCAAATACATCCACAAGCATTTCCGGCATAATAGGTGTTTACTATGGCGGGGAACTTAGGAGCTTAAGAGAAAGGATAGATCGTTTCTTGACAAAAACCAAATGACATGCTTTGACAGCTTTTAACGATAGGTGTCGGCAAACAGCTTTGTAAGGCCTGTAAACACTTGCGATATGGCTTGGCCACCGAGCGGAAAAGCATATTGAATTATAGTATAATGCCGGGGCACCAACATATTTGTTCCTACCGTATATTTGTACTGTCCAATTTTATTTTCGTTGTTTACCCTCAGTGGAGCCAATAGGTTATGTCGCTTGTAATGATGAAAACGAGCCAGCTCTCGACGTTTGTTTTTTTGCTGCGCAAAACGCATCGGCCAGCCGGGCAGCCGCAGCGTAACGGCTCCCACCAGCCAGTTGTGTGCCCAGTGGATTACCGTTCCTTTGTGCGAAGACGAACTGGTCGAAGCGTCCTTGAACCATCCGGCGTGGGCAACGTGTTTGCCGCAGCGAGCCACGGTGGTATCGTCGATTACCAAATCCGCCACCGGCTTGCCTGTGGCCTGGTCGAGGACACCCGAGTCGAGAATGATCGGATAAACCACATGAAGCAAAAGTGCTTCGCTCAATTGATTCAGCGACCAGGCTGCTCGATAGAAGAATTTCTGATAGAGCGTCCAATGCCTCTTCCTTGGTCCAGTTCTTGAATTCCATGATCAACACCAGCCC
>JAFGSR010000156.1 GCA_016934515.1 Sedimentisphaerales bacterium
GAAGCCCGAATGACGAATCAATGACGAATAACGAATGACGATCCGTAGCCAAGAGTCAGGTATAAAAAACCGACACGGTGCGCAGCAAAGAGCCCGGAACGAAAACATACCCAAAAATCCGAGCAGGTCGAGGGTAAGCTTTATTTGCCCGATATAGGGTTTTTTGAGGGTATATACCATTGGCAGCAACTAATTTTTCTGTGAACGGTTACCTTTTTAAATATTAACAACCAATGGGTATCATTTTGGCTAATCGGGCAGTTATTGTCAACGATTAAACGGGGTGGGACCGGGAGTGAAGATCGTCTTTGACATAAGCGGGGAACAGATTATTATATTCCTTGTGGAATGGTGGAGAATAAGTAAAAATTCGTTTCTGCTTGTTTTTGTCGCTGGAATGCTTTGGCGGCGATAATCAGGAAAGTTTAGAAATGGCTCCCGGCCTATTCTATGGGAAAATTAATCAGGAGAATATTATGCGATGGAAAACGGCGCTGTTGGGATTTTGTTTGGTGAGCGTTTGTGCGGTTGCGGTGGGGCTTGCGGTGGAGCAGCATCCGTTTTCGGTGCATGACATGTTGGCGATGGATCGGATTTCGGGGCCGCAGTTGTCGGCGGACGGGCAGAGGATTGTGTTTGTGTTGCGGAAGACCGACCTGGAGGCGGACCGGGGCCGGACGGATCTGTGGCTGGTGGGAGCGGACGGGAGTGAATTGCGGCAATTGACGTCGCATGAAGAGTCCGATTCGAATCCGCGTTTTTCGGCGGACGGAAAGAGTGTCTGGTTTTTGTCAACGCGGAGCGGAACGTCGCAGGTGTGGAAAATTGCCATTGACGGCGGCGAAGCGGTGCAGGTTACCGATGAGCCGCTGGACGTGGGTAATCTGGTGGTGGCCGGTGACGGGGGGCACATTGCTTTTACGATGGAGGTTTTTCCGGAATGCAAATCGCCGCAATGCACCAGGGACCGACTGGATAAGAAGGAAAAGGAAAAAGCTTCCGGGCGGATTTATGACAGTGTGTTTGTGCGGCACTGGGACACGTGGTGGGATGGTCGGCGGTCGCATTTGTTCGTTATGGCTGTGGAGGGCGGTGAGGCGGTGGATGTTATGGCGGGGATGGACGCGGACACACCGTCGAAGCCTTTTGGCGGTCCGGAAGAAATCACCTTTACTCCCAACAGCAGAGGCGTGGTGTTCACCGCTTGCGATGCCGGTAAAAAAGAGGCCTGGTCAACTAATTTTGATCTCTATGTGTGCGGATTTAAGGGGATGCGAAACCCGCGGAACATAACCGCTGTTAATGAGGCATGGGATACAATGCCGGTTTTCAGGCCCGACGGCAAGGGGTTGGCGTCGCTGGCGATGGCCCGGAGCGGCTATGAGTCTGATCGTTTCAGAATCGTGCTGAGATATTCCGAAGAAAATCCGAATGAAAGGCAAATCCTTACTGAAAATTGGAACCGTTCGCCCGGGTCGATAGTGTTCTCGCCGGACAGCAAGACCATCTACACCACCGCGAAAAACCTGGGGCAGCAATCTTTGTTTGCTATTGACGTTGAAACCGGCCAGGTAAAAACGCTGGTTAAAGACGGTTCGATCAGCGTTTTTGCCGCTACTGCCGAGAGAGTGTTTTACTCGATGAAAAACCTTAAAAGCCCAGCGGAACTTTATTCGGTAAAAACGGACGGCAGCGATGTGCAGGCTCTGACGCGGATCAATGCCGAGAAAATTGCGGCTGCCAAGATGGGCGATTATGAACAGTTTACCTTTGCGGGCTGGAACGATGAAACGGTTTATGGTTACCTGGTCAAGCCGGTGGATTTTGATCCGGGGAAAAAATATCCGGTGGCGTTTTTGATACACGGTGGGCCTCAGGGTTCGTTCGGGAATGGATTTCATTATCGATGGAATCCGCAGGCATATGCGGGGGCCGGTTACGCGGCGATTATGGTGGATTTTCACGGTTCGACCGGTTACGGGCAGGAATTTTGTGATTCGATTCGCGGGGATTGGGGCGGCAAACCGCTGGAGGATTTGCAGAAAGGATTGGCGGCGGCTTTGGAACGTTATCCGTGGCTGGACGGTGAGCGGGTTGGGGCGTTGGGAGGTTCGTTCGGCGGTTACATGATTAACTGGATCGCGGGGAACTGGCCGGGTCGGTTTAAGTGCCTGGTCAATCATGACGGCAACCTGGACGAGCGAATGGCTTATTTCGACACGGAAGAGTTATGGTTCCCGGAATGGGATCACCAGGGCACGCCGTGGGATAATCCGCAGGGATACGAAAAGCATAATCCGGTGAACTTTGTGAAGAACTGGCAAACGCCGATGCTGGTGATTCATAGTGCTAATGATTTTCGGGTGGTTGACACCCAGGGACTGGCAACGTTCAATGCTTTACAGAGGCGGGGGATTCCGAGCCGGCTGCTATATTTCCCGGATGAAAATCACTGGGTGCTCAAGCCGAATAATTCGATTCTCTGGCATAAGACGGTGATCGGTTGGCTGAATCAGTGGGTCAAAAATTAACTGATCGTTAGGCAAGTACTTTAAGGAGTGGAGACATAATACTGATTGACCATGGTAAACAGGGGTCGGGCATCACCGTTGAGGAAGGTGTCGATGTGCAAAGTGGCAGGGGACTGGTCAACCAGAAAATAAACATTAACATCGATGGTGTTGCCATTGACGCTTAAGCGGCGAATTCGGGCATGTCCCTGAGTCCAGAGTCCTTTGCGGATTGCGGGCAGGTGATCTTTGACGACCGGTTCATAATCAAACGGCCCAACCTGCTGGCAAATTTGATAAAAAGCACTGTTGAGCCCGGCGGCCAATTCATCTTCATTCATATCGATTCGGCCAAACTGACTGCCCGCGACCGACTGATGCGAGTTCAGAGAGACGGGGATTGGTTGGCGATTGACGGAACAACCGAACGTGGAAAAAAGGCAAATCTGTAAGATCAATATCAACGTAAACACTTTTGCAATAATGACATAACGCATTTTTGAATTCCTATCGCATTTGAAAGTTATACACACCCTGAACACTCTGGCGAGCAAACTGAATCAGGCCAAGCTAAGGCCCGACTCGTAAAGTTTTATTTTACAGCAACTTACAATATTCAATGCATTTAACCAAACCAGCTTTATAGTTGGTTTCTGAATTATTATCGGCACAAAACTGCTAAGATGTTCGGCTTTTTCCGAATGGTCATTTTCTAATAAATAGTCCGGTTGTAATGGTTATAATGGCTTGTTTTCTAAGGTATTTAGGGTATTTTACCGGACAGAGAAGACTATGGGGATGAGTTATCCACAATAACCGTATGATATTGAAAATATTAATAATAACGGCTCAAATCAGGGTAATTCCTAGAGCTGGATGGGATTTCGCTGATTTATCGGAGGGTTGTCTCGGGTTAATAATCAATGTTAACCGTTTCCAGGCATAACTTTATGTAACATAAGGCAATTTCAACTCAAAAAGTGGAAATTGCCCTTAAAATAAGGTGAGTCCATTGTTTAGCAAAAGCCGCCGGGAGAAAGTTATCCACAGCTTTCCAACAATATTTTGAGGATTTTTGGAATAAATTGGTTATTTCTTTGAAATTTTGGGGATTTTGAAGATTTCAGCCACATTTTGAGAGGTAGAAAAATAGGAAAAGGAACCTCAAAGATTGCGGAAAAATGAGGTGCTGAACGACCGTTGGATATTGATTGAACGACCGGCCGCGAATAATATTTTCACGCAAGACGCAGAGCCGCAAAGTTTGGGTGGGGCGAGCCCCACCGATCACTTCTATCTATAAAACAAATCAGAGTTTTCACGGATCGATTTTGATACTGGAAAATTAATTGATTTAGAAGAATTAGTCGGTAAAATATGATAATGAAATTCACATGGGATTCGCGCAAGGCCAACAGCAACCTGAAGAAGCATGGCGTGTCATTTCAAGAGGCTGCGTCGGTTCTGGGTAATGCCCTTTCGATTACATATTATGACCCTGACCATTCGATGAGAGAACATCGATTTATCACAGTGGGTATGTCACTATCTGGAAGAGTACTTATGGTTGCCCATACCGACAGTAGAGACGAAATTCGGATAATTAGTGCAAGAAAAGCGACACGCGAGGAACAAAAATATTATGAAGAAGGCGAATAATAAAAAAAAGACCGACGAATTACGACCGGAATATGATCTTGCCAAAATCAAAGGAGGCGTGCGGGGCAAATATGCCCGGCGGTTCAAAAAGGGAACGAACCTGATCCTGCTCTCCCCGGATGTTGCAAAGTATTTTCCCGATGAACAATCGGTAAATGATGCGTTAAGGTCTCTGGTTAGTATCGCCAAGACCAATTTCCGCCGCGCAAACTAATCAACAAATAAGGCAAAAGAACCAGGAAGCTGAAAAATATGGATGGTTTAGTCGCCACATGCTAAACATATGTCCTTGAGGTGCTGAGGACACGAGGTGAGCGAAAATTACCCGGAACACTTACCGGGAGCGTACTGCTGTTTGATTTGATTGAATTTGCCGCAGGTTAATTTGCCTTCGGGGCAGTAACCGAGGCGGGTGCATTTGGGTCCGGAGCCGTCGAACACAGCGGGGCAGTTTTGTTTTACCAGTTGGAGCATCTGGCTGGCGACGCCGCGGATTTCCCATTGGGCGCGGAGGCAGAGACGTTCTTCGAAGAAGTGGAGCAATTCGCGGCCGTTCATGGTGACGAAGATTTTGGTTTCGCAGGCGTTGGGCAACACGTAACGGGCGTCCTGGTTGCTCTGTTCGCCGGAGCGGCCCAAGGCGTCGTTTAATCGTCCGTAGCGTTGGGCAATAATTTGCATGGTTTGGTGGTAATATTCGGCTGCATCAACGGGACCGGATTCGTCCTGAACAGTTTTGCCTTCGATGCTGGGGGGGACGACGTAATCGAATTCGTCGTGGGCGACATAACGCTGGCTGCGTTGGGAGTAACTGGCTACGCGGTGGCGGACGAGTTGGTGGGTCATGGCGCGGGAGATGCCCTCGATGAGAAAAGTGAAACTGGCGTGTTCGATGGGACTGAGATGGCCCATTTTAAGCAGTTTGCGGATGAAGGTTTTTGAGTCGTCGGTGTTTTGATCGAGGATATTTTGGGTGTCATCGGCATAACAGAGTTTGGCGGCGGCGGCGATGGCAGCTTCTGATGAATGGGTTGATCTTGCCAGTTTTACCTGAGGTTCCACTTGACTCATGTAAATGCCTTTGCTGCTGGTTGCGGTTCAGACCAGCGATTCACCAGCTAACATTTTTTTTATTGGTAAAAATGCTGAATGGGACAAACTTCGATAGTTTTGCTGTTGAGGGACTGGATAGCCTGGCAGACGGCTTCGGCGCCGCGGATGGTGGTGACGTAAGGGATGCCTTTATCCAGAGCGGTGCGACGGATGGAGAAGGAATCGACAATTGATTGCTTGCCAATGGTCGTGTTGATGATGAGGTCGATTTCCATGTTGATGATCCGGTCCACAATGTTGGGTCGGCCTTCGGTGATTTTTAGAACGAACTCGGAGGGGATGTTGTTGCGGATCAGTTCGATGCAGGTGCCTTTGGTGGCCAGGATTTTGAAGCCCATTTCGTGAAGTTTTCGGGCGGAAACTACGGCTTTTTGTTTGTCGTCATCATTGACGCTGATGAAAACCGTTCCGGCGGTGGGCAGGGTGTTGCCGGCGGCCATCTGGGATTTGGCAAAAGCCATGCCGAAATCATCGCTGATTCCCATGACCTCACCGGTGCTGAGCATCTCCGGGCCGAGCAGGGTGTCGGTACCGGGGAATTTCAGGAAGGGGAAAACGGCTTCCTTGACGGTGTAATAATCCCGCTGGACCTGTTGGGTAAAACCCAATTGGGGCAGGGTTTTGCCGGTCATGATCTTGGCGGCCAATTTGGCGAGTGGGTAGCCGATGGATTTGCTGACAAAAGGAATGGTACGCGAAGCCCGGGGGTTGACCTCCAGAATGTAAATTTCGTCATCTTTGATTGCGAACTGGATATTGATGAGTCCCCTGACCTGCAGTTCCAGGGCGAGCATTTTGGCCTGGCGGGAAATTTCGTCAATTAACTTTTGCCCAATCGAAACCGGGGGCAGTGAGCAGGCGCTGTCACCGGAGTGCACGCCGGCCTGTTCGATGTGCTCCATGATGCCGCCGATTACGGCCATTTCGCCGTCACAGATGGCGTCCACGTCCAGTTCGACAGCGTCGCCAAGGAATTTGTCGATCAAAATGGGATGGTCCGGCGAGGCGGCAATGGCGTTTTCGACGCAGGCTTTGAGTGAGCTTTCGTCGTAAACAATCTCCATCGCCCTGCCACCCAGCACGAACGACGGCCGAATCAGCAACGGATAATCCAGTTGGTCCGCAATAACCAGAGTTTCTTCGTAGGAACGAGCGGTGTCGCTGGGAGGCTGCTTGAGATTGAGTTTGTCGATCAGTTGTTTGAAGCGTTTGCGGTCCTCAGCCCGGTCGATGCTGTCGGGTGAAGTACCGATGATTTTGACGCCGGCATTTTCCAGCGGGACCGCCAGTTTGAGCGGGGTCTGGCCGCCGAACTGAACGATAACACCGTCGGGATTTTCCTTTTCGACGATGGACATCACGTCTTCGAAGGTAAGCGGTTCAAAATAGAGCTTGTCCGAGGTGTCATAATCGGTGCTGACCGTTTCCGGGTTGCAGTTGACCATGATGGATTCGATACCCAACTCTCTCAGGGCGAAAGAAGCGTGAACGCAACAGTAATCGAACTCGATCCCCTGGCCGATCCGGTTGGGCCCGCCGCCGAGGATCATGATTTTTCTCTTGTCGGTCGGATTGGCTTCGCATTCCACTTCGTAAGTGGAATAAAGATAAGGTGTGGCAGCGGCAAATTCAGCGCCGCAGGTGTCCACCATTTTATAAACGCAACTGCCCGCCAGTTCGCGACGTTTGGCCCGGAAGTCAGTTTCGTCAAGACCGAAAATCGTGGCCAGATATTTATCGGAAAAACCAAACTCCTTGGTTTGTCGCATCAATTCAGCGGAGATATTTTTCAGAGAGCCGACTTGTTTGAGTTCGGTTTCCAGATCGATCATTTCCTTGACGTTGCTGAGGAACCAGGGATCGATTTTGGTAAGAGAGTAGATTTCGTCGATGCTGATATTCCGTCGCAAAGCTTCAGCGACGTACCAGAGCTTGTCCCAGCCGCGTCCCATCAATTTCGTTCGGAGCTGCGTTTCGCTCAGGTCGGCATCGATGTATTTATTGTCCAGTGAATAGCGGTCGATTTCCAGGGAACGCACCGCTTTGTGCAAAGCTTCTTTGAAGGTTCGGCCGATGGACATGGCTTCGCCAACCGATTTCATCTGCACGGTCAGTTCAGCTTTGGTGCCGGGGAATTTTTCAAAGGTGAAACGCGGGAACTTAACTACGCAGTAATCGATGGTAGGCTCGAAGCAGGCGGGAGTTTCTTTGGTGATGTCGTTCTGGATTTCATCGAGGGTGTAGCCCACCGCCAGCAGCGATGCAATCTTAGCGATGGGAAACCCGGTAGCTTTGGAAGCCAGCGCCGAACTACGCGAGACGCGGGGATTCATTTCGATAACGACCAGTCGGCCATTTTCGGGATTAACCGCGAACTGAATGTTGCAGCCGCCGGTTTCGACACCGATGATCCGAATGATAGCGATGGCGGCATCACGCATAATCTGATATTCGCGGTCGGTAAGGGTCTGTGCCGGTGCGACGGTGATGCTGTCGCCGGTGTGGATACCCATGGGATCAAAATTTTCGATCGGACAGACGATGCAGACGTTGTCATTTCTGTCGCGCATCACTTCCAGTTCGTATTCTTTCCAGCCCAGTGCCGATTCTTCAACCAGAATCTGACTGTTAGGGCTTTGGGCGAGTCCCCACTGAACGCATTGCTTGTATTCTTCCAGATTGTAAGCCACGTTGCCACCGCTGCCGCCCATGGTGTAGCTCGGACGAATGATCGCCGGAAAACCAACCAGATCAATCAACGCTTCAGCTTCGGTCCAGGTGTGCGCGAAACCGCTTTTGGGGACTTCCAGACCGATCTTAGCCATCGCTTCTTTGAACAGGTCGCGTTCTTCGGCTTTTCTGATGGTTTCGAGGTTGGCACCGAGCATGCGTACGTTGAATTTGTCGAGCACGCCGCTTTCGGCCAGGGCCACGGCGGTGTTCAGGCCGGTTTGGCCGCCCAGGGTGGGCAGCAAGCTGTCGGGGCGTTCTTTTTCGATGATTTTGGCGACGATTTCAGGAGTAATTGGTTCGATGTAAGTTTTGTCGGCCAGTTCCGGGTCGGTCATGATGGTGGCGGGATTGCTGTTGATCAGGACAATTTCAAAGCCTTCGCTCTTGAGCACTTTGCAGGCCTGAGCGCCGGAATAATCGAACTCGCACGCCTGGCCGATAACAATCGGGCCCGAGCCGATGATTAGAATCTTTTTAATGTCCGTACGCCTGGGCATCGGTTAATTGTTCTCCATCATTTCGCAAAATCTTTTGAACATGTATTGCGCGTCGTGAGGGCCCGGAGCAGCTTCGGGGTGAAACTGAACGCTGAAGGCCGGGATGTGCTTGTGGTTGATACCCTCGCAGGTCTGGTCGTTCAGGTTCAGGTGAGTAATTTCGACGTTGACATCACCGCCGAGCGAATCCGGATCGACGCAGAAACCATGGTTCTGCACGGTTATCATCACCCGGTCCGTAGCCAGGTCTTTGACGGGGTGGTTGCCGCCGTGATGGCCGAATTTAAGTTTGTAGGTCGTCCCGCCCAGCGCCAAACCGAGCATCTGATGCCCGAGGCAAATGCCGAACAGGGGCACCTTGCCGATCAGGCCTTTGGTGGTTTCGATGGCGTAACTTACCGCGGCTGGGTCGCCGGGACCGTTGGAAAGCATCACGCCGTCAGGTTTGACCGCCAGAATTTCCGCAGCGGTGGCGGTCGCGGGCATCACGGTAACTTTGCAGCCAACTTGGGCAAGCTGCCGCAGAATGTTGTACTTAACCCCGCAATCGTAAACCACCACGTGATATTTGCCTTCGTCGCACCACTGCTGCGGCTCAGAATAGATAACCTCCTTAACCAGGTCCAGCCCTTCAAGGTGCTGACTGTCGGCTGCCAAGGCAACCAGTTCCTGGTCGCTGTAGCGGCTCTCAGTCGTTATCACCGCGTTCATCGCCCCGGCGTCGCGAATGTGCCGGGTTAGAGCGCGAGTGTCCACGCCTTCGATGGCGACAATGTTATTTTTTTCGAGATATTCGTGGAGCGTTAAGCTGCCTGTCCGCCAGTTGCTGACGATTTTGCTGGCTTCGCGAACGACAAAGCCGCTGAGAAACAGTTTTCTGGATTCGGCGTCTTCGGCGGCCACGCCGTAATTGCCGATTAACGGGTAAGTCATGGAGACAATCTGCCCGGCATAAGACGGATCGGTGAGCACTTCCTGATAGCCGGTCATGGAAGTGTTAAAAACCACCTCACCGGTGGTCGTCCCCACCGCTCCCAAAGAGCGTCCGGTCAATATAAATCCGTCCTCAAACGCTATTCTCGCCTGCATAAAATCTTTCCACACCTGAACTTAATTCACTTTACCTGAATTTTTTCACTCTAACAAAATGAGTTCTCGGCAAGATTAAAGGGTAATAATCATTATCCCTGACGCATTTTGTCAGGGGTTCCTGGTTAACCTTCGGATGTTACAAAAAACCCATCTCAAAAAAAACGGCTTAAGCCGATTGGAATCCGCCTAAACCGCTCAATTAATATAGCTTAATCTCTCTGAATCGCAAGTTTAAATCCCAAGGAAAATAATGTTAATCATTCAAATCACTCCGGAAAACAACTGATTAGATTGTTCAATCCAGCTGAGCGACCGAAGCTTGTTAGTTCTTTAATTTGCCACTGTTTATATACATTAAATCTAACTGTTTCGCAACCAGCGATCGACACCTTCTGCAGCTTTTCGGCCGGACTGGATGGCCCGAACCACTAGTGAAGCACCCTCAACCGTGTCTCCTGAAGCGAAAACGCCTTGTTCGGAAGTCATGAAGTTCTCGTCAATTATTACGTTGCCGCGATTATCCAGTTTGATGCCGAATTTTTCGATCAGGCCCGGGTGCACTACGTGTTCAAAACCCATGGCCAACAGAATCAAATCCACCGACATGCTGAATTCGCTGTGGGGGATTTCGTTCATTTGCCAGTTTTGGCCGTCGCTAATCCATTCCACCTCGCAGCCGTGTAGTTTGGACAGGTGCCCATTTTGAGCGGTAAGTTTTTTTGTCAGCACGCTCCAACGTCTCTGGCAGCCTTCCTCCTGGGAGGTTGAGGTTCGCATGACGTTGGGCCAATCAGGCCAGGGATTGTTATCCACCCGGGAAACCGGCGGCTGGGGGAGAATTTCAAACTGATGAATCTGCCTGGCACCCTGTCGGCGGGCGGTTCCCACGCAGTCGCTGCCGGTGTCACCGCC
>JAFGSR010000157.1 GCA_016934515.1 Sedimentisphaerales bacterium
GATTACAATAACTTTTTTGGTTCCGGCTACGCCGGGTTAGGGAGGGGAAGTGAGCAAAAGGAATTGTCGGCGAAAGCGCCTTAAGAAAGATGGGTGGGTGGAATGGTAAAGCAGCAGCTAACATACGCAAGCTTAAAGCGTTCTGCTATGGAGTATATTGGCTCTGGTTTCGTGCGCTCCGGCGGCGTAGCCAAAGACATCGCATTACCCGGGAACGTATGTTCCGCTTAGCGAAACGCTGGCTCCCCAAACCCCGCATCTATCATCCGTGTCCCGAACAGCGTTTTCCGTCATTATCCAAGGTAGGAGCCCAGTGCGGTAGTTCCGCACGCTGGGATCTGCGCGGGGGGCGTTGATCAATCAACGTCCCTACTGCGACCAGGTGCCAGCCAAAGTTAAAGACAAGAAAATACGCCGCCTGTAACTCGTTTACTGTGCACCAGTTAGAATAGTTGTTGTTGGTACTATTAAAAACTCCACCAGGCTCTTCAAATCGACGCGTATGGTTACGGTTGATTGTGGCAAAATGGTAAATGCTTAGAAATCAATAAGTTACAATGCTGGCCGAAATATGACAAGCTGCTAAAAAGCGGCCAAATAGGCACTGCTGTTGCAGTTTTTGTCGCATGTCGAATGGCTCGGATTAGCATATTCTCCACAAGTGAAGATAACTGAAAAAAATATCCTTTCAAAGTTTCAGCATAAGAAATATACTCTGCTGACACGGTGCGGCCATGGGTAAAATGATTATCATTTCTGGAATATTTTGACAAAAAGCATCTCAACTTTTATAACCGTTTGCTGGCTCGTTGTCGCAGAATATTTTCGCTTTTCGTAACCAGCCATGGTCTTTCCTTGATTTTTGCGAATTCAAGCAAGGATGCTTGAGCTATATTATACGGTCAGCTTCGCCAATGCCGCGGCGATGTTATCCAGGACAGACTGGTTTGGCAGTTTTAGTTTTAGTTCTATCTGGCCTTGAGCGTCCGTTTCCAGGCAGTCCTGCAGGTGCGTCTTGATAGCCTCTTTCTTTTGCTCAAGCCTTCCGTCATCGGGTTGTTGTGGCATGATCTGGCCTAACAGGTTGAACGCCGAGGCGAATAGTTCGCCCGCGGCGGCAGCTACTTTTTCTTTGCGAGCCACTTTTTCAGCTTGCTGCTTTTGCCTTTCCAGTTCGCTCATGTCAAGCGGGGCATCTTCGGGACGGCCCAGCAATATCTCCAATCGGCGTTTGAGTTCTTCAGCCCCGCTGGCCATATTGACTTCTTTAACGTCACTATTAATGTCAAGCGATGCCATAGCGACCTCTTTTTTGGCAGCGAGTGTGTTGAGCATCCCTTCCTCGATCGTATTCTCCGTCACCAGAATATAAACCTGCACGGGATTCTTCTGGCCCATACGATGAGCACGGGCGATTCGCTGCTCCAATACTGCCGGGTTCCACGGCAGATCGACGTTAATAACGGTGTTAGCCGTTTGCAGATTCAGTCCGGTCGAGCCGGCGTTTGTCGTTATGAATAATTTGCAGTTTGGGTCGTTCTGGAATGTATGTACGAACTGGGCGCGTTTTTTCTGCGGGATCGAGCCGTCCAGCCGAACATAATCCATTTTCAGCTTTTGTAATATCGGCTCGATGAGGCCAAGCATTGTCGTCCACTCCGAAAACAGCACAATCTTACGGCTTTCCTCGGCGTTTAACTCTTCGAGTAGTTCGGTCAGATATTCAAGTTTCGTCGAATACCCCGGTGGCTGTTTATCCACCAGAAACGTACTGTCGGCAGCCATTCGGCAAAGCAAAAGGGCCTTTTGCAGACGAAGTAAATCCATCTCGGAAATGTACGATTTGTTGATGATTGACTGAATTATCATTTTCTGTGCGCGATTGATCTGGTACTGCTCATCAGTGGGAGCAATACGAATTAGCTCATCGGTCCGCGGCGGCAGTTGCTTCATAACCTCGCCGCGTGTCCGACGAAGCAATATCGGGCTGAGTCTTTCCCGCAGTTTGTCCAGATTCTTATAGCCCAGCAGTTTGCCCTTTTCATCCACGACACGATGTGTATTAAAAAATCGAAAAGACGGCCCCAACCGCCGGTCATCAGCAAACTCTACCACCGAAAACAGATCATCCAGCCGATTCTCCAACGGCGTCCCCGAAAGCACTAGGGCAAACCGGCTCCGTAGCGACTTTATCATTCGTGAGGTCTTTGCCTCCCAGTTTTTGATACGTTGGCCCTCATCAATGATAATTAAATCCCAGCGGATTTCTTCAATCGACTTACTGTCCCGCAAAACCTGCTCATAATTACAGATCGTAAAAAAGCAGCTATTGTCGTACTGCTCTGCTCGCTGGCGCGCACTACCGAGAACTAACTGGCAATCTCTATCGGAGAAGCGACGAATTTCGCTACGCCATTGCGATTTCAGCGACGTCGGGCAAACGATCAGCACTTTTTCGATGGCGGATTCACGAAACAACAGTTCCGCCACGCCGATTCCCTGTATCGTTTTGCCAAGCCCCATATCATCAGCCAGTACCGCACGACCGGCACCAACGGCAAAGGCTATGCCGTCGAGCTGATAGGGTAACAGCTCCGCTTTGAGCAGTGTCTTTCGCAATGGATGATGGGCGGGATCTTTGCGAATTTCTTCGGTCAGCTTATTCATACGCTCCTGATGAAGCAAAAATTCGATATATTCCTGAGCGTCGGGATAGACGACCACATCATGATCGGCCGCTTCGAGCTTGCGAACACATCGCAATAATTTATGCACATCTTTTATGTCACGATCCTTTATTGGCTTGATTATCCTGGTGGCTTCTGCTGGAATCTCCGTCGGATAAAGCAGTCGCAATTGTAAAGTTTCGCCGTAAGCGATATGCACAGCGAAATCTTTCTGCCAACAAGGACGTTTCTTTGCTGCTGCGCTGAACTTACGTTCCATTTTCCGCTGGACATTCATAATATGCTTACATGTTCCCAGTGTGTTCTTTCTGAAATCGGGACAGGAGCAATACGAATCACCGCGCCCCCAGCCACGTAGCGCAACCCGATAGCTCTTGCCGGACAGCGTATTGGTGACAATATAATCCGTCCATAATGTTCGCGAATTGGTGCTTTTGACGGTCATACGCTCGGTTTTAGCCCGTTCCTGACGATCCTCCAAAGCCCTGGCAATAAGTTCCGCTTCGCTCAAACTCTCAGCGGGAACTCGCTCAACAGGTGGTTTAGCCAACCCCAGCACTGTCTTTTCTTCAAGTATCAAAGCAAATGCCGCCCCGACATGCTCACATAGGGTATCACATTTATTACAGTTATAATGCAGGCGCTTGCGGGCCTGGGCCATCAGTGTTATCGTCACAACTGCCCCGTCGACCGACAACCGAAAGAGGTCATCGCCCAGATAAACATGATCCTCTATTGAATGAATCTCGAACTTACCGCCTTGCATAATAAGCTTATTGCCCTGGGGCCCCAACAGCTTACATGCCTGAGTAAATGTCAACCTTGACAACCTGTCTTTGAGCGTTAATTCTTTTTTCACCATAATAGTTCCTATGATTAAATCTCTTCCAATTTCACGAACTCTTCAACCCTATCCTTTACTATTCCATATCCGTTTTGTAACTTGGACAAGTAATTGTATTAGGCATTTGAATCTCCCTCCTTTTTGCGAACTTGCGCAAGAACCAACAGTGCATGCAATGTGCGGTCTGCAAGCCCTTCTCCAAACAGTTGTGCCGGAGCTAATCCGTGACAGACATCATTACGTAAGTTAATACCGCGAGGATCTGTAAATAACGTTCTGAAATATAGCGAAACATCTTCACCTAGCACTTGTAAGATTATAGAGTCTCGAAGTAATTCGTCGAATGTACGAACTTGCAATGATTGTACTGTACTGTTACGTGAAGGTTTCAGCACAACTCCGCCAGCACACTCTACGAGATTTCGTAATGCATTCTCAATTTGCGGTATTAGTAAATGGATGCTTACAAGGGCGTCTTTATTGAAATACGCTCGAAGCCCCTCTGTGATTATTGATCGCTTGTCATTTTCAAACAATGGGCACTGAAACACATACTTTGCCAGCTTGCCAGATGTCAAAGCAAACTTTTCGATTAACGTTGCTATCACCTGTCGCAGAAAAACAGATTCGATTTGCATATTCTGTGAAATTTGGAATATGATATGCCCATCAATATCTTCGTAAATAGAACCGATAACCGCTATAGGACGTCCCTTATGGCCTTGAATCGTTTTTTGGAATAAACTCGTCAACAGGGCTTTTGATGCGATATCTTTGACTTGCTTTTCTGTCTCGTCACGCCGGGGTATGTAGTGAGCTACCAATCGAGCCAAACACTCACTCAAATCTCCTTGTGTCATTTCTTCTACATATTGAGCCATTTCTTCCTTGGATATTTCCATTTCCGCAGACATCGGTTTGAGTTCGCTGTTTGCCTTTGGCCCAAGCCCTCGTATTCTTATCAAGATACGATTGGCTTCTTCCGTCAGCCCATATGCGCTATAATTTTGCGCTACGTCCTGTAACCACTTCATAGCCAACATCGCATTGGCAGACTCTGATATTTTTTCAAACACTTGTCCATACGCAAGTATTACTCTGCGTACTTCCACTTGTCGATTTTTCCTGCGGTAATGCTTGGCTAATCTGATTGCAGCAGCTTCGGCGGCCCAAGGGTCAATGTGTTTTTCGTCCGAGGGGTTGGTCACTCGTTTCAGTCGTTCCTCTAAATCGGCTATTATTTTGCGCTCCTGATCTTCAGTCAGGGAAATCTTCTTATTGTTCCATAAACAGTCATATGCGAATCCCCAAAGGCCACATTTGCTATCCTCTGCAATGTTACCCTCGTAGGTGATAATCGAATCCCGAACCTGTGCTATTCTATTCTTATCATTGATTCTTATTGCAAGCTCAAGAGCGTGTTTAAGCTTTGTTATGACGTCAGTCTCGTATTTATGACAATTGTCTCTTGCAATATCGCAAACAGCATCGATTCTTATTTGAGCTATCTGAATGTCAGCGGATTTACCGTTGACCTTATTATTGAAATCCCACACCAATCCAGCATAACGAGCTTTTTGGATGGGGTGTTTTGCATGCTTAGCACGATTGGCCCAATAATCCAGCATTTGAGAATTAACTAAAGCTAGACTTGGTGACTCCATCATTTGTCCTTGATCGTTAGGGAAAATAGCCATAGGTCCAAAGTAGGTACCCCAACCATTTTCGTCGTCTTCATGATTTTCAGAGAAGCCGAATGCCATATGTTCCGCCTTGATATCAATATCGATCTCTTGGCCATTATCTTCAAGCTGCTTCATCAAATTACTAAATGTGGATTCGATATCTCCTTCGTAGAAGCGATCACTTCGATTATCGTATTCAATTAATATTTGATGGAGCCTTTCTTGCTGGTTCAACTTTTGTTCTCTGCAATCATTTGCTATCTTTTGTACAATTTCATATATCCATTCTGCACCATAGTGAATGGTTTCAAGAAGCTCAGTTTTCTCATCGTGGGACAGTTTTTGGTTGAGATAGGCAATCATTTCATCACTTACTCTGTCTTTACCAAAATATCTTAAGGCCTGTACAACCAGCCCGGAGATATAACTATCTGCATATATCTCTTTAGGACGGGCATGCTTGAAATAAATGACTCTATTTTCAATCCTGAGTTCTTTGGTTGGGCCATTTGATAAGTATGTAACTATGGCAGGTACTTGCTGCGATAGGCCCAGACGGTTTGCCGCCAAATTTCCGTACGGAAGGATAGACCACCTGAATTTCCTGGCAAGAGCCTTCGCAATTTGATCGATATCGGGGTAGAGCTGTCCCCCCAGGGCAGGATTGATATTTGGAAAATCAAAAATACCACGCCCAATTCGGCGGATCAGGCCATCTTTGACCATTCGGGATAGAATCTGTCCGACAGAACCGGATGAGGCAACATCCTGAAAATCCTTGCGAGTAAAAACATAACCCCTACCCGCATCAGTTATCCTTTTTTCTATCCGTTCTCTAATATTGCTCATGCAACACCTCGCCTCTTTGTCACAAATAGAGTATTAGTTTTCGTGACAAAGTAAAGGGCAAACAATAGTATTTTGCCACTTTTAAACTCCCATGTATCCACCTCAAATAAGGGCAGTTCAAGGGCAGTGGACGAGTCTAATATAGTTAATAATCTGCAACTTGCTGAATTGTAAGAACTTATAGGATATTATTTGGGGGAATATCAAAAATGCAGAGAGGTTAACACTCTACGTTTTAACGGTTTAACTCAACAAAAACTCTGGAAGTTTTACAGAAAAAACCTTGTTTTTAGGACGCAATCGATGTTTTACTGTAAATGTTTTGAAGGATCGCAAAAGTGAAGAAATAACGGAGAGGGCGGGATTCGAACCCGCGGTACGGCAAACCGCACACTGGTTTTCGAAACCAGCTCCTTAAGCCACTCGGACACCTCTCCACTGGGCCGATGTTTCTGTTTGGAGGGGGTGCAATACAAATACCCCGTTTAAATAACGGCCAAGCACGTACCTATATACTTTTCAACGCCACAATAGTCAAATTATAATCGGTTTTTTGGGCCGATACAATTTTCTACATATACGTAAATGTTTTTTATACAAGAGGTTACAGTTAATTACTGTGGGTTTGACCCAGCGGCTTTCAAATGCTAGAATAATAGTTCTATATACAAACAGGACGATCTTGCCCGTGACAACATTATTAGGTTACGACGACATTTTTTTGCAGCATCGTACCGGAGAGCATCCGGAACGACCTGCACGCCTGACCAGTATTATGGAAAGGTTGAAGCGGGACGGTTTGTTCGACAAGCTGAAACCTGTTGATAATCAAGTGGTTCCGGACCAATGGATTAAGCAGATTCATTCGGAGGACTATATCGAGCGGCTGCAGGAGGCCTGTAACGACAATTTGCCCTTTATCGATTGTCCGGATTCGGCGATTTGTGAGGATTCTTACGAAGTGGCCCGTAAAGCCGTGGCCATCACCTTGGCCGCTTGCGATATGATATTATCGGGCCAAGCCAAAAATGGTTTTTGCCCGGTACGCCCGCCGGGACATCATGCCGAGGCGGATCGTTCGATGGGTTTTTGTTTGTTTAATAACATAGCCATCGCCAGTCGATATCTACAGAAGCAGCATGGCTTAGGAAAAATTTTGATCTTGGATTGGGACGTGCATCACGGTAATGGTACTCAACACAGCTTTGAAAAGGATAACACCGTTTTTTATTGCAGTATCCACCAGCATCCCGCCACTCTGTATCCCGGAACCGGTTGGCCCAACGAGTTCGGCGAGGGTTTGGGGCGAGGCTATACGTTGAATCTGCCTTTGGAGCCCGGTGCCGGTGACGAACAATGCCTGGATTTTTTCCGTACTAATTTCTTGACGGTGGCCCGCGATTTTAATCCGGATTTTGTTTTGATTTCCGCCGGATTTGACGCGCACCGTAGAGATCCGCTAGCACAACTGAACATGACCGAACAGGGATTCGACACCATGACCGGTGAAATGATGGATTTTGCCGAAAAATATTGCAACGGCAGATTGCTTTCTCTGCTCGAAGGAGGCTATCAACTGGGCACCCTGAACAATTGTGTAGCTCAGCATCTGGAAGTGCTGATGAGGTAGGTTTTTTTACAATATTTGTTTTGTTTTTTTGCCACGGAACAGGTATTCCTGGCGTCTAACTTTATTGGAGCTGAAAAAACGGCGGAAATCGGCGACCCTGGCTGAATGTTGTTGTAGAATGTTACAGTTAAGAAATTTTAATCATATACTTTTGAATGGGTAATAATTTACGGAGACTATGAATGAGAACTGCACTACAAATGGCATTTTGGGTTTTTGTTTTAACGGTATTTTTCAATGTTATCGGCTGCCAAACCGATAAATCAACCTCTACGGCTGATCTGGACAAATCAACCGCTCCGACCGATCTGAATAAATCTACTCAGACAGCCCCAAAATCTCCCCAGCAACGCATGGAAGAAATCAGGCAGCAAAGTGCCGGGGAAAAACCCTCCGATCGACGCGAAAATGCCGGCAAACTGGTAGCCGACAAGCTTGAGCATGATTTCGGCACCGTCGAACCCCGGGCCAAACTTCAAGCCCAGTTCATGCTCAAAAACGAAGGCACAGAAACTATCCAGCTTGACAAAAATATCGGTCATTCCTGCAGTTGCACCGTTCCCAGCATGAAAAAATACACCCTCGCTCCGGGCGAAACCGTTCCGGTGAGCATCTCCTTTACCGCCCCGGGTAATCCCGGACGCACCAGTAAAAATCTCTGGGTAACCACCCAGGCTCCTACCCTGCCGGCAAAACTTACCATGACCGTCACTGCTACCGTCAAGGAGTATATAAAGGTTACTCCGGCCCGGCTGGAACTGGATTTCCGCATGAAAGAAGATCAGCCCAAAACGATTGTAGTCGAAAGCACTGATGATAAACCTTTCAAAGTCACCGGTTTCAGCTCAGCTAACGGAGTGATAAAAGTCAACTACGATCCAGAAAACGAAGCCGCCACCCATACCCTGCCCCTTACCCTGGACATGGATAAGTTGAGGCAATCTCCCACCGGTTCGCTGATAATTCGAGTGGATCACCCCAAAACCAAAAGCATTAACATTGTCTATCAGGCCGCCAAACCTTTCGTTACCTACCCCAGCGTCAAACGCTTTATGAACGCCCAGCCCGGCCAGCCCCAAAAAGGTGACATTGATATCATATCCAATTATAAGGAACATTTCCAACTGGGTGATGTCACCAGCAGAAACGGTCTGATTAAGGTCCTGAATATTAATGAAATCGAAAACGGATACAAACTTGAGATCGAAATGACGCCCCCGGAAAAACAAACAAACACCCGGATGGTGCGTGACAACCTGATTATTAATATAAAAGAGCACCCCCAGGATACCATGGACGTCCTTTGCTACTGTATTATTCGTCAGCAGAATAAATAAAGAACTCCGGATTCGGATTGAGGACGATATTGGTGTCGTCGGAAATTAAGACCTGCATTGTTGGTGATTATGTATTTTTCGCACGCAAAAATTCTACCAGCCGGATCGTTTTGCTTTTCCGTTTTGTTCGGGCTGCTGCTCATCGGTTGCAACGAGCCGGACTCCACCAATTTACCCTCCGGCGACGGTCCGGACCGAAACCGTATTACGGAACCGGACCTGGCAGCTTCGGTTGTCGGCGATGATGCTTTTGTGATTTTCGTAACCGGTAACTGGCAGGAAAATCTCGAACCCTGCGGCTGCTCCGATCAGCAACTGGGCGGCATCGACCGGCGCTCCCACCTGCTCAACGTGGTCCCGCCCCAACGGCGACTGTTAATCGATGCCGGCGGATTGATTAATCACGATTCCCGCCAGTCTCAACTCAAGCTCGAAACCTTCCTTTACAGCCTCAAACAACTGGGCTACGACGCCGTTTCGCTCACCGGCTCGGAAATCATCTTGCTTAACGAAGTCTTGGCGCTGACGCCCGATCAACTGCCACCACTGGTGGTCTCCAACATGTCAGAATCCGCCCAGGCTGAGTTCTCCGCGGTTTCCTCGTATCGCAAAACTCTGAAAAACAAAAACCATTCACTTGATTGCCTGATTCTGGGCCTGACCGATCCGGCAGAGATCACCGGCTCCGGCATTGCCGATCGCCTGCAACTTACCGATCCGCTCGAATCTGTGCAGGAAAAACTGATTGTCTCAGGCGTTGAACCGTCCCAGTCCAGCCCGGATGTACTAATTATCGTTACCCTTTCCAGCACCAATGACATCCTGCTGAATCAATTGCAACAGATTGCCGCTATCGATCTGATCGTCAGCCCCGGTTACACAGACGAAGCCGAAATTGTCAGCCCCGACCGCAGTAACAATTTCAATCGCAGCCGCAACCCCAACAAACCGCTGGTAGTTACTCCCGGAAAAATGGGAAAATACCTCGCCCGGTTTATGATCGCCCCCGAAGGACCCGCCACCCTCCAGGCAAAAAATTTCACCGCAATTCCTGTTTTCGATCATTTCCCGAAGGACCCCGAAATCGTCAAATTCATCGACACCTATCAGCTTCAATTACAGGTTGAGGACTTGATCCGCGACGAGTTGGCCCGGCCCCGCCAGGCTTTGCCGGAGGGCTTGAGTTTCGCCGGCAGCGAATCCTGCGCCGCCGCTGATTGCCATGCCGACATCTACAAAAATTGGAAAGAATTCGGCCACGCCTGGGCCATGCCCACTCTCGTCAAAGCCAAACGCCAGTTCGACCCCGAATGCGTCCAGTGCCACACCGTCGGAATGAATTATATCGGCGGCTACCTCTCCATGGAACAAACCCCCCAATTCGCCGCCGTCGGCTGCGAAAACTGCCACGGGCCCGGCTCAAAACATAACGAAGAACCCTTCGAACCCTACCAGGAAGTCTTCACCCCCTGCGAACAATGCCACAACTCCGAACAAAGCCCGGAATTCGAGCTGCACCGCGAAGAATTCTTCAGCAAAATCCAACACTGGCCCGACGGCGAGCGCCGCTACTGGAAATAACCTTGTTATTCGAAATAATACATCATTGATTAACTCAATTTAAATCCATTCGGTTTCATATATTCCCTGTTCATACTTATCCTTTAAGCGGCAAAATTCTATTTGAGGCAAAATTTTCCTGTCAAAAGGGTGGTTTGGCTTTGGATGCAGTAAACCTAGTATGTTAGTTGGTCTTGTTCCGAATGGGCAAAGTAAGATAGCTGATATCGGCAGTCTGACAAAATCAATTTTATCTAACCTGTTTTTTGACGGCCTCACGAAAGTTGTATCACCCAAATCTGTAGTTAGATAACTGTTTCCGATTGCTCCGCCAGTTTCCTTGTCAATGTTCATCGTAATTCTGGGTGTTCCTGTTAGAATATTTTCCACAGAACTTTTATCGAAACACACTTGGCCGGCGCTAAAATGCCATGTTCCAATAGCAAGCAAGCATGGTTTGTCTAATCCGCTACATTGAGGAGTTTTATTAGCCGCTTCTTGTAATATTTTTCGAGTAAGGAGTCCATACCAAGTTGTTTCCATTTTTGTTGGATAATCTTCAAGGCCCGATTTACTTGTTGCTGTTTCTTTTAAAATACAAGTTACTTCAACAAAGAAAATTTCACCATTTTTTTGGAGACTGTAGCAAGGTTACAGAGAAAGCCGCCTGCTGGGCCGTCTGCTGCTTGCAGCCAAATTGCGGCCCAAAGCCGGGTTTGAGGCCTGAGCCGCCTACAACGGAGATCAGGTTGGTATCGTTGGCAGAGTTGGGTATTATGTAACTCGTACCGGGCAAAGATTTTACGTCATGTACCGCTCTGTAAAGCTACTACAGTCTCTTTTTTTGCATTTAAAATCTGGACCGCCATTATTACTATAAGGTTCTATCTCTATGTCGAGTTCTTCAAATACTTGCCTTGTTGTTGCTTCACAGAGGGCTGCCTCCGGATTATTCTGAAACAAGTCATCCCATTTCTTTAAAAAAGTTTTGTCGTAATTTGTAAGCCACTCGCGATGGCCACCAATTATTTGACGGAAATAAGGAATCTTTAGGATTTCAGTAATATCCATATTCGGGCTTCGTTATTGATTCTTCATTCGGATTTCTTAATTCGTCATTAAAAACAATCTTTTTATCCGTGTTCATCGGCGTCCATCGGCGGTTCCATCTTATTGAACCAATCTACTCCACTTTGAACCACCCAGCTTGGTCAAGGTACCATCATAAACTTATCGATTGTTTGTTCGATCTAAAAGGAATTTCCGGTACACCTGGTAGTGTTCTGTTTCTTCGTACTCGATGATGCGGACTGATGCATGATCAAAACTATAGATTTTAGCCCTTTCACAGGCCAATAGAAGGGGAGAATGTGTTGCTATTATAAACTGCGCATGTCCTGCCTGACTATTTTCCCCGATAATATCAAGCAATTCCAATTGGCTTCGCGGGGACAGTGCCGTCTCAGGTTCATCAAGCAAATAAAGACCCTTTATCTGGTAGCGGCTGCGGAAATAAGACATCATGGATTGACCATGTGATTGGGTAACCAGGGATTTACCACCAAAGTACTTCAACTGCCCCGGGTCTGACGCAGCCCATCCATCAAGTATATTTGCGAAATCCCTGAATATCTCTGAGCCAAAATAAGCTCCCGGCACTTTCCCGTTCGACCATTCCACAGATAGACATTTGTGTAATTGTTCTTCATATTGGTTGACTTGATAACGCGCGCCCTCAGGTCTCCTCCAGATATGAATACCGCTGCCCAACGCTAAAGCTTCCAGTAAAGTTGATTTTCCCGCACCATTGTCCCCGACGAACAGGGTCACAGGCGTATCAAATTCCAAACGTTTTGTTTGATTGAAAATGGGTAAGTTGAAGGGGTAGTGATCGTCTGTTGGATATTTTTCGTGTAACAATTTTACGCTTTTTATATGATTAGTCATTGTATGTCCTTGGTACGCTCCAACTCACCCCAATCTCTAAACAAATTTTGTTGCAGCACCCTAATTGGTGAAAAGTATCGAAAAGGGGGCCACCTGAATTATAAATAACCGCATCTACGATGACGCTCTCAACACAAAACCTCATAGGGTAAATCTGACATCTCCCATTTACACGGTAAAAAAACACAATTCAGTCCTTAAAACATCGACAAATTTACCAAATTCACTGTTGCAGGGGCAAGAACATTCCATTTCCATGGACGTTTTTCTCAAAATTCCGTAAATATACGGTTTTTCATACATCTGAACACTTACAGATTTCACTTCGCACAGACTCTGGCTGCTCTGGCGTTTGTAAAATCAGGTTTTTCAGCGATAGCTGACATTAGTCATATCCGTTCGGCACCGGCTTAAAGCGTTTGATTCTTTCAAGGATTTCATAAAACAGGGACTGGGACACCAGCACCTCTGCCATCTGAAACGTCACATATCGAGCATGACTTACGACCTTGGCTCCGATCTTGACCAGTTGCGGTAACGTGGGTGACTTTTACCCACGCGGTTTTCTTTATTGGTTATTCGCCATTCGTCATTAAAAAACAATCTTTTTATCCGTGTTCATCGGCGTCCATCGGCGGTTCCATCTTATTGAACCAATCTACTCCACTTTGAACAACCAGCTTGGTCAATGCACCTTGTATCCCAGTTCCTTTAATTCCTTAAGCAGTTCGTTGGCGCGGATTCCGCTTAGCCGAGCGATTGTTCCCCATAAATGAATTTTTTCGCCGAACCTTATCCCGTCCATCAAAAAAATCTTAGTAATCCACTTCGAACCTCATCTGGTCGCCATTTTGTTCGGTTAGGGTGGTTTTTTGGACCGAGGGAGCGATGGATTGCGGTTGGGTGGTTGATTAAGCGGTTGGGTGGTTGAAAAAACAGCTTGGCTGTTAGTAGCTAAAACTGTTTGGCGTGGAGAGGCCACCGGGTAATTATCAGCTTCGATTGCTCTGTAGAGGGCCAAAATCAAGTTTGCCGGGTAAAAACCGGGCAATCCATTGTCAAAACAGAAGTTGCAATTTGACCAAGAGTGGTGATGTTTAGGTAATTCGCTTGTATCGAGTCTAAAAAAGCAGTAAAAAAACGTGAATTCTTTTTATTAAAATCAGTGCACTTTAATTAAACTTCGGTAATCCGGGCGATTTATATGGCTGAGACGATTTCAATAATTGGCGACGGGGCGATGGGCACTGTTTGCGCAACTATTTTGGCCAGAAAGGGTTACGAGGTTACGCTTTGGGGCTATAATGATGAGCAGATTCGGATGTGGCAGGAGTTTCGGGAGAATCAGCGGTTTTTGCCGGGGGTGATTTTGCCGATTTCGATACGTCTGACGGCTGATGATGAGGAAGCTTTTCGCAATGCGGGGCTGGTGATTTCGGCGGTGCCGTGTAAATATCTCCGGAGTATCTGGCAGCGGTTGGCGAAGCATGTTCCGGCAGGCATTCCGCTGGTATCGGTGAGCAAGGGGATTGAGAACCAGACTTTTCTTCGTCCGACGCAGGTGATTCGCGAGGTAGCAGGTCCGAGGCCTTTGGCGGCTTTTTCGGGGCCAAATATCGCATATGAGTTAGCCCAGGGGCTTCCGGCGACTGCTACAGTAGCCAGCAGCGACACTGCTTTTACTCAGGGGGTTCAAAAGGCTTTTAGTACCAGTTGGTTTCGAATTTACACCAACACGGACATTGTGGGGGTTGAGTTGGCCGGTGCGACGAAAAATATCATAGCTATTGCGGCAGGTGTAATTGACGGGCTCAAGCTGGGCGACAACGCCAAGGCCGCCTTGGTTACTCGCGGTCTGGTGGAAATTACCCGTTTGGGAGTGGCGATGGGTGCTCAGAGTTCGACCTTTTCCGGGTTGAGCGGGATGGGTGACCTGATTACGACGTGCATCAGCCCCCATGGTCGCAATCGATCATTTGGTGAGGCAATCGGTCAGGGCAAGAAGATCGAGGAAGCCCTGGACGAGATACCCGGTGAGGTCGAGGGGATCAATACCTGTCGGTCAGTTGTCAAGCTGGCCCGTCAGTACGAGGTGGAAGTGCCGATTGCGCAGGCGGTTTATCAGATTGTTTTTGAAGGCAAATCCGTCAAACAGGCTATCGGCGATCTGATGACGCGGCAGTTGAGAGCGGAATCGATTAGCTGAAAAAGTGGGTCAAAAGCGCGACAAGCCATTTTCAAAAGTCGCAAGTTTCTGCAAAAAACCCTAAGTTTGCCCCAACTTTTGTTAAAAATCACCCCAAAACCACCCAAGTTTCTTGCCTGTTTTCGACCCAAATTTGCGTTTGTCGCGCTTTTGGCCCGTTATAATCGTTACATCTTACCTATCTTAATGGACAAAACTGCTATTTAGCGCCTCATTTTCGGCC
>JAFGSR010000158.1 GCA_016934515.1 Sedimentisphaerales bacterium
GATTACAATAACTTTTTTGGTTCCGGCTACGCCGGGTTAGGAGTTTGAAATGGTTACTGAAGATCGTGGGCTATCGCCCATTACATATTTTTGGATTCAACTCATTATCGCTCCTTGTAGCGAGCCAGTATACTGTCAGTGGAAACGGTGTTAATCACTTTGTTTAAAGTGTGATATGTAAATGGTGGAGTTCAGTAGATGTGGTTTGGCGGGATTTTTTCTAATATCGAGGGTTTTGATTTGTAGGAGGGGTGATGCAGAGCGGAGATTGGAAAGGAACTGTACGAGCTGCTTCAGAGTTACGTCGTTAAGTTCGATAGTAACAATCGATTCAGCATAGTTTTCGTCGAGCTGCTGCGATTGTGTTTCCAGGGACAGGACGTGATCGGAAAGACGGCATTGATCAATGAGGTTTTCCAGGAACCTTACGGGGACGAAATCTTTTGGTTGAGAGGTGATCTGCTGTTGTAATAATTCTAACCTGTGTTGCAGTTTAAGGAATTGATGGCTTTTGATATTAATTTCCTGCATGACGGCCAATTTTTCAGGGACGGCGCGGCGGAGGGTTTGGAGTCGAGCAAGTGCGGGATTTACCACAAAGGCGTACATAATCCAGAAGGCTATTAAGCCGGCCAGACCGATTGATAAAAGTTGTTCTTTGCGGGTTAAGCGCATAATATTAATCCATATTGAAAGTAATAAAGACGGTGAATTCCACCATGTTGCTATCGGGTTGTTTTCGGGGAGATTGTACCTGAACGGACTTAAACCGGCTGACGCTTTGCAGCAATTTTTCCCATTTATAGGCATCTTCAAAGGAATTACATACGGCGGTTATATGTGCCGATGAGTTGGTAACTGACATATTATTGATTTCGATGTTTAAATTGTCGGGTGTGTTGGCGGTGATGTGGTGCAGGACAGAGAGAGGGTCGAGAGTTGCCTGGTCAAAAGGCTGAAGAGAGGCGTACTCTTTACGCAGCGTCTGGAGTTTTTCGTCCATCTGGGCCAGTTCATCGACAATGTTTGTCTGGTCGGGCAGTGTCTGCTGGAAAACCTGTCTAATTTCATTTTTGATGTTAGTGTATTTATTTTCCCAAAGCGCCTTGGTAATGAATATTCCGGTTAAATAGGCTCCGGCAAGGGTAGCCAGGAGAGCCAGGGAAAGTATAGCTGGTTTTTTGCAATCGAGGTTTTTTTTGGTATTTTCCTCGATGACTTTGATGAAATTGACGCCAACGGTATCATGGGGCGCCAAAGCTCTCAAGGCAAGCCCCTGGGCAATTGCATGTTCGGGGGGCAGCTTGGAGTCAGCGGAGGAGGTGACCTTAGCGGATAAATCAGCGGTGCTGATTTGACAGTTAAGTGATTGTTGTAGTGACGATATAAGGTCCAGATGTTTGGTGATTGAGCCGGCCAGGACGATATTGGTGTTTTCCGGAATTATTTCTCGGAATGCGGCTCGCCAGGAAATTTCGATCTCCTGCAGTAAAATTTGTGTCAACTTCTCTGTTGAATGGACGTTGGCCTGGTCGTGGTCAGAAAATAAGGGAAGGTTGCGGGCAAGAATGATGTCTTTGTCTGAGGTGACAGCTAAAATTATATGGGAATCATCGGTGTAAATAATGACAGCGGGGTGAGCGGTCAGTTGCGGATGATTGGTCATTACGGCGGTATGCAGGGCAAAGATCGGGGCGTCAGCGAGACAGCAGCGCATTTTTGCGTTTTCCAAGTGGCAAATTTGGCTTTCCAGAGACTTTTTGTTGGTAGCGGTTACGAGTACGAAGTTTTCGTTCTTGAGGGAACTGGGGGGAGGGCAGTCGGCCAAGATGATGTCGCGTGAAGGAATGGGGAAGTCAAATTTGGTTTTTAGTGTCTGATGGGAATCGTACTGTTTGTCAAGAACAGGATTATTTTTAGTATTCCGAAAGAATACCTCATTATGGGGCGTAGAGATGGCGACCGGTGCGCGGCGGTCGAATCCATAGCGACCGATAAGTGATTTTAGCAATTCCGAAGTAGAATCGTTTTCACGGCGGGTGGGGGTGCTGAAGGTTTTTTCGGTGTGGAACCGCCCGTCACTGCAGGTTAGCTGAACAGCGTGAATGTGAGAAGAATTAATGTCTAAACCAATGCATCTTTTAGCCATTGGGTGTTTCTCATTTCCCGCGGCATAAGCCGATGGAAGGTAAGTATAAAAGGTTGTCCATAAGGGTTTGGCTTACATAGAGCCTGGTATCATCATTACCAATTGGTAAAGGTGATTATGATTCCCGGTATAATAGTAATTCGACATTTTGTGAGGATGAATTTAACCTGATTATGGCAGTAATAACACTGCAAACCTGATTTACAGTTCCAGAAACGGTTATGGTGAAATATTGGTCTAATGACTGAGTAGTAACGGTATTACTCAGGGTGGCATAGATAGCAGGGGTTATGCCGGGGAACTTTTTTAGTTCGTCAATTTCGGAGAAGGGGCGGCGATTTCGGTGATCAATTATCATCTGAGCCAGAGCAGGCCCGATGTATTGTGAGAGAGACTGGATTACCAGCGAAGATGCGGTATTGATGTCGATTTTTCCATCACCATAAATGGTAATATGATTGCTCAAGGGACCGGTGGGATTTTGTTCGTTTAGGGTGACATGCCGGCCATGGAGTATTTGGGGTGTTATTCCTTTGATTAACAGAAGCTCATCAATGGATGCCAAAGGCCTATTCTTACATTGTCGAAGCGGTGAAGCTTTTCTATAATAGCTTGATTCGGCGCCGGTATTGTCGCGGCTGACAAACGTCAGGACGGTGACCTGATCGTCGGGGTCGGTCCAGTCGATGACCGCGGGGACCAGGCCATAGCTGATGGGTGTGGGATTATGATAATTTTTTTCATGGTGATTTAATAAATCAATCAAACGGAGTAGCTGATCAATCCTGATCCGGTCCAGGTGGTCATTTCCGTCCTTGAGTTTATTAATATTTATCTTTCCGTTTTCGGCGGAGACGGTTATGGAGCATTGGCCGGGACCTATCTCAAAAATGGCAGGTTCGGCTATCATTCGGCGTAAGGAATCATTGGCAGTAATATCCGGATTTTGTCGTAGGGCGGCAAGGGCTATATTCAGTCCGGCGCGGGCACAATTGATGGCCTGCAGCTGGCGGTAATTTTTGTCGGTAGCGAGCAGACTTGTTCGAGAGGCGTAGTTAAACTTCAACAGAATGGCGGTCATCAGGACAACTATCAATAGTACCGTGATAAGGATGAATCCGTTTTGTTTTGTTTTTTTAAGTAACATTGCTTTTAGCTGCAGTTTACAAAGACCGAAGTAGTAAAGGTAGTTGAGTTTGAGTTTATATTTTCCAGAGTCAGTTCGATTTTTACCGCCTTTGGAAGTTGTAGTTTTTCGTTATAGCTCCAGTGGCTGAGCCATTTTCCATCATCATAAAAATATAGATCAATCCGGGAGATGTTTTTGGCAAGAGGGAACCAACTTTCATCGGTGGCATCGTTTATTAATGGAAGATTAAATCCTTGCTGCAAAGAATCAGAGCGGTTTTCTGTTATGGGTAAGTATTTTTTCTGGGAATAGAAAAGTGTTTCCAGATCAGGGTCATATTTATAGACAACCTGAAAGGGGCCATGGGGCAGAAGTTTATCATTAAAAACGGCGGCGGTGGTGACCAGAGAGAGAATATAACCATTATTTTTGTCTGCGGGGGCTTCCAGAAATGAATAAGAGGCGTTTGGAATAATCCGGGTTCGGATATCTGATTTCGGCTCAATAACGGGGAGATTGTTATCCGGGATGCGGTATATGCAGCGAATCTGACGGCTCAATTTTGCCAGAAGTGTGCGGGCCTGGTAGGCGGTGTCTATTTTGGTACGGCATTGTTCGACGGAACTAAAGGTGGCGAAATAGGTAGCGTATGCGACCGATAAGATGGTAAACACGATCGTTAGCGCTATAATAATTTCGATCAGGGTGAAGCCGGTTTTACGCATTGTTTTATTCCTGTGCGTTAGTTATTGTCTTAGTTAGCAGCGATGTAGGTGGTCAGGCTTATTTGTTTATTGTGGTTGCCCTGTTTCCAGGAGACCTCCACAAGGACACGGCGTAAAGGCGCGAAATCACTTTGATTTAATCGGTTTATGTTGAGGTCGGTAATTTCCCTTTTCCAGTTCAATTCGCCTGCGTCCCGGCGGATAGTGCCATGATCGGTTCCCGATGGAGGAGAGAGCAGTGCCAGAGTTTCATCGATTTTCTGCTGGGCCAGGAACAGGGCTCTGGTAGTGAGATCGGTTCTGTCGGTCATATTTATACTGATAAGCTGCAGACGCAGCAGGGCTACCACCGCGATGGCGACAATAGCCAAGGCAGCTAATATTTCGATAAAAGTAAAACCGTTTTTATTATACTGCATAATAAGTTGTGCGATGTTGCTTACGCAAATCTACGTGTTGCTTGCGCGGCTTTAAATCCATTCGGGCTTTTAGAAGGCGGTTGATTGATCGAGATTCCAGCTTTCGATGTCGGCATTGAAGTCGGTGCCGCCGTTTTCGCCGTCTTTGCCATAAGATTCCAGATCATAATATTTGCCATGCACGGATGGACAAATGTAAATATATGGGTTACCCCAGGGATCCAAAGGGACATTATCCAGGTATCCGTCAGAGTTGTAGTTTTTAATATTGCCGGAATTACTGACCAAAGCGAGTAAGCCTTCCGAAGTGGTCGGGAATCGTCCGGTGTCGGTTTTGAAGAGGGCAAGGGCGGATTCGATGTTTTTTATCTCAACCATAGCCTTGGTATAGCGGGCCTGCTCAGGGCGGTTGAGAATTTTGGGCATAATGATCGTGGCGAGAAGGCCCAGAATAACAATAACAATCATCAACTCAAGCAGAGTAAATCCTTTTCGATTACGTCGAATTATTTTTTTCATGTTTTTGGTACTCTTCATGTTTTTGGCACTTTTTATGTTTATGGTGCTCAATTAAAGCATTTGATTGATTTCAAAAATGGGCAGCAGCATAGCCAATACAATAAAACCAACTACCAGACCCATTAACAGTAAGATGACCGGCTCGATAAGTGAGGTAAGCGAGCGGGTCAAATTATCGATTTCGTTATCATAGGTATCGGCGATATTAATAAGTTGTTCTTCCATATTCCCGCTCATTTCACCAATGGCGATAGTGTGGTACATAATGGGAAGGAACAGGGCGGTTTGTTTGAATGCGTAAGCGGTGGAATGTCCCCGACGGATGTCTTCCTTAATATTATCCAGAGAGTCGGCGATAAAACTATTTTGAATAACGCCTTTAACGATATCCAAAGCGTCCAGAATGGGTATGCAACTGCTGAGCATGATGCCCAAGGTGCGGGCCAAGCGAACGGTTTCAATTTTGAGAATCAAATTGCCAATCAGAGGCAGTTTTAATTTAAGTTGATCCCATTTCATTTTTCTGGTTTCGTTTTTTAAATATGTAACAATAGCGAACATAAAAACACAAACAGCGATTGCTATAAAAGCCAGATATGTTCTGATAAAGGTACTTATGGAGATGAGCAGGGTGGTGGGCCAGGGAAGTTGGCGATTCATATCGATAAAGATTTTGCTGATGCCGGGGACGACAAAGGCCATCAGAAAGATAACTACCAATACGGCTGTAATAGTCATCAGCGCCGGGTATGCCAAGGCAGCTTTTATTCTGCCGGCCAGGCGGTTTCGTTTTTCCATCATATCCGCCAGTTTGGTCAGGACCTCTTCCAGGGTTCCGCTGGACTGGCCGGCGCAGACCATATTGATAAAGAGATCGGAGAATATTCGTGGGTATGCCCGCAAGGCATCGGACAGGGAAACACCGTCGCTGACGCGGTCGGCAATTTGTTGGATGACAGGAGCGAGGGTTGTTGAGTGGAGATGTTCCCTCGGGCATTGCAATTGTTCGACGAGAGCGTTAAGGGCAGGTACCAGGGGCATGCCACCATGCAAAAGGGTGGCCAACTGGCGGGTAGTGATATAAAGGTCTTTTGGCCTGATTCGTGGGTTGACAGCAATTTGGGATTCTTTGCCGGCAGTTTGGGATTGAGTAACGCTGCGTTCAGAAGGACAATAGTCGGTCTCAGGAAGACAAACATCGAAGAATGGAGATTCTTCCTCTTCGGCTGCGTTCAGGGTCAAAGGTTTATTGGGGTCAGAATGACAATATGTATGGCTATGTTCCAATTCCGACATGTTCGGTCGTCCTTATATCCGGTGTGAGACTATCCTGGGTAACCCTGAGTACCTCATCGATGGTGGTTATCCCGGCAAGAGCCTGACGAATACCATCCTGTCGTAAGGAGCGGGTGCCTTTTTTAAGGGCTGATTCCTTAATAAGGTGCGCGGGTGCCTGCTTGATAATCAGTTCCTTTATATCTTCATCGACTACCATCAGTTCGAATATGCCGGTTCGGTCGAAATATCCGGTTTCTAGGCAGTGTGAGCAACCGAGGCCGGTGTAGAATTGTTGCTGCTGATTCAAGGCGTCCGGCAGAAATTCGGGAATCTGCTGATAGTTGGGTTCAATTTTACATGGTGCTTTGCAATGCGGGCAGATAACGCGTAAGAGGCGCTGGGCCATAACGGCAAGAAGTGAAGATGAAATCAGATAGGGCTCGATACCCATGTCGATCAAGCGGGTTACGGCCGAGGCGGAATCGTTGGTATGAAGAGTGCTGAGCACGAGATGTCCGGTAAGCGAGGCGTGGATAGCAATCTCAGCGGTTTCGACGTCGCGAATTTCACCGATCATAATCACATCCGGGTCCTGACGGAGAATATGCCGGAGACAATTGGCAAAGGTGAGGTTGATGCCGGGCTTAATCTGCATTTGACCGACGCCGGGCAACTGGTACTCAATGGGGTCTTCGACGGTAAGGATGTTCCTCTCGTGGTTGTTTAGTTCGTTGATGGCACAATAAAGTGTGGTGGTTTTGCCGCTGCCGGTTGGCCCGGTCAGTAGGATTATGCCGTGAGGGGAATGAATCAGTCGATTAAACTGGTTCCTGATATTGCGATCAAATCCGAAGTTTTCCAGGGTAAGGCCGGGCCCTCCCTTGTCCAAGAGTCTCAGAACCACCCGTTCGCCACCGGAAGTGGGTATAATCGAGACACGGATGTCCATTTCCTTCGAGCCGATTTTTATACGACTCTGCCCGTCTTGTGGGAGTCGGTGCTCGGCGATGTTGAGATTTGCCATGATTTTCATGCGGGAGATCAATGCGGCAACCTGATGTTTGGGTGGAGTGAAGACATCGTGTAATACGCCGTCAATGCGGAAGCGGACTTTCACTTCCTGCTCGTACTGTTCAATATGAATATCGCTGGCACGATGGTTAACCGCCTGGAACAAGATAGTATTGACCATTTTTACGATCGGCGCCTGTTGGTCGATATTGAGCAGGTCTTCGCGTTGGGCATGAGAAATTATGTTGTCGGTATTGTTGTCTAAGGGCTTTTCGAGGCCGTCTTCACTTTCAGAGCTTTGACTGATGTTATGATAATAGCATTTGCTAATGGCCTGTTCGATTTCACCGGGCGGGCAAATAACCCTGGGGCAATATCTGCCGAGCAGGTTTGAAACAGCGTCGAAGGCCTCTACATTAAGAGGATCGGCCAGGGCAATGGTAATGCGGTTTTCTTTATCAACTATCGGCAGGAGGCGGTGCTTTTTGAGGAACTCCAACGGTATGTTTTTGACCAGTTCCCGGCTGAGCTGATCCGGCGAGATGCTATCGGCAAAGGGGAGTTCCCACTGACAGGCCAGTGCCTGATAGAGTTGGACGAAGCTGATGAAGCCCTTTTCGATGAGGAGTTGTCCGAGTTCTATGTGCGGTCGGCGTTTTTGTTGCAGGCGCAGGGTGAGGTCAAGCTGCTCAGAGGTAAGCTCCGTATCGCGTAATAATATTTGTCCGATGGATTCTGTGTTCATAGCAAAATAACGGGGATAATTTGTTTATGGTATTGTATTATGAAATATTCTCTGTAAAGGGGATTAATATTCATGTTTATTGTAGATGTTTTTGCCAGTATCATTTTGTATAAAGCCAGGTGTAATTTGGATGCGTTTTCTTTTGGTCATCTCGGCCATTTCTTCAGGGCTGCGTAAGATATGGGGAGTGATGAAGATCAGGAGATTGGTCTTTTGAAGCCGATCGCGTTTGAGTTTGAACAATCCTCCGACTAAAGGCAGATCGCCGAGCAGTGGGATTTTGTTTTCCAGTTTGATTTTGTCCTCGCGAATGAGGCCGCCGATGATAATGGTGGCGCCGTCGGCCATGGAAATCTCGGTGGTTATCTCTCGGTTAGAGGTGGTAGGAGTGTCAGTTGACAGGCCGGGGACGCTTTCGATGATTTGGGTAAAAGCACTGTCTATTTCGAGCCGTATTTGCCCTCCCTGACTGATGTGTGGGGTAATATCCAAGGTGATACCGACGTCTTTATATTTGAAGGTTTTTATCACCGTAGGGGTGAGGGGGTCGGATTCAGTAATGCGAGACTGCTCTACATAGGGAATATTCTCACCGACGATGAACTTGGCCTGGCGATGGTTGGAAGTAACGATCTGCGGTGTAGAGAGGACGTTGATGCCTGATTGTTGTTCCAGAGCGCTGAGGATGGCGCCGATCTTCACCTGACCGCCGATCTCTTTGAAGGCACCTATACTGAGTCCTTCCAGATCACCTTGGGCGGCATCGACACGGATACCAAAGTTGGTATTGCCGAAGGCTCGGACACTTTCGGAGACAGCCTGGTCGAGAGTGGCCCAATCGATGCCGATTTCGAGCAGGTTTTCCTCTCTGACCTCTATAATTTGCATTTCTACAAGAACCTGCTCTCGGATGATATCAAGTTTATCGATAATGGCGGCGATGAGTTTGAAATCCTGTTGTGAGCTGGTAAAGATCAGGGAGTTGGTACTTTCCTCCGGAGTAATGTTTACGCCGGGTCCGGCACCGTTAGCGGAATCGTCTGCAAGTCCTGCCAGAGCGAGTCGGAGAGGCTCGGCCACCTCTTTGGCCTGGGCGTTTTTGAGATACATGACATGGATATTGTCGGTACCGGCAGGCCTTTCGATATCGAGCTGGTGTACCAGGTCCATTATGATTTTGGTGTCCTGTTGATTGGCGGTGACAATGAGGGAATTGGTTCTTTGGTCCGGTTTAATCAATATTCCGGTTTGAATTTGAAGCGTTTGTCCGGGTTGTCTGGAACGGCCCGATACATTTTGGTTTTTCTGTATTATATCGGTTATTTGAGTGCTGAGCACTTGTGCGGAGGCATAATTTAAGGGAACAACTGTTGAAATTTCTTTAGCGTTGGAGACGTCGAGTTGCTGAATGATTTTGGCAATGTGATGAATATTGGCTGAAGTTCCCGTTACAATGACGGTATTGGTGCGAGAGTATGTCGCCAGTTGAGCGTCGCTTGACAAACGCCCGGCGAGGATATTGCCCACTTCGACGGCATCGGCATATTTTAAGGGCATAAGCTGGGTGACGACGGAATCATTCTGGGGGATATAAGCAGGGTCACATCCCACTCTCACATGGAGATTATGTTTGGAAGCATTGCTGCGTTGCACTATTTTGACGTGATCTGCCATCGGTATCGCGACAAAGCCCTTCACTTCCAGGATAGATTCCAGAAAATTATAAAGATCACCCAGCGGTATCTGAGTGGGGGAAAGAACGGTAACGGTACCGTCGATATTATCATCGACTATAAAGTTTATGCCGGTGATTTCGCTTATCGTTTTGAGGACGAGGCGTATATCAGTCTGGTCGAAATTGACCGATATCAGATTGTCGGCCAGGTTGGGATCAATCAAAACCGGTAACATCGGTGTAACAAGCTCAGATGTTGTTTGCGTAACCGGTGGGATATTCTGTGTTACATCCGTAGTTTCACCGGGTAGTTGGAGTTCAGTGATATTACCGGCGGTAGTTTCAATTGATTCGGGAGTAACTTCGGGACTAGTATTTTCTTCATTAGTGACAGATGTGATATGATAGTTGTGCGGCTCGCTATGGTTTACCAGGTCGGCGTTTTCATCTTTTTCTTTTTCGACGGTAAAATCAGGTTGATCCAGGTTGCTGTCGGTCGATGTAATGGTTTTTTCTTCGCTGGTGGTGATCGGTTCGTTTTTTTGCACCTTGGCGGTACTCAAGTGCCCGGTACTTACATCAACTGCGGCACCTTCAGGACGACATCCGCAGGTCAGGATACATATAAGGCAAAAGAACATACGTAAGCCGCTCAAAACCATATTGCGCATGTCTTTACCATGGAAGCCTTTTAGAGTATTGATCATTCTAGTTGTTGTTTTCGTCTTCATTTGTTTTCGTTTTATTTCTGAGGAAGAGATAATGTTTTAAGCCTATCGTCTCTCAAGAGTTCGATGTTGAGGCAGGGCTGAGTGCCGGCTTTTTTGAATACCTGGTAAGCTTTCTGTTGGCTGGTCAGCGTTTGGCCGTTGACTGTCTGGATAACATCGCCAATTTCTAAGTCCAGGGATTTAGCCGGACCACTATTATCCAATCCTGTGATGCGCAATCCCCGGGGCTGGTCATCAACCAGATATGGTTCAAGGCGAGTTTCTTTCAGAAAGTCCTGCAATATTTCACTTCTGGTTTGCGATCCGGTTTTGGATAGTGTTTCAGTTAAAGCGATATTTGGCGAAATCCGCTGGTTTTCATTTTTTCGACTGGATGAAGATTTATAGGTGTTGAGTTTTAGTACTTTGCTTTGCCCGGCTTGAGAGAGGATGACGGCATCTTTTTTTATAGCAGTTATGCGATGGCCGGCTACAAAGTCGCCGATTTTATAAAGGTCGGTTATATTGCTACTGATCTCCTTAATGATCGCGCGGGCAAGATCGTCAGAACCGGCAATAGTGCCCTGCAAGATGAATTCGTTCTCGATAAGCTGTTCTGTTTCGGGAGGCTTTATATGAGTGTTCTTTGCAGATTTAGTGGTTTCGCCGCCGTCAGCGGACGAATTCGTTGAGGAGAAGATGTTTCGAACCAGAATATCATCGTAGTTTATAGGTGAAGACTGCGTCGGTGGGGGGCTTTCATCGTTGGCCAGAAAGTTTTTGTGATCAGCTTGATCCGGGCTGTGTTCGCTCTTAACGGTTCCCTGCAGACGAACTGTCCGTACAATCACCCAGCCCACAAGCAAAACCAGCACCAGGTTAACCAAAAACATTATTTTACGAATATTCAATTAAGTTCTCCGTATGGCAGAGATACATCTTCCCTACCTGTGACTTATCGTCCTGTTAGTTGGTGTACTTAAAGTCTTAAAATCAGTTTGGATGATGAAAACCCCCAGAGACATTTTTCGGATTATTAAGTTGAAAGTAGAGTTTTTATCGGTCTTTGGCCAAGCCAGTATTATCGTTATAACTGCATAGAATGTGTTGGCCAGACCATGGAATAAAATGGCACCTAATAACGCCCCGGGTGCGAACAAAAAACCAGTCCGAGGCCAGTTCCATGAAAAATATCAGTACCGATAATATCTTTTCCAGTAGTATGACCTGGGCCAGTGCCCAAGCTGCAGCAGAAATCACAACGGTGAACTTGAATGTATGGGAATTTGTATTTGTATCGCCGGCGTCTCGCCGGCTGGTTGGGCAATTGCCGCCGGGACGGCGGCGGTACAGTCCCCGGCGAAGCCGGGATAAGTTCATTGGCCCGATATAAGGCAAGAAATATCTGATTATTTCTTATGATCCTCCCTGAGCGGAACCGTAACGGTTCATGGAGTACCCGCCGCCAACGCCCCGCCGGATAAATGGGCAGCTTTGCTTTCTTGAGTCACGATGTATTGGTTAAAAGTGAGTAGTTTTGTAGCGTATGGCATGCAGAGTAGGTGAAATAATAATACGCTCGACATTTGATACTTCCGACTGGCCCAAATCACCAGTCTGGAGATTGTTCCAATATACAGAATCATCATCAGGATTTGTAACCTCATAAGGAATGATAATCGTAACCGGCCGGGAGAATTCCAGGTTGCTGCTGGGGCCGAATTCATAGCGGGAGATGATATCCATTGCTGTCAGTCCCGTGGAAGAGGGTGGATTGTCAACGCGGGAGATAGACACTTCGGCGTCCACCCAGAAAGCCCCTGCGGGTATTTCTACGCTGATATCATTTTCGCCGGTAATATTATCCGGATGGGTACCGACAATACCGCCCTGGGTAGCAATGATCTCACTGATTGCCAGGGTATCGGAATTGATTAAAGTGGTACCGGTATAATAAACCTCTTCATTTCCGTTTCTGGTATCGACCCAGACGATATAAGGATGGCCTTTTATGTCCAGGTTCATGACGGGATGATACTGGCCGGCATTTGTGAGGTCATCATCTGTGACCCAGATATTGGTTCCGAAGACCACCTGCGCAGCAGAATTTGAAAGCCGATCCAACGGCTCGGTCTCGGAAAAGTAAATATCAATATCGTTGTCACTATCGTTCGCGCCTACAATAATATTGCGTTCATCCTGCCAACAGGCAAAGACCTTAAGATTGTTATTGCTGTCGAGACCGGTGATAATTTTCGGACAGGATTGATCTGCCCCGGAACTATCGTCAACGATGTTAATTCCGGTCAACGGATTCTCCGGCAGCCCCCCGGCAGTGGCCCCATAGCATATATCCTTATTACCAGAAGCATCATCCACCCACAAAAGGTGCAGGATATTTCCCTCGGATTCCAGCGCAATTGCCGGGGAGGATTGATTATAGTCATTATTAACTATGGGCACGTTGGTCCAGGGTCCATTATCAGACGCAGCGCCATAAATGTCGTTAGAGCCGTCTCTGGCATCGGTCCAGATGACGTAAACGGTATTTTCGGAATCGATCGCCATAACCGGTTCGGTCTGATCGGCGGGATCGGTGGCAATCGGAATTATGGTTTTGCCGGCAAAATCGTCATTTGAAGAAACAAAGTATATGTCGTAATCTCCTTTTCGATCATCCTGCCAGGCGAGATAAACCTGGTTCGACAGGAGAGAATCAACAGCCAGGGAAGGATTAGTCTGGTTCGCATTAGTGTTAGCAACCTTGACCGCACTTATCCAGTAAACACCATCTGTCGAGCTGGAGAAGTAAATGTCCCAGTTCCCCTTGGGATTTTCCTGCCAGGCAAGGTAAAGTTTGTCATTGTTGTCTATTGCTATGGTTGGCCTGCACTGGTCGTATGAATTATTCGTGATCTGCATAACGTTTTCAAAATAGCTTGCGCCGTCCGGTAGTTTACTTACATAAATATTTCTAAAGCCGACAGGTCCGGCTTCCCAGGCTACCCAAACATTTCCCTGGCTGTCTCTGACCGTCGCCGGGTTGCTCTGGAATAGACTGATGCCATCGAGATCGATTCTCTTTTTTCCGCCGAATTTGCGCATCTCAGTCTTAAAAGAATAGGCATATTCGGGCATCGTTTTTTCGCTCAGGTCGGTAGTGTTTACTGTAACATTTACCGTCTGATCGTAATCAAAGTTAGTTTTCGGTTGGTACGTAAATGTATAATCTGCTTTTGTCCCCGTTCTGCGACATCGCCCGAGACTACTGATACACTCGTTCACATCGCCCGTATAGATAATATCGTTTTCAACACGGATCACCACCGAGCTGCGATCGACACCGGCCCCAACGTCAACAACATGCAGAACTATCAGGGTATTCAGCGGCGCTTGAATCGAACCCGGACTCGGCGAACAATTTGCGACGGTAGGTGGGTTTACATCATCCGTGTCAAGATTCTTTTCGTCACTAACCGTGATGATTACCGTGTCCGTATCAGATGCCCCATCGTCGTCGGTTACGGTAAGCGTGATCGTATGTATGCCGGTAGCAAGCGTGACATTCGGGTTGGCACCGGTGGCAATCTGAGCACCGCTTTCACTCCAGATGTGGCTTTGGATGGGCCCGTCCGAATCGGAAGAACCGGAGCCATCCAAAGTAACCTGCTCAGAGCCGTTGCTATCAGAATCGGTAACGGTCTGATCGCGACCGGCGTTGGCAATGGGAGCCTGATTGGCGGGAGTATTGACGGTGACGGTTAGTGTGTCCGTATCAGTTGCACCATCGTTGTCGGTTACAGTAAGCGTGATTGTATGTATGCCGGTAGCAAGCATGACATTCGGGTTGGCACCGGTGGCAATCTGAGCACCGCTTTCACTCCAAGCGTAGCTGGCAATGGGCCCGTCCGAATCGGAAGAACCGGATCCATCCAGATTAACCTGCTCAGAGCCGTTACCGTCAGAATCGGTAACGGTCTGGTCGGGACCGGCGTCGGCAATGGGGGGGGCATTGACAGCGAAATTAGCCGTGACGGATTTTTCAGCATCCATGGTAACCGTGGTGGGATTGATGGCACCGGTCAGGTTGCCGGACCAGCCGGTAAAGTGATATCCGGATGACGCAGTTGCCTGGAGAGTTACCGTTTCACCAGGATTGTAGGTTTGCTTGTCGGGGTTTTTGGTAACGGAGCCGTTGGGGGCGTTGATAATTAGAGCATATGTGGTATCGACAGCGAAATTAGCCGTGACGGATTTGTCTGTATCCATGGTGATGGTAGCTGGATTATCGCTGCCGGTCAAACCGCCAGACCAACCGGTAAAATGGTA
>JAFGSR010000159.1 GCA_016934515.1 Sedimentisphaerales bacterium
GCGTAAAGATCAGGATATGAAATCCTGCATCGCCCTCCTGGTCAAAAAGATCAAAGCCATTCTTGAATAACGAAAAACCGTATTTTCTTGTTTAACTTTTTGAAGGAACGCTCTTCAATTTTTTGGATATGGAGGTGGAAGCGTGGCAAGAATCATGGTCGTTGACGCGCGGGTTGAGTTGCACGAGTATATTTTGAAGATGCTCGAATTGGCGGAACATGAGGTGTTACTCGTGTCTTCCTTGAGCGATGCTTTGCAGGGGTTAGTGACCCAGGTCGAAGAAAATCAGGAATTTTTGCCAGATTTGTTGTTTGTTGAGCTTGGGAGCTTCACCATCCAGGACGCCCTGGACGTCAATAAAAAGGTCCGTTCTATTGCCAGTACGGCTATGGCTGAGATTCCGATGGTGTTTATCGTGCAGGAGCAGCAGGTGGCGATGATTGATGCTCCGTTTAAGCAGGCCAGTATTAAGTATATCGTCGAGCCTACCAGCATTGATTCGCTCAATTCCTTTTTGGATAATTTACGGTCAGTACTTGATCGGCTCATTAAATCGAGCGTGGGACTGTTGAAACGGAAAAATACCACCTTACTCGCCAACCTAAAAGAAGAGCACTTGCCTTCAATTTTACAGATGTTGAGTCTGGTCCATGCCTCCGGATTTGCCACGTTGACCAATCCTGCTACAAAACAAACCGGTTCGATGCATATCCGGTATGGGGAAATTACGCAAATTATTCTGGTCGATCCGACCAGCCGCCCTAAAAAACGCTTAGAAGGAACCGAAGCCCTCCAGGAAATGGTCGAGTGGTCGGAAGGCATTTTTTCATTTGGTCGGGCGAATCCTGAAAAAATGGCGGCGGGTCAACCGATGACCTGGGTTGTGCTGAAGTGCGCCAGACCGCAATGATGGAGGATTGGGGTGCTAGAGTAATGGAGTAATGGAGTGCTGGAGAATTGGAGAATTGGAGAATTGGAGGAATGGAGAATTGGAGGAATGGAGAATTGGAGGAATGGAGAATTGGAGAATTGGAGAATTGGGATGTTTAAGCCAGCGACCACTCCAACACTCCATTCCTCCAACACTCCAACACTCCAACACTCCAACACTCCATTCCTCCAACACTCCAACACTCCAGCATAAAGAAAACATTTGATTAAGATTGCCGATCTCCGCAAAAATGTGTTGTTTTCGAATGTGAAAGTTTCGGAACTCCGTCGTATTCTGCCCAAACTCCAAAACGTCTACTATCCGCGCAGCGCGGTGATTTGTCGGGAGGGCGAGCGGGGATCGTGCGTGTATTTGATTCTCTCCGGTCAGGTGAAACTCACGGTCACCGAAGCCACCCATACGAAAACCCTGGCATATTTGAATGCCGGCGATTTCTTTGGGGAAAGCGCGGTGCTCGGCAACGAGACGCGTACCGTGACGGCTGAGGTCGTTATTGATGCTGAAATCCTGCAATTAGGGCAAAACCATTTTGATGAACTGGTCGAACGCGATCCGACCATTTTACACAATATCATCCGCAGCCTCGATCTCCGGATTCGAATGGATACGTTGGGGTTGTTTCAGCCCCAGGCCAAACCCAACGAGATTGTGGCTATTTATAGTCCCCGCAAAGTCTCCCTGAAAACTTTTACCGCCGTCAATGTAGCGGTCAGCCTGTTACATCAAACGAATCTCCCGGTCGTTATTCTGGATATGACGCTGAATGACCCGGTGATTGCCGACATCCTTAAGATCGGCATTCCCCCGGTGATCGGCGTAGAAGGCATTACCGCCGACACCGTCCAGCAGGTTTTGCGGCGGCATGCCTCAGGCATCCATCTTGTAACCATCGCCCCGGACCTGCTGCGCGCCGGAAAAATTTCACGTGAAGAGATTGCCGGAACCCTGAGTTTGTTGAAAACCCTGTTTCAATATGTGGTGATTAACACCTCGACCGAAATCAGTAATAACACCTTTGAAGCCCTGGATTTGTCCGATACAGTGGTGTTGCTCTCGCCGCTCGGCGAGGAAGCCCCGGTGGGCATGTTTGATCATCAAGAAATTATTACGGCCTATTATGTGCCACGAGGGTCGTCTGCCATTACGGCCAATGTGGAGCGGGTGACGCCAGAAATGGCCCCGATTCTGTTGCCGATTGATGAAGTCGCAGAACGCCGATTTTACGAACAGGGCGAGATCCTGGCCGAGGTTGACACAACGACCAAGACCAGCCAGGTTATTCAGAAAATTGCCCGACATGTGGCAGGATTGCAGATCGGCCTGGCGTTAGGCGGATTAGCCGCTCGCGGCTTGTCGCATATCGGGGTCTTAAAAGTCCTGGAAGAACATCAGATTCCGATTGATATGATTGCCGGGAGCAATACCGGGGCCGTGATCGGGGCTGCGTATGCGTTGGGGATGAGTGCCGATGAATTGGAAAAGACCGTCTTGCAATGGGAATCCCACCTGCCCCTGTTGTCGGTGCGAGATGTCAATCCTTTCCGGGGCGGGTTCTTAAGCCATCACCGCATTATGAAATTGATTGCCAGCGTGATCCCCCCGGACATGACCTTTCAAGATCTGAAAATTCCGTTGCGCATTATTACGATGACCCTGGATACGGGGCAGGAAGTCGCGTTATCGAGCGGCTCGCTGCTCAAGGCGCTGGAAGCCAGTATTGCCATCCCGGGCGTTTTCGCCCCGGTGAAGTATGGCGATCAATTTCTGATAGACGGCGCCATTATCAATCCGGTACCGATCAGCGATCTGGTGGAAATGCACGCCGATATTCTGGTCGGCGTGAACAGCTTTGCCCCCTTAACGCCAAGCTATCCGCCCCCTCCCAAAGCATACATCAACCTGGTGGGATATGCTGAAAAGCTCAAAATGATTGATATTATTATCCGGTCGTTCCAGAACCTGCAATATGAAATCAGCACGGCCAAATCCATGATTGCGGATATCACGATTATGCCGGAAGTGCTGGGCTATAGTTGGAGTCATTTTGATAAAGCCGCTGGCATTATTGAATCTGGCCGCAAGGCCGCCGAAAATATGCTGCCGGAACTTAAACGTATCATTGAGAGTCGCCGGAAATTTAAAAAACTTTAAGGTGCGCGGATGGCGAAGCCACCGAATTCCGCATGGCAATGGTCGGGTTAATGATGATCTGGCGATGCACCCGGTTTTCTTTGGACTCAATGTGATCAAAGAGCGTTTCGGCCGCTAATTTGCCAATTTGATATTTCGGATGCACGACGCTGGTCAGCGGTACATCTGCCAGCGAGGCCATTTCGGAATCGTCAAAGCCGATCAGCGAAATGTCCTCCGGAATTTTCAACCCCGCTTCTCGAATGGTCGCGTATGAGCGTAGCGCCGCCGCATCATTAAAGAAGAAAATCGCCGTGGGCCGGGCTTCGCCTAAATCTAATAATTCCTTCGTAAGCGCTGGCGCATAATCCGCATCATTCCATCGTAAGATCGTCCCGGCTTTATCCAGGGTGCTCTCGTATTTGATCCGATTCGCTTCCAGCGCCTTGCGGTAGCCCTGATACCGCTGGAGACCGGGAATATGATCGTTCGGATAGACGCAGGCAATCCGCTTATGACCAGCGTCAATCAGATAACTGGTGGCTCGCATCCCGCCCTCGACATCGTCCAGCGAGATATATGAAACATCGGGTTGATTGATCACCCAATCCATGAAGACCACCGGGATCGTCAGCGTTTTCAGCATTCGAAATGTTTTGGAATCTTCAATTTTTTGAATGCCGCCGGCGGGTTCGAGCAACAATCCATCAATCTTTTTATCGAGGAGATGTTCTAGGCAGAGCAACTCTTTTTCCGGCAGTCCTTTGGAATTGCCTAACACAATGTTATATCGTCGCTTATGGGCGACATCATCAATCCCTTCGATAATTTGCGGATAGATATACGACGCAATAATCGGGGTAAGAACACCAATCAGGTAGGTTTGATTGACATCTTCCTGGGTTTTCCCAGAAAAGAAACTCCCACTTCCTCGTTTTTTATAGATGAATCCTTCATTCTCAAGTTCACCCAACGCCTGCCGTACCGTGTTCCGGCTGACCTGGAACTGCTGCATCAAGTCATTTTCGGTAGGGATTTGTTGTCCTAACTCATAATGTTCATTTTTAAAATAATGGCGTAGAATATCTTTCAGTTGCAGATATTTCGGAATAGGTTTATCGGCGTCAATTCGCATAACAGCTCCTTATCAGATTGAACCAGAACAATCATCAGTTGTTGGTATAACTTTTAGGATGACTTTTCGTCAAGATCTTTTAGCGGAAGTTTTAAAAATAGTGGCGTGACGGAAAGATATGTCCATTGTAACTACTTATAAAATAAAGTACTATTGAAGAATTTGAGCATATCTTGTAAGTTTCCTGAACCTCTGATGAGAAGATCGCTGAATCAGGAGTATTACCTATAACTTTTCGTTATCATATAGCAAGTGGATACAATAATAATATAACTTATTATAAATAAATAATTTATGTTATTATATAAAGAAAATACACTATAACTTTTTTATTTACAATAAGTTAATAACTTGTTGGTAGTGATTTTTGAAATTATAAAGAAAAATTCTTGACAAGAAGTTATGAGGTTTTCATGGTTGACACTGCCAGCGATGGATAAGGGCTTTCCTCAAGGTTCTTATCTGGAGACGTTGATGTGTTTGAGGAATTTAACCAACGCGGTGTTGGTAGATACATCAAGATGTATGTACCAATAACGACATATCTTTAGCAGGAGGCATGTGTATGAAGCGAATGGTTGTTCTCTGTTTGAGCCTGGTATTGGTGTTAGGGATGTTTCAGGCGGCGAATGCTGCGGATAAAATGAAACTCACCATGTATGCGTATGTGGATCAGGCCGATCCCGTGAACGTGGCGAACTGGGAAGCTGTCCTCAATGCGTTTTTAGCCGCAAATCCTGATATTGAATTCGAAATCGAATATGGTTTCAGCGAAGCGTACCACAACAAATTGCAAACCATGGCCGTGGGTGGTCAATTACCGGATGTGATGTTCCTGTGGCCCGATAAACGTACCGGCTATGTCACCGGCAAGGGCTTGATTAAGGATCTGAGCCCCTGGCTCAAAGGGCATGAAGCTGAATTTTCGGCGGGTTCGCTGACGGCGCAGGGCCCGAACGGTGCGATTTACGAATTGCCGGAACAGGTCACGGATACGCACGTCATGTTCGTGAATGAGAAACTGTTGAAGGATCTTGGTTTGACCTTCCCGAAGACGTTCGATGAATTATTGGTCCAGGGCGAAAAAATTAAGGCGGCCGGGTTGATTCCGATTGCGATGTCGGATAAAGACGGCTGGCCCATGCAGTCGTGCTTGCTGAGCACCTTGACAGAACGGGCGGGCGGCATGGAATGGTTTAACAAAGCCCTGAA
>JAFGSR010000160.1 GCA_016934515.1 Sedimentisphaerales bacterium
ACCGTATCGGGCGGGCTTTCGAGGTTAGTAGTGACTTTGAACAAACGATTCTGCAGGTTGTATGCGTAGGTGATGGTTTCTTCTTGCTCATCTTTACAGGTGGTCTTGCTGATGAGCGAGCCGTTGGCGTCGTAGGTGTAGGTGATGGTGGTGCCGACTTCGGCCCAGGTGGAGGTGTTCAGGTTGCTGTAATCTTAACGTATAGAGCCTATAGATGCAATCTAAAAAGTACCCTGTCCCCTTTTCTTCTCTCTTTTCTTCTCTCTGAATTCAAGCTGTAATCAATTTATTATCGGCACTTTGGCAGGTATTTTTACTGCTAATTTTTTAAATTTAGCGAATTATTTTCAATTCTTCACCCGGATTTTAATATCGAAATGTTGTTAAAACACTTAGAATCACCATCCGTTGGGTTTTTACGATATATTTAAACAAATTGAATTTTTAGGAGAAGCGAAAATGAACTTTTGCTTTAAATACTCTGTGTGCTTCTTTATTATTTATATTTGCTTTCAATCTGTTTTTGCAGCTGGGCTTGAGTTCAACCAAAATAGGGGTACAATTGAAATAGTCAATAATGGCAAAACTCTGGAAATTTCCACTAAGGCCCCGGAGTTTATTTTTGAAAAAAGCAAGACTGCGGAAAATATCTACCATAGAGCTATTGAAGGGGAGTTAAAGACAGGTGAGATCGTAGAATTAAGCTATCCTGCAATAAAAGTTTCGGATCAAACATCTTTGGAAGTAAAAGTTCTGTTCGAGTTCAGTAAATCTGAATCTTTGGTTAGGAAATGGGCAAAATATCGCATCATATCCGGCCGGGATAGTCTGCTGTTAAAACAGATAATCCTGGAAAAAATTAATACCAGCGAGTTGATTGTAGAAATGCATCAAGGCTGGCTCCAGAGTTATCCTGCATTTACGGATGGTTTTTTCATGGGGCTTGAGTTTCCGGTTGCAAATAACAGTATTAAAAACGACATTTTAACTCTTAGCCATAACCCCGGCATAGATTTGGAGTCCGGCATCTGGTATGAATCTAAAAAAGCGGTTTTTGGTATAAGTGACCCGGGCAAAGAGAAACAAAAATTCAAACAATACATTAATGCAAACAGACCTGAGCCCCATAAACTTCATTTTAATTATAACAGTTGGTGGACGTCACCGGTACCATTTACGGAAAAAGACATCCTGGAGCTAATGAACACTTTCAAAACTGAGCTTTACGATCGCAGCGGCGTCTCTTTTGATACGTTCTGTCTGGATATGGGTTGGTCAGAGAAAAAGAGCATTTGGCAGGTCAGCAGGGAGAGATTTCCGGCTGAGTTTGAAAATATCCAGAAAGTCTCGGCGCAGATGAAAGCCAATCTTGGTCTTTGGGTTTCGCCTTCAAGTCATTACACCGGCGCCCTTGACAATAAATGGGCAGAGGATAATGGCTATGAAGTTACCCATGTAAACTATAAAGGCAGGGACTATCTGCGTTGCTGTCTTGCGGGTAAAAAATACCAAACTGCTTTCGCGAACAATATTGTAGAACTTGTGAAACGTTTCGGAGTTCGCCATATTAAGTTCGACGGGATCAGCTTTATATGTAAAGAAAAAAATCATGGTCACTATCCTGAATACCTATCTTATGAAAAAATAGCCCAAGGCATGATAGAAGTTTTCGAGACCATCCGAGAACAAGCCCCTGACATCTGGTTTGAAACAACGTGCATGGGTTGGGATCCAAGTCCGTGGTGGCTTTTCTATGCAAACTCGGTAATAGGAACATATGGCACGGATGCTCCGCAGGGTCGAGTTCCATGTCCGGTTTACCGGGAAAGTTACACTTCGGCGCGTGACTATTTTAACCTTCAAGGTGCGGCGATGCTGAATATTCCGATAGCGGCGCAGGAAGTTCTGGGGATAATTCATCAGACGGAAGAGCCATTTTTAAACGATGCTATCACAACTATAATGAGGGGTCACAGCTTTTTGCCTCTTTACATAAACCCAAAATATATGAACGATGTTCGCTGGTTGCAACTTGGTAACATTTTAAAATGGGCGCGCAACAATTCTGATATTCTCCAGCAAACGCAACCCCTGCTTCCTAATGCCTGGAAACCAAATCTGTTGCCGAAATTCAGCAATGATATGCAAATGCCTCGTCAGCCTTATGGCTATGCACACTGGAAAACTGATGAAGGTTTAATTCTGCTTAGAAATCCGTGGATAGTTCCCCAACATTATTATATAAGCCTTGATGAAGATACCAGCTTATTGGAGAAAATTAAAAACCTTTCCGTTGTAAGCCTTTATCCACAGATTAGGCTTTACGGAGAAGATGTTAAATTTAATGATTGTCTTGATATTCCTCTGGCGCCTTATGAAACGGTTGTTCTCAGAATTGCTAAAAATAATAAGCTTAAAAACGTCCCTTTGGTAAAAAATTGTATTGGTGGTAAATTACAGACAGCGGTTAATCATCAGCAGATTAAAAAAATAATATTCGAGGAGAAACCATGTGATCCTAACAGCAGTTATGGAAAGCTGCTGCTGGAAAATGACAGTGCATATCAATTGAAATTAAAAGCTGACGTTCTTGTGAAATCTCCAAAAGCCAGGCTGCTTATTCTTTCTGAAGGAGATGAAAAGGCAACACCGATCGCCAATATTAATATCGATGGCAAAGTTGCAACTACTCAAATTAAAAACTCCAACCGTTGGAACGTTACCCATCTTGAGTATCGTGAGTTCTGGAGCTTCGTAGTAGTTGATTTACAAAAGGGTAAAAGCAAAATAGATATTGATGTTTTGCTCAGCGGAAAATCAACCAATATAAGTGTCTGGATATGGGGACTAGATAATCCTGAAGATACATTTAAGTATAACGGCAGATTGCCCGCTCCTGAGTTGATATCGCTGGACTCGGCGGTTCTTCTTCAGTTGACAGAGACATCAGAAATATCAGAAACAGAAAAAAGAAAAAATCTAAATTAGTTTATTGATAAGGGAAAACAGGTATGAAATATAGCCAGATGATTGTCTTAATTATATCAGCTGACATTTCCCATTTACACAGTTAAATGAACAGGCCCCCAGTAGCATAAACTTCAACAACTTTATTGGGGAATAATCATATTATTAATCTTTTGAATATTCCTAATCACAGTTAATCACAAGCCGAAAACCTCTGTCTCCGCCAGCACCGCTGGGTTCGACAGGATAACGCGAAAAAGTTCTACAACTCGTATGATAGTTCCAATAGCTACCGCCTTTCATTATCATTTTATCGCCGACCTTATCGGTTGTCCACTCGCGCACATTTCCGCTCATATCATAACAACCAACAGGGCTCGTGACATCAAAACTACCCACCGCGATTGGTCCATATCCACTCGGTATATCCCCGTCATAACAAATACTCGTACTGCTCGCAAAATCCAAAGGCCGAATCTCATCCGTCCCGAATCCGTAAGCATAGAAGTGGTTTTTCTCCCGATCCCAGCCCGCAGCCTTTTCCCACTGAGCTTCACTGGGCACCGAATAATTCTTACCTGTCTTACTGCTCATCCATTTAGCATAATCCTCAGCCGTATAATAGCTGACATAGACAACCGGATAATTTTCTTTCCCAGCTTCAACAGAATATATCACCTTATCATCAGCTTCTTTCTTCTCGATCTGCATCCTGCTATGATAGGCATTCCCCGCCTCGTTACTACTATTCAGATAGTAACAGAACATTGCATTAGTCACTTCATGTTTCTGAATATAATACTTGCCGAGTTTGATCTTTTTGCCATCATGATTAACATAAGCACCAGCCGGCACTTCAACAAGCTCACTGCAGTCATTTTTAAACACAACCTTAGGCGTCTTACCAACGATCTTCTTTTCCGGGTTAGCATGATGTCCAAGATCGATCTTCTCAGCCTTAGCAATAGGCTCAATCATCGGTATCCCGACTGAATTCGTATCAACCTCAAGTACAACCAGTGTATTTATTGGCTTGTGATATTCCTTAGCAACAGTAATCGCAACCCCGCTATCATCCTGCACAAAACTGCAAACCCCACCAGTCATCACACACGCACCAACGATCGTCGCAGGCAGCTTCCCAAGTTTTACCTGGTTATCATCAAACTCACTAATATGCAGATATATTTTATTGCCTTTGCAAGTGCTCACTCCGAATTTACCAGGCTTAAAAGGGCCACCCCTGGTTCCATAAATACTATCTCCATATTTTTTCAGCCATTGCCCCATCTTTTTAACAACAGCAACCTGCGTAGCCTCAAAACTACCATCAGGCCTAGGCCCCATGTTCAAAAGCAGATTCCCATCGCCGCCAGCCGTGCCCAGCAAAAGCTTCATACATTCTTCATAACTCTTAGTCTTATCATTACCACCCCACGTCCACTGCGTCCCAATAGTAATACAACTTTCCCAAGGCCGACCTCTATTAAATCCGCCAACCGTCTGCTCAGGTGTTCCCATGTTCCCCTCAATCCCAAGCCGATTATTAATCAACGCATCAGGCTGCCATTTCTTGATTTTATCAACGATCTCCTGAGCATGCCAGTCTTCGGCATTGCCCCTCAAGCCATCAAACCAGAATATATCCACCTTCCCATAATTCTTACAAAGTTCTTCGATTTGCCCGTGAAAATAGTTGATATATTTTGTGTCATGGTTAGGGCCAAGATACTCCGGATGGTGCCAGTCAGGCGGGGAGTAATAAAAACCCAATCCAACTCCGCCCCGATGACAAGCATCGGCCAGCTCCTTAGCGATGTCACGCCCAAACGGACTTTCTTTTGAGGTAATCTTATAATCAGTATATTTAGAATCAAAATTTACAAATCCGTCATGATGCTTCGTCGTAAAAATGATATACTTCATCCCCGCCTCTTTCATCATCTGCACCCACTCATCCGCATCAAACTTAACCGGATTGAATTCTTTATAAAGCAAATCATACTTCGCTGAAGGCACACTCCTGTCCCACGTCGCATATTCCTCCCCGGTCCTGGGCAGACCTCTACTCCAGCTGATCTCCTTGCCCAATACACTGATAGGCCCCCAGTGCACGAACAACGCAAACTTAGTCTCCTGCCACCACTTCATTGTATCATCACTGCTCGCCCAAGCATCTTCACAGTTACAAATAACCAAAAGAACTATCAGAAGTTTTTTAAAATTCATATTATCTCCATATGTCTGAAAAATAATTTTCCGTAACTGTTAGCATAAGTAAATAGGGTGCGTTTCCATTTATCCTTTGGACCTTTGCCGCTTCACCCAAGGATTTCCGGCATTGTTTCCATATATTGGAAGACTCATCAGCTGTAATAGCACCAAACTGCTCAGCGGATTTCGGGTGGTATTGCATACTCCTTCCTTAAACTCTTAGCTTCTTTGGGTTATGCTCTTTGCAGGAGTGAAAGGGGCAAGCCTCCTGCTCGCATAAAATGTGAAATTTCATAAACGGAAAACAAATATCCAAAAACGTTATCGGATCATATTCACTTTATCCGCATGAAAATCAACCTGTAGCGCCTGGCTTCCAAAACGACACATCGCGGAGTCTCCGGATGCTTTGAAATCAATATTCTCAGCATGCGCTTTGGTGGCAGCAGACGTTTGATTTAAAAACGTCACCACGCAGGTCCATTCGCCATCAGGTGATAGAGTCTTTTTTTCGACGTCCGCATTGGTGTTGGCATCGCCGACAAGGCTAAACCACTCCTGCAATTTTGGCACCCGGCCATAGCCTTGAGGCTCATCGTGATAACGAATCACGTTATGGACACCGGGTGAACGTTTAATAACATAGCCAACCTTGTCGTCCACATTAAACCAGTCGGAGGTCCATTCATGGACCTGTTTTTCTCCACCTGTTCCCTGCATCGTCAGGACGCTGAAATCGCCATATAACGTCCGCGTATTTTTAGCTAATTCGTATTCGTGGCCAATTACGCCGGTTTCCCGCGATTCCAGCTTAAAATCCTTTGCGGCCTGCAACCTTTCAATATAGAAGGTAACATCACCCGGTAATGATACATAGGCAAAATCCTGGGTGACTTTTCCTTCACACCGCTCCAAGGCGCCGATAACACTGAATCCATCTTTTTGCAACTCGGGCTTTATCTTTAAGATTTTGGCCTGTTTGTCGGAACTGTCCATATCATTGATATAGCCCAGATAGGAGGCAAAATGCGGCCAAATAACCCAATTGCCATTTTCCGGCATGGCCAAGGCCATGTGCTTGGGTCCCCAGGCAAACGAGGCGAATTTGGTGGGCGTGCGTTGCACGATGGCCCGGGCGGTTTCCAGATAGGTCACTCCACAAAGCCGCTTGTTGAGGTCGTCCGACGTTAGCGGTGGACAATCCCTGCCCACCAGGACATGGTACCAATAGCCGCTGATTAACCGGCAGGCGCAAAATCCGCTGTATTCCAGGTCGCGGCGAACGTTGAAAAAGCCGTGCTCCTCCCGTTGCATCGCACTCATGGTTTTTAGCGCCGGCACCTCGAGGGAGGCCGCAACTTTGTCTCCGGTCAACTGACTCAAGGCTGCATAAATACTGACGTCAGCGCTTTGTGAATGAACAATCTTCCAGTCATTGCCGCCAAAATATATTGCCGCACCATCCCAACTCATGCATTTTTTCACGACGGCAAAGGCATCCTCCACATGGTGAAGGTAAGCTCGGGGTATGGTTTTACCGGTTAACTGGTACGTGCATGCGTTCTCCAGCATATAGCCCATGGTGTCTTTCAGATAGCTCATATGTACCAATCCGTGATTTTCGACGGTATAATCCGAATGGGCGTTGATGGTGGTTACCCATTTTTTGATCATTTTGCCATCGTCGCCAATGGTGGTATCCTCATGGTCGGCCTTGACGGAGAACGAGTTGTAGAGATACGTTTTTGTTGCGCGGTCCCACGCCACGGCGTGCGGATGCTCAGACATCATGTTACACGCCAGGGCGGTAACTTTGGCGTTCCAGGCGTTTTCCTCCGCGCCGGTGTTGCGATATTCCCTGCTTTCAGGTTGCTTGTCTATGAAGCGTTCGGCTTCATGCGCCACCATCTTTGCCACAGCTTGTTGGAGTGATGCGTCCAGATGCTCCCAGATTAACCAGCCGCCCAATCCGGCCGCCCGGCACCACATTGCCGATTGCCACTGATCCCCCCAAGGCTTACCGTTAAGGCAGACGCCGGTGCCGGTAACGTGCGCCTGCGTCAAATAACGCAGGCACATGATGGCGTCTGTCCGTGACCGTTCCCGCTGGGTGGGCGTCAATCGTTCCTGAGGCGGCTTCACTTCCGCCAGAAAGGCATTGGCCATCACTGCATAGCAAATCGGTCGCACATCATCTTCAACGTTGCGTCCCAGGCCGTAATACCCCCAATCATCATGGTCGGGAACCCGCTCCAAATGATCCCATAACACTTCGCCCCATTTTGCGATGGAATCATAATACGCCTGGGCCAACTGCACGGATCGCTCATTATCCGGTTTTGCCTGCAACATTGCCGCCGCCAGGGGCTTTACAGCTTGGGCCGCATCGATATCCACCGTTATTTTATCTGAGGCCCATCCAAAGGATGAACCGACAATCAGAATGAGCAGCACCGTAATACCACCTAAACGCCTCATGATGCAAAAACCTTTCTTAAGGGTTATTATGGCGCCGTCAAGTTCAAGTAGCAATCCTTGTCTTCCTCATCGTTACAATGCAACGCTGCTTAATCACAGGAGCCACTTGCCGATATTCCGGTTAACGCCGCTGACGCAACAGGCTCAAACCACCCAGGGCCAATAAAGACAGAGTCATCGGTTCGGGAAAACCAGATATTCATTCCTGTGGAGTAACTTTGCTGCGGAGAGATTTAATGCTGCTGCGGTGCTTTTTGTCCGCGAGCCGTTTGTGTTTTGATGCCTGGGTAGGTTTTGTGGGGCGGCGTTTCTTAGGTACTACCAAGGCTTTGCTGATAAACTTCCGCAGTCGATCCAGGCATTCCTGCCGATTGCGGTTTTGCAGGCGATAGCAGTCCGACTGGATTATCAGGCGGTTATCGTCGGTAACTTTGCTGCCGGGTAGCTTTTTGAGCCGTTTCTTTACCGCGGTGTTCAACTCCGGGCAGTTTTCCAGATCGAAACTCAATTGGGCGCGGGTATTGACCTTATTGACGTTCTGGCCGCCCGGGCCGCGGGAACGAACGTAATTAATCGTGATGTATTGCTCAGAAATCGATATTTTTTCGTTAATCTTCAACATGTGCAATTATCGGATATTTTCCTGATCGTCAGTTGTCAACCGCAAATCGAATGCAGAGCCGCCCCGGCCCTGAGATTCTGTAAGTTGCCGTTATGTAAGGCATTACGATAATGTCAAAATGGGATTATACGCGAATATCTGGTAATTGCAATTAATCATTTTTAGGGTTATAATGTTGGGCTAATGGAATTTATGTGTTTTGACAAAAGGATTGACCCAATGAAGAAAATCTCGAAGACACTGTTGGCGAGCTGTTTGATTTGCAGTTGTTTACTGTGCGTTTCACCAATTACTGTTTCAGCAGCCCAATCCGAGACCGCCGAGACCGTGATGCTTACCGCCGAGGGGCAGTGGCAGGAGGTGGAAAACCTTTCGCCGCAACTAGTTACGATGCAGCAGCTTATCACCCAAGGTAAAGCCAAAAAAGCCCAGAAGCAATTAAGCCGATGGATCAAGGACAACGAAGATTCCCCCTGGATGGACCAGGCTATGTTTTTGAAAGCGCAGGCGTTGTTTGATCGGGGCTTGTATTATCAGTCTTTTGAGGTTTACGAGGAACTGCTGGACAGCTTTGCCACCAGTGCGTTGTGGGAATCGTCGCTGCGGCAGCAGATTGAAATTGCCAAATTGTTCCTGGCGGGCAAAAAACGCAAAGTATGGGGTTTTATACCAGCGTCGGCCCGAACGGAAGCCCTGGAGATTCTGGAGCGCGTCGAAGAGCGTTGGCCCGGGTCGGACCTGGCGGCGTATGCGTTGAAGATGCAGTCGGATTATTATTTTAACTCCGGTCGATTCATCGAAGCGCAGGGAGCGTATCAGATATTGGTGGATAACTACAGCAACAGCCGCTATTACGAGGAGGCTCTTTTGCGTAGTGCCGAAGCGACGCAAGCTCAGTATCGCGGGCCGCGCTATGACGGTCGCAGTCTCAATGACGCCCGGATAAGGTACGAACAGTACCGGGTGCGTTTTCCGCAAAAGGCCAAGCAGTTGGGAATCGAGCAGCGAATTATGCGAATCCACTGGCAGCAGGCGGAAAAGAATTATGAAGTAGCGGATTATTACCAACGAACTCATCGCGATATGTCAGCCCGTTATTATGCCGAGTACGTCAAGGCAAACTGGGCGAACAGCGAATGGTCCCGGAAAGCCGATGTTCTGCTGGCGAAGGTTTCGGCGCAGTAATTTTGGTGTTATAAGGGTATTTTGAAGTTATGGTAGTTTGGGCGGACCAAGAAGATCGGTGGGCCGAAGATAAGTGGGATAAAAAAAATGAAAAACCAACTTCCGGCATCCTATAATAATTTAGTGCGAGTGAGATTGCTGAGGTGGGTAATGGCGGCTCTGACGGTGGCGCTGATGCTGTTTATTGGTGGTTGCCATGATGTAGAGCCGGAGCAGGGGTACACGAGCAGTAGTCTTTATCGGACGGATATAAAGACGGTATTTGTGGAGATGTTCGAATCGGAGAGTTTTCGTCGGGGGATTGAGTTTGATTTGACACCGGCGATAGTGAGCCGGCTGGAGTTGCACAGCCCTTACAAAGTGGTATCGGACCGGCGAAAAGCCGATACTGTTTTATATGGCAGCATTAATCGAGTGATCGAACGAAGGCTGGCCCAGCAGCGTGAGTTGGACCGTCCGCTGGCGAATGAGGTTATTCTGGTGGTGACGGCGAACTGGCAGGATTTGCGAAGCGGCGAGTTTATTTTTCAGGATAGACGGTTGAAGGTCAGCGGCACGTATGTTCCGATGCTGGGCAGTGGTCGAGCCGGGGCGGAGCGTGAAGCGGCCAACGAACTGGCCCAGCGGATTATAGAGCAGATGGAGCAGCCCTGGTAAGTAATCAGAAATCAAAGATAAAAAATCAAAAATAATGTATCCGCCTTGGGCGGATGGCTGATTTATTATTAAAACCATAAGGTTGGAAAACGATATGAGTGAATTTGGTGACGATAAAAATTTCCGGGATAATCAGGGTGACAAAAAACCTGGTAACGGTTCCGGCGGTCCGGGAGGGTTTGGTAAAAATCCGCGGGGCATGTACAGTTGGTTGGTGTTTTTGTTTATAGGTTTGTTGCTGCTGTTCATGTTGCGAGATATGAGTCCGAAATCAACGGCAATCGGAATGGATGAATTTATTCAGCGGGTGAAAAACGGTGATGTGCAGGAGGTGCAGATTTCTGACACGGTGCTGATAGGTAAGATGCGTCCGGAGGCGATGGTGGGGAAGGAGCCGGATACGGAGCGTTTTACGGTAGTATTGGGTCCCGGTGCCGGTAATGAGCAGTGGTTTGTGGATATGCTCAACAAGAGCGATGTGAAATGGGAATATCAAAATCCCAATCCCTATTTTGAGGCTTTCAAGGGTTTGATTCCGATTTTGTTGCTTTTTGGGATTTTGTATTTCTTTGTGATACGTCAGTTCAAGGGAGCCGGCGGGGCGGGGATGCTGGGAAGTTTCGGTCGCAGTCGTCATCGTATAAGCAACAAAGAGCAAGCGAAGGTGAATTTTGAGCATGTAGCGGGGATCGAAGAAGCGAAAGATGAAGTTCAGGAGGTTATTCATTTTTTGCGTAATCCCAAGAAATTCCAGCGACTGGGCGGGCGGATTCCGCGAGGGGTATTGCTGATCGGGGAGCCGGGTTGCGGTAAAACGTTGCTAGCCAAGGCGATTGCGGGAGAGGCGAATGTGCCGTTTTTCAGTATTTCGGGAAGTGATTTTGTAGAGATGTTTGTTGGAGTGGGGGCATCGCGGGTGCGGGATTTGTTTAAGCAGGCGAAAGATAATTCACCCTGTATAATTTTTCTGGATGAGATTGACGCGGTGGGTCGCAAGCGGGGCACGAGCATGGCCGGGGGCGGTCACGATGAGCGGGAGCAGACGTTGAATGCTATTCTGGTGGAGATGGATGGCTTTGGTACGGATGACCAGGTTATTGTGATAGCGGCGACCAACCGGGCAGATGTTCTGGATCATGCGTTAACGCGGCCGGGCAGGTTCGATCGGCAGATTTATGTACCGTTGCCGGATATAAAGGGTCGGCTGGAGATTTTGAAGGTTCATGCCAAGAAGATTAAGAAGGGTCCGGATATTAATCTGCAACGTTTGGCGCGGGGGACGTCGATGTTCAGCGGTGCGGACCTGGAAGCGATAATCAATGAGGCGGCGTTGGCAGCGACGATGGAAGAAAAAGAATACGTGGAGATGTGTGATCTGGAAGAGGCTCGGGACAAAGTGCGTTGGGGCCGGGCGCGGCGAAGCAGAGTGATCGACGACAAGGATCGGCTGAGCACGGCTTATCATGAAGCGGGTCATGTATTGGTGCAATCGTTGCTGGTAGATACCGATCCGGTGCACAAGGTGAGCATTATACCCCGAGGTAACGCAGGTGGGGCGACGTTCAGTTTGCCGGAGAAAGATCACGTGTATTACACGCGTAAATACTGTTTGGCCTACATTCGGGTGTGTTTTGGCGGTCAGATGGCGGAAGATATTTTCTGCGGTGATATATCGAGCGGGGCCCAGATGGATATTCGTCAGGCGACGGACATTGCCCGTCAGATGGTAACGGAATGGGGGATGAGTGAAAAGCTGGGTTTTGTGAACTATGGATCGGACGAAAAAGAGGGCTGGGGTCCGTTTGGCGGGCGGGAACATTCTGATCAGACGGCGGAATTGATAGACAGCGAGATTAAGGCGATAATGGACGCGGCGAGTAAAGAAGTCAGGCAGTTGCTGGAAAGTCATCGCGAGCAGATGGAAAGCATAAAAGACGCTTTGCTGAAGTATGAAACCCTGGAAGGAGAAGAGGTGAAATTGCTGCTGGAAGGCAAATCGCTGGATCGTCCGACGGTAACAGATTTGCTGGTGGCAGAGCAGCAGGTAAAGCAGGAAAACAAAGCGGGAAAGCCGGAGCCGGAGCACCCGGAGTCGTTGGCGGATGATGGTTTGACGGGTCCGATGCCGTCGCCGGGGATGGGGTAGTTTTGAATGACGAATTACGAAACCAGAATGACGAATCAATGACGAAATTCGAATGACGAATTTTTCATATAACCTAGTTGTTTGGTTCTGTTGGAATTCGAAATTTGTCGGGTTGCAATTCAAGTAGTTTTTTGAGCCAAGTTTGAGGGTAACCGGCTTTTTGGGGGATGTTGTTTTGGTCTCTGACGTAGCCATCGTTGTATTTGGCTATTAAGAATTCTCCCAGTTCTTTCCAGCGAGAGACGGTTAATTCAGCCTGGGTCACGCAATAATCATTCAGGTAGTCCGTCATTAGGTTCGGGTCGGAAGAGGCTAACTCAAGTGCGGTTTTTTCTACGGTGGGCTGAAGAGCCAGCAGATTCGATTCGATATGTTTTTGCAGGGGCTGGATGTCCTTTATCATATCAGAATATCTTAAATTTGCAAAATTGGCGACGAAGTTGAAAACCCACCAGGAGAACTCCCAGGAGAATTTGTCTCTGGAGCCGACGACGTGACAATTTGGTATATTGTTTATGCCGCAATATAATGGTGTGTAGCAGGAGGTGTAGGTGTCATCGACGCTGTACCAGATCAGGCCGCCGAGAGGATCGGGTAGGAAATCCCTGGATTGTGAAACAATGGAGAAAGCGGTATGAAAAGTTGAGATGGGCCGGTTCCAGGTATAATCGGTGTTATCGACGGTCCATTTGGTGGGCTTAAAACGATTTGGAGTGCCGAAAGGTCCGGCATCAATGCCAATGGTCATGTCATAATCGGTGCCTTCATAATGATCCCGCATCAAGGAAAACATGTCGGCAACGGAGACTTTTTTATCGGGTTTGATCCACAAAGGATAGGGCGGGGCACCATCGACTCTGCGGATGTAATCGTCAGAGAAATTTTGGGAAGGAGCCAGGCGGCGTAGAACACTCCAGACGCGGAGATCCGCGTAGCGACGGTGTTTCGGCAATTCGGGGCAATAGGCGTCAGTGAAGCTAAAGGGGACAGCGGAATCGGGATCGTAAAAGCCTTTTTCAACGGCGAAGGAAATTACGTTATTGCTGTAGAGGCAATTTTCGGGGTCGTTCATGGGGAACTGAGCGATTCTGGCCCGGTTGGCATGAACGCAAACGTATCCATCAGGAACCTTTAGTGCTACCCAGATGGCGCCTTGGGCGTTTGGCCCCGGTCCAACCATCTCCAATATCCAGACCTCTTTGGTGTCGGCGATAGAGAAGGATTCGCCGGAGGAGCAATAGCCATATTTGTCAACCATTTCAGCCATAACCCCGATAGCTTGGCGAGCGGTTTTGGCTCGCTGAAGAGCAAGTGTCATGAGATGTGGGTAGCGTAGTTGGCCCTGGGGATTGATAAGTTCTGACCGGCCGTAGAAAGTTGTTTCGCAAATAACGAGTTGGTGTTCATTTATCAGTCCGAGGCCGCCGTCCAGAGAGTTATCGCTGCTTGTGCCGATAATTGCATAGGTGTGCGGGGCTTGTTTAACCTGACCATTCAGGGTTCGGTAAATGGGTATTTTCTCCACGGAACTTTCGGGATGGTGGTCAGCGGCCCGAACGTAACGAAGATTAGGGTGGACCTCACAATCATAGGTGTAACTGAGCATGGTTGAGCCGTCAGTCGAGGCACCTTTGGTTACGAGGATATTGGTGCAGGCGATTACTTTAGTCGGGCCGGTGCAGAGGCAGGTAAGTCCGCAGATTAAGTAAATAAAATATTTCATTTTATGGATTTGCTCCTGCATTTCTTTATCATTATAACGGTTTGCGTTTAAGTTAAGTTAGCATTTTTTGTAGTTTTATTTCTGTTGTTTTGGCCAGGATCCTGGTGCGGTAGTATTTTTTAAGGAATTGCAATAGAAGGATTCTGACAAGTCGATATGGTCCCATTGATCGGGTGCGATTTTTTTCCCGTTATAAAGAAATTTCACTCCGTCAACCCATGGTCCCTTATAATCAGTCTGAAGAAAGGATTCCACTAATATGAACTTTGTTGCGGAACCTCCGGTGCTACCCTGGAAGCAGGAGCTTACCCAGGAATAACTGTTCATGTGCTCGGGTTCCTGCAGGTTAATGATTGCGATTTTTTTCCCCTGAGGAAAATCGATTCTTAAAACATTAATTTCGAGGCTGTGAAATTGAAACCGTGAGATTCCGTCGGCAAGCATTTTTAATTTATCGAGCAGAGGAATAGAATTTGGTATATTGACATAATAGTTTATTTCTTCATGGAGAAGGTTACGGTCGTACCCGTAAACCGGAAAGAAACTGTTTTGCGGTGCGGGCCGATTTTCGCCGACGTTGATGAAATGTATTGTCAGGGTAACGAGAACAACCACTGTCAATATTCCGCCGACTAACTTAATACTCGATACCCTTTTTATTGACATGCATTCGAGTTCCTTTGATTGTCAGTTTGGGCTTTATTTTAGCGCCGGATTTATTTTTTTGTTCCAATCATAACGACATTGGTAGGTGGCATAAGGTAGCGGTGGCCGGCGAGCCATTTGAGGATGCCGATACGCGCCAGAAGTTTTAGCAATTCGGCGGAAATACCACGAATGAAATGGCCTTTTTTTCGGTGTCGGTCGAAGCTAAAGAATATTCTGCCGTAGTCCTTTTCCGAAAGGCTATGAAAGTCATTCTTTTTTCCGGTAGTGGCAAAACTTTTGTCCATATCAAACACTACATCGGGAAAGAGTTGTTTGATACCTTCGTGAGTAAATCTCCAATAATCCGAGGGGAACGCATGCAGCCTCCAGCAGAAGGGTGCACTAATAATTATTTTTCCACCGGGGGTGAGCAGTTGGCTCATATTGGCAGCCATTTTAAAAGGATTGGCACAATGTTCCATTACACTTAAGCAGAAGACCGTTGCAAACCGTTGCCCTTGTAACTTTTCGTCAATTACTTCAAAATCTTCCGTAAAATCCACAACGACATCAACAGTTGGGCCCTGTTCCATATCGACCCGGACATATTTACCTTTACCTGCGAACAGTGCTTTGATGTCCTGGGTATTTCCGTAATCTTTTGAGCCTACTTCAAGACAGGGGGTGCTGAGTTGTTTAATATTGTTTCTGATAAAGATAGTTTGGTTAATATTGCCCATTTTTATCTTTCAAATTTGAGGTGGACCTCTAAAAATTCATTTTGGCTTCGAGTGGTTATTTTTCCGTAAACAGCAATATTCTGCATAAGCGTTTAAAAAACATAATTCACACCTGTCGGTGTCAACCTTCTTATCGAAATCACCTTGAACCGTCAAGGAATCTTTCTTACAGGGCATTCTAACAAATTCACACTTTTTTGCACGGATTTACCTGGGAGGTCCGGGTCTGATTATCTAAGGTTCAAAAATCGAAACTGCGCAAGGGGGAATTATGGAACGTGCGGATGAGGCAGCCTTGTTGGTTCTGCGGTTTTCGCTGCAATGACCGGGTAAATCACGATGATCAATTTGGCGGGCAAGGTATGGGGGGAGCATTACTGTGTAAGAATTCCGAAAAAACTGAACGATCTGTATGAATAGTGGTTGAGACGGGGTGTAAAAATGCCGATTTATAAGGATGAACAGTATGGTGTTACTGGTTGTCGGGTCCGATAATGCCAGGAGAATTAATTGTTGAAGGTTAAGGGTCCCAAAGAGAGCGACTGAAATGCCCATAATGTTGCGAGTTGAAGAGCTGGAACCGGGGATGGTTCTGGCGTGCAGTGTGATGAATGAGTTCAGTGTGTTGCTGGCCCACGGTCGCAAGTTGAACGAGTTCGATATCCGTGCTCTGGGTCGTAAGCTGCCTGAAATTATGGTTCAGGTGGTGGATCCGGTGCTGGACGAGATGGTGGATTTTGAGGATGATTCTCACGACAGGGAAGTTTCGCTGGAAGTGAGGCGGAATATTAGTACGGTTACCAAAAAGGTTTCCCAGCAGGTGAGGATGGGTGTTGCTCTGGATGCGGACAATGTAGCAGGTATGCAAAAAGTTATCGAGGAGATGATGGCTTATTTGCAGGACAATCCGGTTACGATGGCGGTTATCGAGCAAAGCGGAGGCTGGAGTGATTATCTGCAGGAGCACAGTGCGAATGTTTTTTATTTGAGTTTGGTTATTGGCAACACGTTGCGAAATTATGTTAAGCAGGAACGAGAACGATTAAGTGCTGCGAGAAAGCTAAGTAACGCGTTGAATCTGACCCCACTGGCGACGGCGGCGATGTTTCATGATATTGGGATGGTGCCTTTGGAACATTTGTACGACAAGGAAGGGCCACTGAGTGAAGAAGAAAGGGCTCTGGTTCGGGCGCATCCGACACAGGGGGCGGCAATGCTTCCGGAAGAAATTGATCCGATGGTACGACTGGTGATTCGTCAGCATCATGAGAACATGGATCAGACGGGATATCCGGATCAGTTGCCGGGAGACAAAATCAATATATTTGCCCGCATCATAAGAGTTGCAGACGCATATGCTGCGGCGATATCAAGTAAAGTATATCAAAACGCCAAAAGCCCCATTCCGGTGCTGTACGAGATGCTGTTTGGGAAATATCGTAGTTTTTATGATCCTGTAGTGCTCAAGGTGTTTGCCAGTATTACTCAGCCTCTGCCGATTGGTGCGAAGTTGAAACTGGATACGGGTAAATGGGCGGTGGTGGTGAAGCACAATCGGGAAAATCCGTTCAAGCCTATGGTGATGGTGGCGTTTGATGAATGGGGAGATCCGCTGGGCAGGGATGAATTGGAGGAGCCGTTCCCGTTGGGTGAACGGGCCGATATTAAAGTGAAATCGTTTGGGGACGAGGACATTTCGTTTTTGAACACGTTGGAAGAACAGCCGGGAGATATTGAATTAGCGGAAGTGGAACAAGGCCTGGATACTTTGCTGGAATTTTGTTATCCGTAGATCAAGGTCCTTTAGGGGTGGAATGAGGCGGGGCGGAATGGGGGCGGCATTTATTGTTTTGTTCAGGGGGATTAAATGTTTCTATTAGTTTATGTATGTGGTAGAATTGCGCTTAGTGGCTGCTGATTGAGGCATTTTGTACAATTGGCGGATGTGACAGGGATGCGGACGGACGAGGGGGGAAGCCATGTAGGAAACGGAGATATAAATGACAAAGACAATGAAATCGATGCGGTTGACCGGTATTCGGCAGATGGAGATATGTGAGGTTGATCGGCCGGAATTGACGGCTGAGACGGATGTTTTGTTGAAGCTGGAGCTGGTGGGGGTATGCGGCAGCGATGTGCATTACTACAGCAGCGGGCGAATTGGTTCGCAGGTGGTGGAATATCCGTTTAGGGTGGGTCATGAATGTTCGGCTACGGTGGTTGCGGTGGGATCGAAAGTTACGCGGGTCAAAGTTGGTGAATCGGTGGCGGTGGATCCGGCGATGCCATGCTATGAATGTGATCAGTGTCGGGTTGGGCGGGAAAACACCTGTCGTAAGTTGAAATTTTTGGGTTGTCCGGGGCAGATTGAGGGGTGTTTGAGTGAATTTATGGTTATGCCGGAGCGTAGTGTTTTTCCGTTGGGGGGCAAGGTCAGCCTGGTCCAGGCGATGCTGAGTGAGCCGTTGTCGATTGGGGTGTACGCGGTCAAGCAGTCGCTGGTGGATGCGAATGCTCAGATTGCGGTTTTGGGATCGGGTCCGATTGGTTTGAGTGTACTGGTAGCGGCTCAGGCGGTTGCCGGAGTGAAAGAGATGTACGCCACGGATAAAATAGCAGAGCGGGTGGATCTGGCGGGTAAGGCTGGGGCGAAATGGGCGGGTAATCCGCTAAAGGAAGATGTGGTGGAAGCGATTCTGGGTCAGTCGGCGTTGGGTATGGATGCGGTTTTTGAGTGTTCGGGCGATCAGGACGCGATTGATCAGGCGTTGGAACTGCTGCGTCCTGGGGGGAAATTGATGCTGATCGGGATTCCGACGGAGCCGCGGATTTCGTTTATGATTGATAAACTGCGTCGTAAGGAACTCAGCGTGATAAATGTGCGTCGTCAGAATGGCTGTGTTGAGCCGACGCTGGAGATGTTGGCCTCAGGTAAAGCTGATGTGGATTTCATGGTTACGCACCGGTTTAAGCTGGAGCAGACGAAAGAGGCGTTTGATCTGGTGGCAGACTACCGGGATGGGGTCATCAAGGCGGTGATCGAATTTTAGCGGGCGGATTGGTTGTTTGGATGTTAAGTCTTTTTTTGATAGTGGTTTGTGATGTTTTACGTCAGGGAGGTGGTTGGGGGGAATTTCTGTGGTTTTGGGTTGACAGCAGGGGAAAATGGCTTTATCCTACTAAGTTCGAATTGTTTTGTGCCCGGTAGATAGGAGGTTACGGAGAGTCCGTAGCAAAATCGTTGGGCTTTGTTGCTTTGTATTGTTGTACCAGGTTTCACGCCTGGTGGGTAAATATTAGTGTAAATCAGGTGTTCTTGGAGGACCAGTTTTGGATAATTCCATCGTCCGCGAATTAATAGAGGCGGGCATACATTTTGGGCATCGCGTTGGTCGCTGGAACCCGAAGATGAAACCTTACATCTTCTGTTCCCGCAATTCTATTCACATTATTGACATCAAAGCCACTGTTCGGGGCCTGCTACGTGCCAAAAAATATATCGCGAGCGTAGCAGCTTCGGGAAAAACTGTTTTGTTTGTCGCAACCAAGCGTCAGGGTCGTAAACCGGTTATGGATCAGGCAGTTCGCTGCGGGATGCCTTATGTGGTTGAACGATGGCTGGGTGGAACTTTGACGAACTTTCGAACGATTCGGTCGCGTCTTGGTCGTCTGGAAGAGCTCGAGGCTATGGACGAGAAAGGTCTGATGGCGACGGAAAGCAAAAAGATGGAGTCAACGCTCCGTCGGGAAATGCGTAAGATTCGTCGTAACCTCGATGGCATAAGAAAAATGGATCGCCTCCCCGGTGCATTGGTAGTTATCGATGCCCGGCGCGAGGATATTGCTATTGAAGAAGCGCGTAAGTTGGGGATTCCTACAATTTGCCTGATGGATACGGATTCTGATCCGGATCTTGTAGATATTCCGATTCCGGGCAATGATGACGCGATGCGTGCAATTGAGTTGGTGGTGACGCAATTAGCAGATTCTATTCAGGAAGGCAAGAACAGCTACATTGAGAATGCTGAGGGTGCTGATGATTCGGCACGTCGCGGTCGTTCGAGTCGGGTTTCTACGGCGCGGGCGGCGGAAGTGTTGGCGGATCCGGGACGGGCTTCGGTGGTTCCGGCGGCATCGACAGCACCAGCGGCGCCAGTTGCACCGGCGGCACCGGCAGCGCCAAGCGAAGTGCCACCTGCTCCGGCAGAGGCGGATAATGCGTCCGGGCCTGCTCAATAGCGTGGCATTTCTATATCCAATGGGTACCATGATTCCTGGCAGGACCTGCTCTAAAGGTCTGTCAGATTTATAGTTCCAAATGAGTCCACTTTTGCGGGCCTGCGGCGGAACATTTTATTTTGCCGTTGCGGCTGCGGGTGCCATTTGTGATCGTTGTTAATAATTGAAAAGAAGTAATAAGCAAGGAGTCTATGTAAGATGACGGCAATAAGTGCGACGATGGTAAAACAACTGCGTGATCGCACCGGTCAAGCGATGATGGATTGCAAGAAAGCCCTGACGGAAACTGACGGCGATATGGAAAAGGCTGTCGATCTGTTGCGGAAAAAGGGTATGGCGGTGATGGAGAAGCGTGGCGGGCGTGAGACCAAGGAAGGCCGCGTGATTAGTAAGATTCGTGAGGACGGTAAGCGAGCGGTGTTGGCGATGCTGTGCAGCGAGACGGACTTCACTTCCAAGAACGATGATTTTTTGCAGGCTTCTGAATTAATGGCCGATGCCATTTTGAACGCTTCGGTTAATCCGGATTCTGTTGAAGCGGTAATGAATCTGGATGCGGGCGACGGCAAGACCGTGGGAAGTGTTGTTAATGAGATTATCAGCAAGACGGGCGAAAAGGTTACGGTTGGTGATTTTGCCTGTTTTGAATTAACCGGTTCGGGAAAATTGTACAGTTACGTTCATTTTAACGGCAAAGTGGGTACTTTACTGCAGATTGAGACTGCTGATGACGCGGTAGCGGCCAGTGATGCGGTGCAGACTTTGGTCAGTGATCTAGCGATGCACATTACCGCTATAAATCCGGAATCGGTTACGCGTGAAGATGTTGATCCGGAAGCGGTGGCCCGGGAGCGGGACGTTGCGGTTTCTCAGGTTAAGGACAAACCGGCGAATATCGTGGACAAGATTGTCGACGGCAAGATGAATAAATGGTATCAGCAGATTGTTTTGCTGGAGCAGCCTTTTGTTAAGGATGACAAGAAAACGGTTACTCAGTTGCTCGATGAGGTTGGCAAAGAGGCCGGCGGTGAGATTACGGTTAAGTGTTTTCGTCGGTTGCAGATCGGCTGATTCATATTGTCGGATTTGACTTTGGCAGATCACCGGAAGGCGTTAGATGGCTGAATTGAAGTACAAGCGAATGCTTCTGAAGATCAGCGGGGAAGGTTTTTGTAAAACCGGTGGTTTTGGATTGGATGGTGAAGCACTGACAGGTATTGCCGGACAGATTAATCAGTTGCGTGATATGGGGGTGGAACCGGCGGTGGTGGTGGGGGCGGGCAATCTGGTACGCGGGGCAACCTTGAGCAGCCAGGCGAATATTCACCGGGTAACGGCTGACCAGATGGGAATGCTGGCGACGGTAATTAACGCGTTGGCGCTGCAGGATGTGCTCGAAGCCGGGGGAACTCCGACGCGGGTGATGTCAGCGATTGAAGTTGCGGCGGTGTGTGAGCCTTTTATTCGGCGCCGAGCGATTAAGCATCTGGAGAACGGCCGAGTGGTGGTGTTGGCGGCGGGGACGGGGAATCCATTTTTTACAACAGATACCTGTGCGGCGTTGCGGGCTTCGGAAGTTCAGGCCGAGGTGCTTATCAAGGCGACCAAGGTTGATGGAGTGTATTCGGCGGATCCGGTGCAAGATGCCTCTGCCCAGCTTTATGATCGGCTCAGCTACGTTGATGTTTTGAATATGAACTTGCGGGTGATGGATCATTCGGCGATATCGTTGTGCAAAGAGAATGATATTGATGTAATTGTATGCAGCCTGCTGGAGAGCGGGACCATGGCCAGGGTGGCCTGCGGCGAAAAAGTAGGCACGTTAATAACCAGGGATTCCAGGTGATGAATTCCGAAAATCAAAGTTATGGTGATTAATTACCAGCTTTCGCTGGACCGGATTCGCCGTGATCTACAGGAAATTTCGACGCTCCCGTTGGTTGCTGCGGCTTTGGGAAACAGCGAAATACAAATCCCTATACTTTTTAATTAAGAGGCTTGGCTATGCCATTGGAAGAAATTACCTTTGAAGCGGAAGAGAAGATGGACAAGTCGGTGTCTTTCCTGCGGAGTGAATTCCGCACTATCCGAACGGGAAGAGCATCGCCGGCATTAGTTGATGGCATCAAAGTTGAATATTACGGCACGTCCACTTCACTGAAAGAATTGGCCAGCGTTTCGGCACCGGAAGCCAATCTGATTGTCATCAAGCCGTTTGATGCCAGTTGTATTAAGGATATTGACAAAGCGATTCTGGCTTCTCCGTTGGGGATAACACCCAACAGTGACGGTCGAATCATTCGGCTGGTGGTGCCCCCGCTGTCTCGTGAACGTCGGCAGCAGTTGGCTCAGCAGATTAAGCATATGGCCGAGCAAGCCCGCGTAAGTATTCGGAACGCCCGACGGGACGCCAACAAACAACTGGACCTGGATCAGAAAGACAAAGTTCTGACAGAAGATGAACGCGACGATGGTAAAAAAGAGATCGACGAACTTACCAAAAAATATGTCGGTCAGGTTGACGACGTCCTCAAAGCCAAGACTGACGAGATAATGGAGGTTTGATCGATTGTAAGCTTTCATGGTTGAGATTGACTATGCCCGCTGTGCCGGCGCTCGTCGCGGCATGAAGTTAATGACGAATGACAAAGCCAGAATGACGAGACAATGACGAATAACGAATGACGAGTCGGAGCGGAGAGTTGGACGTCGAAATTTGAATCAAACGTTTTCCGATCACAAATGAAAATTAACGGTCCTGTTGGTTGTAAATAACCAATGGGGCTATTTTTGTGGTTTCGACGAGGGAGCAGGTTCCGGAAATTTATTTATCCGGACCATAATGGAAAATTTCAGGATGGAGTAACCGGCAGAACCGGTTCAGGCGTTACATTTTAAGCCGGGAGCCCAGTCTAATTTTGTTATTTTCCCCTGTTTGATTTGCTTGCCATGGCTACGCATTGTATGTTAAAGTAACCTGTAATTGTTCAGGGCAGGGAAAACGAGGTGGCCTATGAGAAAACTTTGTCGGGGGTTGTTTAGAATGTTGTTATCCTTTTTTGCCGGTGTGTTGGTAACTTTCTATCTGCTGGTTCCGGGAGGACATTCTCCCGTGGAATTATTGAATCCCGCCCAGGTGGGCCGCGCGGTGGATTTTGACCGGGCCGGGCAGAAGCTGGAGCAGGCCGGTGACCTGGCGTTGCTGTATGCGGTTCGGGCCAAGGATTACATCAAGGAAAAAATCAGCGACGACGAGCAACCAAACAGTTAAAGAAAAATTGAAAGGGTGTTAATTATTACCCAACCAGCTGGATTAATTCCGGTTGGTTGGGTTTTTTATTAATGACGAATGACGACACGGAGCGCAGCGTAGAGCCCGGCACGAATTCAATGACGAATGATCCAATGACGAAATGTGCAAAAACCCATCCTGCAGCTTGACGAGTGGATTTGTAGAAGGTATGCTAACTGACGAAGCATGTGTTGGATAAGGTCATTTCACAGGTGTCAGGGCAAATAAGCTATGGGCGGCAAAGGTCAGAAAACTCGAAGTGATATATTGATGGCGGGGGCGAGGCTGTTTTCGTTGCATGGCTACTCGGAGACCAGCATGAATGACATTCTGGAAAACACATCGATAAGCAAGGGGGCGTTTTACTATCATTTCAAGAGCAAGAGGGACATGGTGATTGCGGTGCTGGAAAAGCTGCGCGAGGATTATGAACGGGAGGTTTTTGAGCCGGTTCGAGCGCGACCCGATCCGGCGGAACGTTTTAAGAACCTGTTGGGATTGCTGAGCGAACTGAGTGAATCCGGCCGCTGGGATTACTGTAGGTTGCTGGGGAGGTTAACCCAGGAATTTTCCCGTCAGGAGGATGAGCTGGGCGATGAAATAGCAGAGACGATGAAATGGGTTGTTGATTTCTGGGCGGAAGTAATAGAAGATGCCCAGGCAGCAGCGGCGTTGCGTGACGATATAGCTGCAAAAGCCCTGGCGGAGCTGGGGGTGACTTTGTATCTGGGAGCGATCAGCCAGCAGACGAAATCAGCGGACGAAGCTACGGATTTACGTGAGTTATTGCATAATTTTTATACACTGCTGATTCGGTGAACATTACGCAATCATTTCTCGGGTTTAGACGAAATTATTTATTGCCGGAAACGGTGTCGATAGCTTCCATTTTGCGAATTTCCACAAATTCGTAACGTTTACATATTATAGGGTATTGGAATCCCAGTACTAAAGTGGTAATCCCACCCATTAAGAGCAGAGGATAATAAACTCCATAAGGTTGAGACATAAATAATGCAACCACTCCCATTATCAGGCAAACAATGCCTGAGGTTATGATTATCTTTATCAAGGTTTTTACAAAGCGAGGTGCTTTAGCCTTGCCTGCCAATATGCCAATAATCCCTGCTAAAATTCCTAAAGTTGATCCACCAATTGCTCCAAACCATGCCCCCCCTTGATTGCTCCACCAAGCGTTATTGACAGTTTTTTTGGCATTGTTGATGTTGGCAATAAAACCTTCAGGTTCATTGACAGGTTGGGTATCTGCAAAAACCGTAGCGGCTAAAAAGATTACGCTAAAGATTAGTATCAGATTGGTTATTTTCATTTTCTAATTCCTTTCGGTGAGTTTCTAATAATGTTTTCATGCCGGCCATGTCGATCCGCTGCTCGGTGTACATGTTCTGCAGCAGTAGTTCAAATTCACTGGCATCTTGATTGCTGTCGTGGATTTTAATTTTCTCGATCAATCGATCCAATCGCAGCCTGACGGTGGGGTAGCTGATCCCATAATACCGGGCCATTTCTTTTAGTGATCCTGAGGCCAGGATAAATCGCTTAATAAATCCCATATCCTCGTCGCTGAGCCAATCTATCCAGGTTTTTTTCATTTGCCCACTCTCGGTTTCCTGACGAAAATATTTAATATATATAAACTATAAATGAATTATAATATGAATAATATTAAAGTCAAAATAAATAATATTTATGTTTATAAATACGATCTCCCAGCTATTACTCCGGGAAAATTGTATAAATATAGTGTTTACAAAACATTACGATTGGATATGTTTGACGGTCGATGCAGAGATGATAATGATATTTGTGATATAACAGTTTGCTAATCAAGAACTTATAAAACAAACTGCCATTAATAG
>JAFGSR010000161.1 GCA_016934515.1 Sedimentisphaerales bacterium
CTGCATGTTTATTGCGAAAAGGAGATGTCCAACACCCTCGAAGGTGCCCAGAAGATGGTGGAGGCTGCCCGGAAGTCCGGCAAGCTGCTGCAGATCGGCCATCAGCGGCGTAGTAATCCCCGCTATAAGTATTGTTACGAAAAGGTTATCAAGGAAACGGGCATGCTCGGGCGGATTACCACAGTTCTCGGCCAATGGAACCGCTCACGGCAGGCATGTGTTGATTTGGAAACGAATCCTCGCTATGACATCGACGAAGCCAAGTTGAAAAAGTTTGATTTTGAGTCGATGAAGCAGTTTCGCAACTGGCGGTGGTATAAGGGAAAGGGCGGCGGACCGATAGTGGATCTGGGTTCGCACCAGATTGACATTTATAGTTGGTTCCTGGATGCGCAACCCCGATCGGTGATGGCTTCGGGCGGGGTGGATTACTGGACCGATCACGAATGGTATGACAATGTGTTAGCGATCTATGAATTCGAGACCAAGAACGGAATAGTACGAGCTTCATATCGAACCGGTACTACCAACAGTAACGGCGGCTATTTTGAACACTTTATGGGCGATCACGGTACGCTGGAGATTTCCGAAGCCAAGGGCCGCGGCAGTGTCTATCGCGAAGGCTGGGTGGATGCCAAGGAATGGGATAAGTATGTCAAGGCCGGTATCGTTTCGGCACCGCCCGAGGAAAAAAAACCCGAATCCGAACCGGAAAAGACTGATACTGTTCTGGACGTGCGCGAATCACCCGCGCCGCCCAAATATGATTTGCAGGTTACCATGGACAAGGCTTACCATCAGCCGCACCTGGAGAATTTCTTCAATGCTGTTCGCGGCAAAGAAAAACTGAATTGTCCGGGGGAAATTGGTTATGAAACCGCGGTGATGGTGCTCAAGGTCAATGATGCGGTGGCGGCCAAGAAGCAACTGGACTTCAAACCGGAAGATTTCAAGGTTTGATGATTCCCGGCGATGCCTGATTAGATAATTTTGGAGTGCTGCACCGAAATGGGTTTGTAGCAACAGCAACAGATTGGACAATTGCGGATGAATAAAAGTTGGAAGCTTCTGGCGGTAATTGGTTGCGTGTCCTGTTGTTTTTTTGCCGTTGTTGCAAAATCGGAATCGGAGCTGTCCGAAGCAAAACTGGGTGACGGCAATGACGGTAATCGCACGACGCCGGTTCATTTATGCGAACTTTTTACGCGGGTTTATGCTGACGATGAGCGGGAAAAGGTGATTCTGGACGGCGAAGACGCGGTTCAGCCTTTCACTACAACTGAGACCTGCGGCGAGTGTCACACCATTGAAAGTATCAGTGCCGGTTGGCATTTTAATTCTTCCCATGCGGATGTTCCCCCGGGGCGACCGGGTGAGCCTTGGGTATTGGTGGACCGTTTTGCGCGCACCCAGATACCGGTTTCGGGCCGCGGCTGGCCGGGCACATTCAAACCCGAGCAAATCGGGCTGACTCCGTGGCAGATGGTCAAGAATTTCGGCCGCCACATGCCCGGCGGCGATTACGGGGAGATTATCGACCAGCAGGACGATGGTCTGGACCGGATAGATGTTTCGGGTAAGTTTGAAATTAACTGTCTGGCATGTCACAATGCCGACCGTCGCCAGGATCAATCTGAAGCGGCGTTGCAGGTGGCTCGGGAAAATCTCCGCTGGGTATCTGCAGCAGGTTCGGGCTTGGCGGTGGTATCTGGATTGGCCAGCACCATGGATGATTTCTGGGATCCGCGGGAAAAAGCATTTTCTGATAATCCATCTCAAATGCCACCTAAAGTGGATTATGATAAAAGTCGTTTTGATGATAAGGGGCGGGTGTTTTTTGATATTACGCGAAAAGTGCCGGCGAATCGCTGCTATTTTTGCCACTCTGTTGAACAAGTCAGCGACGAAACTCTGGAGCCCTGGGAACAGGATCAGGATGTACATTTGGCTGCGGGATTGAGTTGTGTAGATTGCCATCGGCACGGCGAGAACCACATGATCAGCCGCGGTTACGAAGACGCCGACACCGCGGTAGCTGAGGGTAAAAAAGCCACCGTTGCTTCACTGACCTGTGCGGGATGTCATCTAGGCAGCGAAGATAACCAGGCTGATGGCGGTAGATTGGGTGCCCCCCGACCGGAGCATAAGGGGATTCCGACGGTACATTTCGATAAATTGACCTGCACCGCCTGCCACAGCGGTTCGAAACCGGCGGCCCAGGCAGGCAGCGTTCGTACATCTCGGATTCACTGGCTGGGTCTGCACGGCAAACATCACCTGGATACGTATCAGCCGCAGATTGCCGCCACGGTCATGACCAAACGGCAGGACGGTAAAATCGGGCCGGCGCGGATGATGTGGCCGGCGTTTTGGGCCCGCATGAAGGACGAGCAGGTTACGCCGATCGAGCCGGAGCAAGTTCGCAAAGTTGCCGGGGACGCTCTCAAAGCGGGCGATTCGGAAAAACACCTGCCGGAGATTTCACGAGAACAGATCGCCCAAGTGCTGACGCTGTTGCAGGGCCAGTGCGCCGAGGGTGAACAGGCGGTTTATGTTGCCGGGGGCAGGCTTTATCAACTGGATGGCGAAACCGTAACCGCCAAAGAACATTCGGTCGCCCAGCCCTACAGTTGGGCTTTGGCTCACGATGTCCGACCGGCCCAGCAGTCGCTGGGAGCGCGATCGTGCACTGATTGTCATGCCAAGGATGCGCCGTTTTTCATTGGCAAAGTGGCGGTTGACAGTCCGGTCGCCGGTGATGCCGACCGGCAGTTGCTGATGAGCAATTTTCTGGGGCCGCTTGAGCCTGAATACCCCCGAATTAATCGTTTCTTCAAATGGCTGATCGTTATCATTATGAGTTTGCTGATATTACATATTATGGGCGATCTGTTTCGTCGGGTAATGAATAGAATTTTTCACTGAGGATGTTGTTTTCGGGAGACTAAAGACTATGAAAGATGCAGGCCAGGAAAAATCGACGGAGCCGCAGTTTGTCCAGCGATTCGGACTCCAGTTTCGTATCCAGCATACCTTTTTATTTGTCGGTACGCTGATATTGATTTTCACCGGGATACCAATGTGGTTTCTGGCCCGGCCGGAGTATGTGTTCTGGAGCAGGGACTTTGGCGGGATTGAATATTTACGCTTTTTTCACCGGATCGGAGCGGCGGGCTTGATAGCGGTTTCGGTTTATCATTTGTTTTACACGGTTTTCACCCGCGAAGGCCGGCGGGAATTTATTCAGTTGCTGCCGAAGTTCAAGGACGTTCTGGATGTTATGCAGAACAGTCTTTATTTCCTGGGCCTAAGCAAGAAAAAACCGCGCTATGACCGGTATAGTTATTATGAAAAATTTGATTACTGGGCAGTGTACTGGGGTTGCGTAATTATGATTGGCACGGGGCTTGTGCTCTGGTTTGATCGATTTTTCGCTGAAGTAATTGGGTGGTTTCCTTACGAGTTGGCGGTGGAAATCCATGCCGACGAAGCTATTCTGGCAACCCTGGCACTGTTGATCTGGCATTTTTACAATGTTCACCTTAACCCTTCAAAATTCCCGGGTTCCCTACTGTGGTGGCACGGCCGAATGTCTCGCGAAGAAATGCTGAATGAGCATCCTCTGGAATGGGAAAAAATCATGCGAGATAAATCTTTACTGAAATAATTATTTTGATGGCTATCGGGCCGCTTGGTGTCCGGTATATAATACGATTTGCAGTTCGGGGTAGAGCCTGGACCTGAAAGTCCCTTAGAGGATGTTCCAGGTTATTATGAAAGGAGTACAGACCATGAGTAACCAGGGATTACCGGATTATCTGAAGATGGCAAAGCCCAATCCCATGGAGAACCGCTCCGCATGGTACAAAAATACCGCGCAGACTTATGCTGGGATTATGTTGTGGTTTGTGTTCTGGAACGAGGTTCCGTTAGGTAGCGGTCTGGCGCCCGGATCGCCGTACAGCGGCTTTGCCGGCGGTATGCTGTCGCAGGGTTTGCTTGTGGCGATCTTCGGCGTGGTATTAGCAGCGTTGCTTTGTCACTTCCTGTTCTATGTAGTTCCGGGGATGTTAGGTATGAAGACGGGTTTGCCGCTTTATATCGTAGGCACATCGACATACGGGGTGCAGGGCGGCTTCTTAATGCCCGGTTTTCTTATGGGGCTGCTGCAATACGGCTGGCTTGCGGTCAACGCGTTTTTTGCGGGCGTTCTTCTGTGTGCTCCCTTTGGTCAGGGGCCCGGCAGTGTTGCTCATGCGGTTGTCTCGTCGATCTGGGCGATAGTGGCGGCATTTATGGGCGTCAAAGGTATTAAGTACGTTGCCCGCGTTGCAACGTTTTTCCCGTTGATTCCATTAGCTATTCTCGTCATTCTGGTTGTCTTCAGCATAGGCGGTGTGGCTGATTTTGACTCGCAGGCAATGATTGATGCGGGGGCGGCGGTGGAAATCGAACAGGATGCAGGTGAGGCAATCAAGGCCCAACCGGCACTGTCAACGTTTGGCGTTTTAGCTCTGATCTGCACTTACATAGTAGGTTTCTTTGCAACAGCTGGGGCCGCCGGGACGGACTTCGGCATGAATAACCGTCATGCCAAAGATGTGCAGTTGGGCGGGCTGGTCGGTATTGCGGGCGCTACTATCTTTGCGGGCGTTGCAGCACTGCTGATTGTCGCGGGGGCTCACGGTTCGGGCAAAGCAGGTGACGGCGCGGTAATGGCCGCAACTAACCTGATGGGTGACGTTATGGGCAATCCCAAGGTTGCAGCGGTGTTCATGTATTTGCTGGCGATTGCGGCGTTTCCTCCTGCGTGCTTCTCGTCCTTCATTGCTGCAAACAGCTTCAAGACCACCCTTCCCAATGTAAAGCCCTTTATTTCTTGTGGATTGGGCACCCTGGCGGCAGTGATCCTCGCGGTCACCGGTCTTGCCGGAAACGCTGTCGGTGTATTCACAATCATCGGGGCGTCATTCGGGCCTATCTGCGGCGCTATGATGGTCGATTATCTGCTCAGCGGCAAAAAATGGGCAGGTCCGCGTGCCGGTTTCAATATGGCCGGGTGGATTTCGTGGGCCGTTGGTTTTGTTGTCGGCGCAGCGGACTTTATCCCGTCGTTGGCGGGTAAGATACCTTGTCCGCCGATGGCTGCGTTTATTGTGGGTGCGGTTCTGTACTTTGTGTTAGCCAAGGCGGGTCTGGAGCCGAAAGTGGTAGAGATGACCCCAGCCAAGAGTGAATAATTCAGGTTAGTTATTATAATTTGTGATTTTATAAGGACATGAGACGATGCAAACAAAAAAATTTGCTGACAGCAGAAATGTAACGGTGGTAATTCTGGTGGGGATGTTTTTGGCTTCGTTATTTGGTTCGCTGTCAGCACCGGCGGCGCAAGGGGCGCTGAACGAACCGCCGGAAGGTTTTGTAGCATTATTTAACGGCAAAGACCTCACCGGATGGAAAGGGTTGGTGGCGGATCCACCCAAACGGGCCAAGATGACCGCCGAACAGTTGGCCCAGGCCCAGGCCAAAGCCGACGAGGTAATGCGCGAGCATTGGAAAGTTGTTGATGGGGTGCTGGTTTTCGACGGCCACGGCAGCCATTTGTGCACGGTTAAGGATTATGAAAATTTTGAAATGCTGGTGGACTGGAAGATCGAAGCCGGCGGCGACAGCGGAATTTATCTGCGCGGTTCGCCTCAGGTGCAAATCTGGGATCCTGCCCAGTGGCCTCAGGGGTCGGGCGGTTTGTATAACAACCAGAAAAATCCCAGCAACCCGCTTCTCAAAGCGGACAATCCGATTGGTCAGTGGAACCATTTTCGCATCATCATGATCGGCCAGAGAGTAACCGTTTTTCTGAATGATCAACTGGTGGTCGATGATGTGATTATGGAAAATTACTGGGAAAGAGACAAGCCGATTTACCCCGTCGCCCAGATCGAACTGCAAAGCCACGGCTCCACTTTGAATTTCCGCAATGTTTTCATTCGGGAACTGACCGGTGCCCAGCCCTTATTTAACGGCAGGGACTTAACCGGCTGGGAAATGGTCGGCGGACAGGCGGACAGTTGGGCTGCCGTCGATGGCGTGTTGACCTGCATGGGCAAAGGTGGCGGTTGGCTCAGCACCACCAAAGAATTTGATAATTTCGAATTGTCTTTGGAATATAAGGTCCCCGCCGGCGGCAACAGCGGCGTTTTCATCCGCGCCCCACGGGAAGGTAATCCGGCTTATGCCGGGTCGGAAATTCAGGTACTGGACGACTATGCTGATATATACAAAGATTTAAAACCCTGGCAATTCACCGGCAGTGTCTATGCCACCGCAGCACCATCGAAGCGGGTTTCGAAAAAAGCCGACCAATGGCAGCACATGGTGATTTTGTGTGATGATAAACAGGTTCGGGTAACCCTCAACGACCAGGACATTGTTGACACCGACCTGGATGAACACCTTGACAAACTGCAGGACCATCCCGGCCTGGCTCGGACCGGCGGTTACCTGGGTTTACAAAATCATGGCTCAAAACTGGAATATCGCAATATTACTCTCCGCCCTATAAATCATTCCGGCGAATATCCAAAACTGGATACCGCCCTCAATGCCATTGTGGGTTATGAATTCGGCCAAAGTCGTTTGGCTTTGACTGAACTGGCCAATCTGGTGCGGGACTCGCAGGGCAAAATCTGGATGCGCAAACATCTCGAACGCGGCTTGGCAAAGATTCTCTCCTCACCGTCAGCCACCTGGGCTGCCAAACAATTTGCCTGTCGCCAACTCAGCCTGATTGGAACCGCCGCTTCGGCCGATGCCCTGGCGCCGTTGTTAGCCAAAACTGAATTCGCCGACATGGCCCGTTACGCTTTGGAAAGAATCCCGGGCAATAAGGCCGATCAGACCCTGTTGGCCGGGTTAAATACTGCAGATGCAAAAATCAAAATCGGGATCATTAATTCTTTAGCGGCACGCAGAACTGCTGCAGCGATACCGATGTTAATCGATTTGCTCGCAAGTGCTGATGTTTCGATAGCAGCTGCTTCGGCTAGCGCGCTGGGGAAAATCGGTTCGGAACCGGCGGCCGCGGCGTTGAAAAAAGCAAAATCCCAGGCTACCGGTGCTTTGCTTAACGAAGTGCTGGATGCTTATTTGAATTGTGCAGCGACATTAGTAGCTGACGGCGAAACAGCTTTGGCAACTGGAATCTATCGGGATTTGTATCAGGAATCCGAACCGCCCCGGGTGCGAACTGCAGCATTGAACGGCCTGGTCCAGGTCGATGACAAAACCGCGTTCGCTGAAGTTATTAAACTTCTGACCCGTGATGATTCTCCTCTGCAAGCCGGCGCCATTGGCCTGGTTAGAGAGTTGCCCGGCCAGCAGCGTACCCTTCAACTCGCCGCTCAACTGGAAAAAATGACCCCAGCCGGTCAGGTTTTGTTGCTCGGTGCTTTGGCGGATCGTGGCGATAGTGCCGCCCTGAATGACATCTTGAAAATTTCACAAAGTAGTGACGGGGCTGTTCGGATCGCTGCTTTGCAGGCAATAGGCAAACTCGGCAGTGCCCAGCAAGTACTGATGCTGGCTCAACGCGCCGGCACAACCAGTGGCCCGGAACAAGATGCAGCCCGCAACAGTTTGAATATCCTCCCCGGGGCTCAGGTGAACGACGCAATTGCAGGTGAACTTACCCAGGCGGACGCCAAAGTGAAAGTGGAGTTGATTCGCAGTCTGAACGCCCGAGCCGCTAAGGAAAAAATGAATGAGATTATCCAGGCCGCACTTGTTGAAGATGTCGAGGTTAAAATCGAAGCTTTCAAGGCGCTATCTGAGTTGGCAGGTGAAGCTGAACTGCCGCTGCTGACGGGTCTGTTGGTTACCAGCGAAACCGATCAGGAACGCAAAGAAGCCGAGAATATGGTTATTGCCGTTGCGCGTAAAGTGTCCGATCCGGTCAAGCAGGTTGAAGTGGTTTTGGTCTCGTTGAAAACCAATCCGAAGCCGGCATTGAAAAATTCTCTACTCAGGGTTCTGGGGCGTTTAAGCAGTCCTGCTGGATTACCGGCGCTGCGTAATGCCCTGAACGATGAGGACTCAACAGTTCGCGTTACAGCTATCCGGGCCCTGGCTGAATGGCCCACTGCCGACCCGGCAGATGATTTACTGAAAGTAGCAAAAAGTAATGCCGCCGAGAATCAAAAAATTCTGGCTTTGCGCGGCTATATTCGGCTTACCGGTCTGGCCCAAGGTAATCGTCTGGGAATGTATAAAATTGCCATGAGGAACACCCAGCGTAACGAAGAGAAAAAACTGGTTCTGGCCGGCGTCGCCAATGAAAACTCGCCGGCGGCCTTGCAAATGGCTCAGGGTTATCTCGACGATGCCGACCTAAAGGCCGAAGCCATTGCCACGATTCTGAAAATCGGCGAGGCCATTGCCGACAAGAACAAATCAGCTGTTAAAATAGCTATGAAAAAGGTGCTCGACGCCACCCAGGACGAAAACCTTCGTAAAAAAGCTGATGAAATATTGAAAAAAACGCAATAGTAAAGCTGTTTCAATAAACTTATTCCAGGTTCATAGATGATGTCGCTTAGATTCTGACATTTGACAAGGATTCTGACATTTGACAAGCTTGCTGTGCAATTGAATTAACTTGGAGATTTGATATGTTGAAAATTGGAATTGTTGGTTTCGGTTTTATGGGGCGAATGCACTATCATTGCTGGAAGGCCTTGGTGGATGCTCAGGTAACGGCAGTTTGTGACGCCAATCCTAACATCGTTGAAGACACCCAAAAAGCTCAGGCCGGCAACATCGGTGGGGCCGACACGGAGATTGATTTTTCCGGCGTCGATATTTACAGTGATTTTGACAAAATGCTCAGTCAGGGCAACCTCGACGCGGTCTCAATTACCCTGCCGACTTTCCTGCACGCCGAAACTTCCGCCCAAGCCCTGGCCGCCGGTGTGCATGTTTTATGCGAAAAACCCATGGCTCTTAACGTCGCTGATTGCGATGCCATGATCGCCGCGGCACAAAAAAGCGATAAGGTTTTGCAAATCGGTCATTGCATACGTTTCTGGCCCGAGTACGCCAAAACCAAAGAACTGATAGATAGCGGAGAATTTGGCCCGGTAATTGCCGCCAGTTTCGAACGGCTGGGCAGTGCCCCGGCCTGGGCCTGGGACAACTGGTTCATGGACGAGCAACGTAGCGGCGGTATGATTCTCGACCTGCACATTCACGATACCGATTATGTCGAGCATCTGTTCGGAATGCCGGCAGCGGTCAGCAGTTTCGCCGCAAAACACCCCGGCGGCGGCTTGTGCCACATCGCCACGCAGTATATCTACGACGATAGCCGGGTGGTTACCGCTCAAGGCGGATGGGGTATGGCCCCCTCGTTCGGTTTTGAGATGAGCTTTAATATCGTTCTCGAAAAAGCTACCATCGTTTACGACTGCACCCGTGACCCGGCTTTTAGAGTTTGCCCCGCCGAAGGTGAGGCTTTCACTCCCCAGGTCGCACCGGGCGACGGGTACAGCCGCGAAATCGCTCACTTTGCCGAACTGATCCAGGGCAAAGATGTCCCTGCTATAACCACTCTCGAACAATCACGCGATTCCATAAAGATCATCGAAGCGGAAAAAGAATCCGTACGCACCGGCCAAAAAGCTAACTTGATAGTATAAGAATTTGTATTTCGCGGTTTCCGAAAACCGCAGCGACCAACGGGAGCGTCGAAACTCCCCGTGGATCGCGGCGAATCCGGTCCAGCCAAAGCTGGTAACTTGTTATGACAATCACGGCAAAGTCAATATAAACCATATCGGTTAGTTTAATTTGCCCAGTGAAACCTGTTTCTGTATAATATTTGCCTGAAAGGAGATTTCTACCATGCTTAAATGTGCCGACTGGCCTATTGGCGTTTGCAGTTGGTCCCTGCAGACGGATATCGCCGATGTTGCCAATCTGATGAACCAAACCGGGATTGCCCATGTACATCTAGCCGTCGCTCCCGCTGTCGGCCAAAAGGGTGCTGAGTATCTCGCCGCAGTCAAAAAACAATCATGGACGATCAGCTCTACCATGGTTGCTTTTGACAGCGAAGATTACTCCAGCCTGGAATCCATCAAACTTACCGGCGGTGTTCTCCCCGACGAACCCTGGCCGAAAAATCGACAACTTGCACTGCAAGCGGTGGATATTACCGCTGATTTAGGGGTAAAGTTTCTTGCTATGCACGCCGGGTTTATCGACCATAGCGATCCCGCGTACGTCAAAAAGTTTTTCGACCGGATCCGGCTGCTCGCCGACGCCTGCGGCGACAAGTCCATCACCCTGCTGCTGGAAACCGGCCAGGAAACCGCTGATGAACTCAAACAGTTTCTGCAGGATTTAAATCACCCCGCCGTGGGTGTCAATTTCGACCCGGCCAACATGATTCTCTACGACCGCGGCAACCCCATCGAAGCCGTTAAAGTTCTGGCTCCCTGGGTCAAACACATTCACATTAAAGACGCCAACCGCACCAAAGTGCCCGGCACCTGGGGCGAGGAAGTCCCCTGGGGTGACGGTCAGGTAAACACTTCGGCTTTTCTGCAGGCCTTAAAACAGGTCGGCTTTCAGGGTACTTTGGCTATCGAACGTGAAGGCGGGAATGATCGACACGGTGATATCAAGTTAGCCGCCCAGAGACTAAACAGCTTTAGCTTGTAGTTATACCAATAACAATTGAGATTTTGCTTACGCAGCTCTGCGTGTCGCTTACGCGGCCCTACGTGTCCCGGTTTGTGCTGTGTTAAACTCATTGTAAGCAACAACTTATAATTCGCCCCATCGGGAATTCTTACTTGGTTGGAGTATTAAAACTGAATTCTTACAAGTCCTAAGGAGATTGACGTGGATGCAAAACTTTATTTTCTCTTGAGCGTAATGATGTTTCTCGAGTTCGCAATTTGGGGAGCTTGGTCTCCCGTGCTGGCGGCCCGACTGTTCGGACCGCTGAAAATGACCGGCAAACAAACCGGTTGGATCTACGGAACCATTCCCCTGGCCTGTATCATTTCTCCGTTGATCGCCGGACAGGTCGCCGACCGTTGGGTAAATACCGAATGGTTTCTCGCCGGAGCACACCTGATCGGCGGTGTTTTACTCTTTGTCGCCGCCCGAAAAAAGACCTTCGGCAGTCTGTTCGTAGTTATGGGACTATACGCCCTGGCCTATGCTCCCACGCTTGGACTGGTACCGGCACTGATGTTTTCCCACATGAGCGACCCCGGAAAACAGGCACCGAACATTTACATCTGGGCTCCCGTCGCCTGGGTTCTGGTGGGTTGGTTTTTGACCGGAATTCGACGATTCAAAGGAACCGGCGATGGCAGTGACTGCCTAATCATGGCAGGGATACTGTCCCTGGTAATGGGCGTCTTTTGCTTCTTTCTGCCTCATACGCCCCCTCCGGGAGCTGCCGGGGATGTGTTGCCGTTCGTTGAGGCTTTCGAAATGTTCGGCAATACAAATTTCCTGATTTTCATGATTGTCTCGTTCGTTGTCACCGCTCAACTTCAGTTTTATTTCCTCGGTACCGCGCAATTCCTCGGTGACATCGGAATTCAAAGCAAAAATGTACCCGCGGCCATGACCATTGCACAAGTTGCACAGGTCCTCGCTACGTTCTTTATTTTTGGTTACCTCTTAAAGTTGGGAATGCGACCAACTTTGGCCATTGGGGCGGCTTGCTGGCTCTTCATGTATCTGCTTTATGCCGTAGAAAAACCGCGATGGCTGGTCATTTCTTCCCAATCACTGCATGGCCTGGCTTATGTATTTTTTATCCTCGGCGGGCAGATTTACGTCAATCAAGTTGCTTCGGAAACCATCAGAAGCTCCGCTCAGGCTCTGCTTCTTGTGGTTACAATAGGATTCGGTTTTTTCGTGGGTACTCAATTTACCGGCGTGGTGATGGATCATTTCAAAAAGGAAGACAAATTCCAATGGCGACCGATCTTCCTCGTACCCTGCGTGCTGACCGCCTTGGGTGCGATAGCTATTGCCCTTCTATTCAAAGGATAAAGTACTCAATTTATAGGTGTCTGCTCCTGTAGCAGCTTACTAAACAGCAGATTTTCCCGTAGGCGGTCCTTTTGGGCCGCCTACGGGTGCATCAAAAAAAACTGACGGCATGACAAAACAGATATTTTGAGCTAAAAACAAGCTTCTTCGTTCCCAAACAGGCGAAAATCCGGAAGCTACGAATAAAAAAATGCTGCAAATAGCCGCCTCCCCTCCCCTTTTGTTTTCACGAAAATGACCCCTTTTAGCCGATTTCTAGCTATCTGATTCTCTTGATGCAGTTCCACCAACCGTGGCTCAGAAAATCTGTTGACAATCTAATAATGGAAAATATAATGACTTTCTGTATTTACTGGAATTAAGGCCGCTTTTAGAAGGAATTTAACCATGATTAAAAACAAAGCTATTTTAAGTCTTTTTGTTGTTGGGTTGGTCGCGTTAATGCTGATGGTGCCCTCATGTAAGAAATCTGCCAATAACTCCTCGGATCCTAAAGTTACCGACACCAAAGATTGCGGCTGTGGGGAAAACTGCGGTTGCGGCGGGGCAAAAGCCAAAACCGATGGAGAAAAAGCCGACGAACAACCCGCCGGAACCGAAGAGCAACCCGCCGGAGACACTGAACAATCCGCCGGAACCACTGAACAACCCACCGGTGCAACCGACTTGGTTCCGCTGGAAATCAAGCTTCCCAAACCTATGTTTGTCGGTACTCCTACCAACATCAATATCGAAAATCTTGAAAAACCCCTGGGTAAAGCCCGGCCTTTGCTGCAGGTACCCCAGGGTGTCACGCTGCTTTCTTTGAATAAGCCCGTTGCCAGCAGTGATGACGAACCCATCATCGGTGATCTGGAACAGGCTGATGACGGCGATAAAGAAGGTATCGACGGCAGTTGGGTTGAACTGGGACCCGGTAAACAATGGCTTCAGATCGACCTGGAAAAACCCGCCGAAATTTACGCCATCGTCATCTGGCACTACCACCGTCAGGGACAGATCTATAAAGATGTCGTGGTCCAGGTTGCTGACGATGCCGATTTCATCAGCAATGTCCGCACCCTTTTCAATAACGATATCGACAACTCCTCCGGCCTGGGTATCGGCCAGGACATGCATTACGTCGAAACCGCCGAAGGTAAACTGATCCCAGTTAAAGGCGTCAAAGCTCAATACGTCCGCTTCTACAGCAACGGCAACACCTCCAATGACCTGAACCACTACACCGAAATCGAAATCTTCGGTAAATAAACTGTTAACCTAAATAAAACTCGCACCTCTCGGACTGAAAACGCTCCGGGAGGTGTTTTTTTTAGACTTGCCGGCCAATTGCTCCTCACTCGAACCGGCTTCAATTTTGCAGTTGCCGATTGATTCTGATTGCCGTATTCTGATAATGAAATTCAATGGCCAGATCGAATTTATATTTTCGCCTGCTGCTCCTGGTGCTTTTTGCCGGTGCTCTGTTTTTACGACTGACGCATCTGGACAAACGTCCCCTGCACACCGACGAAGCCGTCCACGCCTACAAACTCGGCGAACATCTCGAAGGAATCCCCTACCGCTACGACCCCTACGAATTCCACGGCCCCGCTTTGCATTATTTCACCCTGCCCGTCGCCTGGCTGAACTCCGCCGATACCTTCGCCGACCTGGACGAATTCACCATCAGAATCATCCCCGCCCTCTTCGGTGCCGCTTTGATAATCCTGCTTTGGCCCCTCGCTCACGGCCTGGGCCGCATCGCCGCTTTGGCCGCCGCCCTGTTCACCGCCATTTCACCCGCCATGGTCTATTACAGCCGCTATTATATCATGGAA